>WHUB01000031.1 GCA_009377395.1 Actinophytocola sp. | reverse complement strand
GTGGTCAGCATGACCAGCGCGACACTCAGCAGCGCGACGGTCAGCGCCTGCCGCTGCACCTCTGGCGCCAGCCGCCTGCCCATGACGTGCACCGTCGGCTCGCCCCTGATCTCGGCCAGGATGACGAATGCGAGCAACGCGAATGTCGTCACCTTGATGCCTGCTGCCGTGCTCGCGCTGCCGCCGCCGATGAACATCAGCACGTCGGTCACGAGCAGCGTCGACGACTCCATCTCGCCGATCGGTACCGAGTGGAACCCGGCCGACCGGGGCATCGTCGCGGCGAACAGTCCGGCGAGCAGCTTGCCGCCGACGCCGAGCTCGCCCATTGTGTCCGGGTTGCGCCACTCGTTGAGCGTGATGTACACGAACCCCACGACGAGCAGGATGGCCGTGGTCAGCAGCGTGATCTTGGTGTGCATGCTCCAGCGAATCCGGCCGCGCAGTCTGCGGCCCAGCTCGAACAGCACCGGGAAGCCGAGCCCGCCGACGATCACTCCGACGATCAGGGCGAGGGAGATCCACGGGTCGGAGACGAACCGCGACATGCTGTCCGTGTAGAGCGAGAAGCCCGCATTGTTGAACGCCGAGATTCCGTGGAAGATCCCGGAGTACACCGCGTCGCCGAAGCTCTCGCCGTAGCCGGTCGTCAGGCGGATCGTGAACACGGTGGCGACGATGATCTCGACGGCGAAGCTGATCAGGGCGACCCTGAACACGACAGCGCGCACCTCGCCGAGGTCGATGCTCTTGGTCTCCCGCTGTGCGCTGAGCTGCATCCGCAGTCCGAACCGGCGCGAGACGAGCAGGACGAGCAGTGACGCGACGGTCATGATGCCGAGACCGCCGATCTGGATCAGCGCGATGATCGTGATCTCGCCGAAGGTGGACCAGTGCTCGGTGGTGTCGACCACGATGAGTCCGGTGATGCATACCGCCGACGTCGCGGTGAACAGCGCTGTCACCAGGTCGGTCGCACGCCCGGTCTCGGCCGCCACCGGCAGCATCAGCACCGCCGTGCCGATCAGCACCGTCGCGGCGAAACTCGAGATGACCGAGCGAGCGGGATGGCCGGCCGTCGGCAGTATCCGTCGTATACCGAACAGCGCCCGCAGCACCACTGGCCGCCGGTCGGCTCGCCCGATCCGTGTCATGGCGCCCTGCGCACCCGAACGTCTCCTTCACCTACAACAGCGGTGGGCAGGCCACCGCACCCCGACGGTGCGAGGCAGCCTATCCCTGCGCCGGGATCACCGCCACGACGGCAGCCACAGCTCGGCCTCCCAGCGCGCCGGCGTGATCGAGTCGCCGTTCAGCACCGGCCACAGCCAGACGAAGTTCGCCACCACCAGCCCGACATAGAGCGACACGACGAGCAGTCCCGTCCCCCGGCGCTCGTACCCCTCGCGGGCGGAGCCGAGCAGCTGCCCGAGCACCAGCGTCAGCCCGAGTATCAGGAACGGCGCCATCGACGTCGCGTAGAAGAAGTACATCTGCCGGTCGAGGTTCGTGAACCACGGCAGCAGTCCGGCGAAGTAGCCGACGAGCACCATGCCGTAGCGCCAGTCCGAGCGGAACAGCGCGCGCCACAGCGCCCAGGTGAGCATCGGGATCGCGAGCCACCACATCGCCGGGGTGCCGATCAGCATGGTCGCGCCCACGCACTCGGCCTCGCCGCAGCCCGTCGCGTCCGAGCCGGAGCCGTAGTAGTACAGCATCGGCCGCAGCCCCATCGGCCAGGTCCACGGCTTGGACTCCCACGGGTGCGGATCGCCCGCCGGGGTGGCGAGGTTGGCGTGGAAGTCGAAGACGTCCTTGTGGTAGTACCCGAGCGCCCCGATCGCGTTCGGCAGCATGGCCGTGAAGCTGTCCGGGATCTTGTCGGCCAGCCAGGAGGGCAAAAAACCCCAGAAGCCGCCCGCCGGATCGGTGATCTGGAGGTAGTGACGATCGGTCGCCGTCTCGCTGGCGAACCAGGTCCACCAGCTGCCGAAGTAGATCAGCACAGCCAGCACGGCGAGCGAGAGCACCGCGGGCAGCGCGTCTCGCAGCAGCACCGCGCGCATCGGCCGCATGATGCCCGCCGCGCGACGCGCGCTCCAGTCGAGCGCCAGCACCAGCAGCACGAACGCCGCGATGTAGTAGATGCCGTTCCACTTCACGCCGCAGGAGATGCCGAGCATCACGCCCGCGCCGAACCGCCACCAGCGCACGCCGAGCTTCGGCCCGTACGGCGACGTCGAGATCCAGTCGTTGCGCACCGCCTCCGCGAGCCGTTCGCGCACCTGGTCGCGGTCGCGCAGAATGCAACCGAACGCGGCGAGCATGAACACCGCGAGGAAGATGTCGAGCATCCCCATGCGGGACTGCAGATGCAGCACGCCGTCGGCGATGACGAGCACGCCCGCGATCGCGCCGAGCAGGGTGGAGCGGGTGAGCCTGCGGGCGATCCTGATGGTCAGGAGGATGATCACGATGCCCGCGATCGCCGCGCTGAACCGCCAGCCCCAGCCGTTGTAGCCGAACAGCCACTCGCCGATCGCGATCAGCTGCTTGGCCACCGGCGGGTGCACGACCAGCTCGTAGCCGTAGTTGTCCTCGTGACCGCCGTTGCGCAGGATCTGCCACGCCTGAGGGACGTAGTGCTTCTCGTCGAAGACGGGGGTGCCCTTGTCGGTGGGAAAGCCGAGGTTCCACAGCCGGAGGACGGCGCCGACGGCCGTGATGAGCAGGGTGATGCCCCAGGCGCGTAGCCGATCGGTGGGCATCGGCCTGCCGATCAGGCTCAGTTCGGTGTCGGAGGGAGGTGCCGGCGGGCGGGCGGGGAGCTTACGCGTCACGGTCAGCGCGTTGTCGGGCAGCACCGTGGTCACGAGCACCAATGCTAGGCCGTGTCTGATGGATCTCGGTCGCTGGGATCGGTGATCCAGGTTGTTCGGGGCAAGGCGGAGGAGGAGGGCCATAGCGGAGCTATGGTCGGCGACGACAACGCGGCCGCGGACGATCTGGGCGCCGATACCGCGACCATGGATCCATCAGACACGGCCTTAGGCCGGATCGCGTGCGATCGGCATGCGGGTGCCGTGGGAAGCTGACCGAGTGCAGATGCCGACAGACGCCGGTGGCGGGCTGGTGCTCGCCGCGACCCCGCTCGGCGACTCCCGCGACGCCTCGCCACGGCTCGTCGACGCGCTGGGCAGCGCCGACATCGTCGCGGCGGAGGACACGCGCAGGACGCGGGCGCTCGCCGCCGCGCTCGGCGTCACGCTCGCTGGGCGCCTGGTCAGCTTCTACGACGCCGTCGAGGCCGCACGCGTTCCCGCGCTCGTCGAGGCGGTACGGGACGGTAAGACGGTGCTGCTGGTCACCGACGCCGGGATGCCCAGCGTGTCCGACCCCGGGTTCTCGCTGGTCACGGCCTGCGCGGACGCCTGCCTGCCGGTCACCTGCCTGCCGGGCCCTTCGGCGGTGACCACGGCGCTCGCGCTCTCCGGGCTCGCCTCCGACCGGTTCTGCTTCGACGGCTTCGCGCCCCGCAAGCAGGGAGAACGGCAGCGGTTCCTCGCCGCGCTCGCCGACGAGCCACGCACGGCGGTGTTCTTCGAGTCACCGCACCGGATCGCCGCCACGCTCGCCGACGCCGCGCGGGTGCTCGGCGGCGACCGCCGCGCCGCCGTCTGCCGGGAGCTGACCAAGCCGTACGAGGAGGTGCTGCGCGGCACCCTCGCCGAGCTGGCCGAGCGCGCCGCCGAGGGGCTGCGCGGCGAGATCACCGTCGTCGTCGCCGGGGCGACCGTGACCCGGCCGCGCGCCGAGGATCTGGTGGCGGCGGTGCGGGCGCGGGTCGACGCGGGGGAGCGGCTGAAGGCGGCGGCGGGCGAGGTCGCCGCCGAGCACGGCGTGTCCAAGAAGGAGCTCTACGACGCGGTGCTGGCGGCCCGCGAACGGTCCTAGGATTGGTCCAGGAGGCCAGCGGTGGATGACACGGTGAGTCAGTACGACGTACACGATGCCAGGACGCAGTCTTCGCGGCGGGCGCGTCGCAGCGGTCGCGGATCCCTGAAGGGCGAGCTAACCCTCGCCGACGATTTGGACTCGCCGCAGCTCAACGATGCGATCGCTCGGGACTTCGGGCCAACTGACGTCGACGTCAAGCAGACGTCCTAAGGATTCCGTCCCGCGTCCAGCTCCCAGGACTGTTCCGGCGTGGGGTGGTGCGGCTCTTCCTCTGCCGTCGGCAGCGTTTCCCGCGCGGGCACCCACACCAGCGCCGCGATGATGGCCAGCGCGCCGGTGATGCCGAACGCGAGGCCGAACGAGACGTTCTGGGCCAGCGCACCGGCCGCGAGCGGGCCGAGGATCGCGCCCACGTCGGCGGCCATCTGGAACGTCGCGAGCACCGGCCCGCCGCGCCCGCGCGAGCCGACCACGTCGGCCACCGTCGCCTGCATCGGCGGCGTGAGCAGTCCCGCGCCGATGCCGGTGACGACCGTGGCCACCATGAACTCGACCACCGAGGTGGTCAGGCCGAGCCAGATGGTGCCGAGCGCGGTGATCGTCAGCCCGCCGAGCACGAACGGCTTGCGACCGATGGTGTCGGCGAGCTTGCCCGCCAGCAGCAGCATGACGACGTTGGCGGCGGCGAACACCCCGAACGCGATGCCGACGAGACCCTCCCGCTGCTCCAGCACCTGCACCAGGAACAGCGGCACCAGCGCGACCCGCACCCCGAAGACCATCCAGCCGAAGGAGAAGTTGGCCAGCAGCGCCGACCGGTAGACGTGGTCCTTGAGCGCGGCCGGCAGCGTCAGCGCCGGGGTGTCGTCGGTGTCGGCGGCGCTGATCAGGGTCGAGTTGCGCAGCATCAGCCACACGAACAGCGTCGTGATGAGCAGGGCGAGCGCGTAGACGAGGAACGGCGCCCGGATGTTGATCTCGATCAGGCCGCCACCGGCGAGCGGCCCGATGACGTTGCCGACGAGGAAACCGGTGCCGAAAAGCCCCGACGCCCTGCCGCGCAGCGGCGGCGGGGTCAGGTGGATCATCAGTGCGATGGCCGAGACGGTGAACATCGTCGAGCCGATGCCACCGGCGGAGCGGAACACCAGCAGCTGGACGTAGCCACCGGCGAACGCGCAGGCGCCGGTCGACAGCGCCACGATGAGCAGCCCGCTCAGATACACCCGGCGCTCGCCGAGCCTGCTGATCAACTTTCCTGCGGCGGGGGCGAACAGTAGCCGGGCCGCGGCGAACGCGCTGATGACGAACGACGCCGCGGTGACGCTGACGTCGAAGCTTGACGCGAAGATCGGGATGGCGGGGGCCACCAGGCCGAACCCGGCCGCGATCAGCACGTTGGCCACGACGAGTACCCACACCTCGCGGGGCAGGGTGTGCTTGACCGTCGCCGTTGCCGCTGCCATTCACGTGTCCCCTCACCCGTTCGGCCGTCCGACACTAGGCAACGTGGCGGTACGGTCTCGAATTCCTCACCGACCGTTATTCGTTTCTACTGTGACGTAATTTTCCGCATTATTCCGGCAATTCCGCGAAATGCCGCAATAGCGCCTCAAGCGGGGCGGCCTTGTGCAGGCACTCCTGCCACTCGGCCTCCGGGTCGGACAGCGCGGTGATGCCGCCGCCGACGCCGAGCGCGACCCTGCCGCCCGAGACCTCCAAGGTGCGGATGGCGACGTTGAGCTCCATCCCCGCGACCGGCGAGGCGAGACCCACCGCTCCGCAGTACACCCCGCGCGCCTCCGGCTCCAGCTCCGCGATGAGGTCGAGCGCGCGCAGCTTCGGCGCGCCGGTGACCGAGCCGGGCGGGAACGCCGCGCGCAGCAGCCCGGCGTCGGTCACGCCCGGCGCCAGCTCCGCCGCGACGGTCGACTCGAGATGCCACACCCCCGGGGCTTCGGTGACGTTCAGCAGTTCCGGCACGGTGACGCTGCCGACGGCGCTGACCCGGCCGAGGTCGTTGCGGACGAGGTCGGTGATCATGACGTTCTCGGCGACGTCCTTGGCCGACCGGCGCAGCAGCTCGGCGTTCGCGTCGTCGGCCGCCGAGCGCCGGGGCAGCGTGCCCTTGATCGGCGTCGAGCGCACCCGGCGTCCGCTGCGGGCCAGGAACAGCTCCGGCGACAGCGACACCACCGCACCCCACGACCCCGCCAGGTACGCCGCCCGGCGTGGCCGCAGCCGCCACACCCCGGCGGTGAACAGCTCGCACGCCGAGCCGTCGAACGCGCCGTGGAAGCGAGCGCAGATGTTGGCCTGGAACAGCTCACCGGCCGCGATGGCGTCCATGCACGCCGCGACGGCCTTGGTGTGGGCGCTGCCGTCCGGCCTGCGCAGCGCGGTCGCCGTCCAGCCGCGCCCGGCGGGGTCGTCGTCCGCCCCCGCGAGCAGCGCGTCGAACTCGGCGGCGAGCGCGTCGGTGTCCGGGCCGGGCACCAGCGCCTCGAGCCACCACTGCCCGTCCGCGTCGAGCCGCAACACGTGGTCGGCCCAGCCCCAGGCGGCGGCGGGCAGGGTCCCGGAGCGGCCGGACGGGTCGGTGAGGTCGTAGCCGAGGTAGCCGAACCAGCCGCCGCCGACGGCGCCGTCGGCGGCGGCGTCGACGTCCGGCTGCCGGGCGGGCACCGCGAACGCCTCGTCGGCGTCGGTCACCGGGCGTGGCTGGACCGTCGGCGCGATCACCGCCTGGGACCCGAACCAGGTGCCGGTCAGCGCGGCCGGTCCGGGCAGCCCACGACGTCCGGCACGCGCGTCGAGCAGGGACAACACCCGCTCGGGCCGCGCCCCGGTGCGCAACGCCGTCCGTACCAACCGCATGCTGACATCCTCCCCCGTCTCGCGCGATGTAGCGCGAACGGGTCACGGCAAAGCCGGTGTCGATGACGCGGGCGAGGTCCGTAGGCTACCGAGGCATGAGCACACCTGTTCTCACCGCGGTGGCCTGGCCCTACGCCAACGGCCCCCGCCACATCGGCCATGTCTCCGGGTTCGGGATCCCCTCCGACGTCTTCGCGCGCTACCAGCGAATGGCCGGGAACAAGGTGCTCATGGTCAGTGGCACCGATGAGCACGGCACCCCGATCCAGGTGCAGGCCGACAAGGAAGGACTGACCGCCCGCGAGCTGGCCGACAAGTACAACCGGCAGATCGCGAGCGACCTGCACGGCCTCGGGCTGTCCTACGACCTGTTCACCCGCACCACCACCGGCAATCACTACCGCGTCGTGCAGGAGCTGTTCCTCTCACTGTGGCGCAACGGCTACGTCGTCGCGAAGACACAGCTCGGCGCGATCAGCCCGTCGACCGGCCGCACACTGCCCGACCGCTACATCGAGGGCACCTGCCCGATCTGCGGCTACGACGGCGCCCGCGGCGACCAGTGCGACAACTGCGGCAACCAGCTCGACCCGGCCGACCTGCGCAACCCCGTCTCGCGCATCAACGGCGAGACGCCGGAGTTCGTCGAGACCGAGCACCTGTTCCTCGACCTGCCCGCGTTCACCGAGTCGCTCGGCGAGTGGCTGTCGACCCGCACCGAGTGGCGGCCGAACGTGCTCAAGTTCAGCCAGAACCTGCTCGACGACCTGCGTCCCCGCGCGATCACCCGCGACCTGGACTGGGGCGTGCCGGTCCCGCTCGACGGCTGGCGCGACGCGCCGATGAAGCGGTTCTACGTCTGGTTCGACGCCGTGATCGGGTACCTGTCGGCCAGCGTCGAGTGGGCGCGGCGCAGCGGCGATGACGACGCCTGGCGCGAGTTCTGGACGTCGCCCGACGCCCTCGGCTACTACTTCATGGGCAAGGACAACATCGTCTTCCACTCGTTGGTCTGGCCGTCGCTGCTGCTCGGCCAGAACGGCGCCGGCGACAAGGGCGGCACGGCGGGCGCGTTCGGCACGCTGAACCTGCCGACCGAGGTCGTCTCCAGCGAGTTCCTGACCATGAGCGGCTCGAAGTTCTCCACCTCGCGCGGCACCGTGATCTACGTGCACGAGTTCCTGGAGGAGTTCGGGCCGGACGCGCTGCGCTACTTCATCTCCACGGCCGGTCCCGAGAACCAGGACGTCGACTTCACCTGGGACGAGTTCGTACGCCGCACCAACTTCGAGCTGGCCAACGAGTGGGGCAACCTGGTCAACCGCTCCATCTCGATGGCGCACAAGAACGTCGGCGCGGTGCCGAGGCCGGAGGCGCCGCAGCAGGCCGACGCCGACCTGACGGCACTGTCCGCGCAGGCGTTCGACGTCGTCGGCGGGCACCTGCGGCGGTCGCGGTTCCGGCAGGCGGCGAACGAGGCGATGCGGGTGGTGACCGCGGCTAACCGGTACCTGTCCGAGCAGCAGCCGTGGCAGCTCAAGGACGATCCGGCCCGCCGCGACACCGTGCTGCACACCGCGCTGCAGGTGGTCTCGGACGCCAACACACTGCTCACGCCGTTCCTGCCGCACGCGGCGCAGCAGGTACACGAGGCCCTGGGCGGCACCGGCGTGTGGGCGGCGCAGCCGGAGCTGCAAGACGTCGAGGACCTGGACGCGCCCGGCAACAGCTACCCGATCCTGACCGGTACGTATTCGGCCGAGCAGGCGCGGTGGGAGCCGGTGCCGATCGAGGTGGGCCGTCCGCTGGCCAAGCCGAAGCCCATCTTCGGCAAGCTCGACCCGTCGCTCGCCGAGACCGGCCCGTCCTGGGCGCCGATCAAGCCCGCGGATGAGTGACAAGCGACGCGAACGGCCACCCGTGCCGGAGCGGCTGCCGGAGCCGGTGGTCGACGCCCACACCCACCTCGACGCCTGCGGCGCGGAGACGGCGGCCGACGTCGCCGTGATGCTGGACCGGGCCGAGGCCGCCGGGGTGACCCGGGTCGTCACCGTCGCCGACGACCTCGCCGCCGCCCGCTGGGCCGCGACGGCGGCGGGCTGGGACGACCGGCTCTACGCCGCCGTCGCGATCCACCCCACCCGCACGAGCGACTTCGACGACAGCGCCCGCGCCGAGATCGAGGAGCTCGTCGCGGGCGAGCGCGTCGTCGCGGTCGGGGAGACCGGGCTGGACTACTACTGGGACTACGCGCCGCCCGAGGCCCAGCAGGAGGCGTTCCGCTGGCACATCGACCTCGCCAAGCGGGTCGGCAAGCCGCTGATGATCCACGACCGCGACGCGCACGAGGACGTGCTGCGGATTTTGGCGGAGGAGGGCGCGCCGGAGCGGGTGATCTTCCACTGCTTCTCCGGCGACGCCGATGTGGCGCGGCGCTGCGTCGACGCGGGTTATGTGCTCTCGTTCGCGGGCCCGGTCACGTTCCGCAACGCGCGTCCGCTGCGGGAGGCGGCTCAGCTGGTGCCGCGGGATCAGCTGTTGGTCGAGACCGACGCGCCGTTTCTGACCCCGCATCCGTACCGGGGGCGGCCGAACGAGCCCTACTGCGCCGCGTACACCTTGCGTGATCTCGCTGAGCTGCGGGAGGAAGACTCTCGGTCGCTGGCAGTGGCGGTCAATGCCACGGCAGAGCGGATTTTCCGGTTGCCCAGTGTTACGCCGAGTACGACGGAGTGCGACAACTGACCCGGGGCTGGTCCACACGAGCGAGTGAGCAAGGTCACGACATCGCTCAGGGTGTTTGCACAACCCCAGCAGGGTCCGTTATTGTCCCGTGACCGGAGTGAGGGCTCGAAGGTATCGGGTTCTCATCCTGGAACCCTCAGTCGCGTCGGTGCACGTCGGGGATTGGGGCACAGTTGTGAGCTGGTGCCTAGACGACGCCGACTGCGGGAGTCCGCACGCATGCACCCGCATGCGTTAAGGAAGACCGCGTGCGAAAGGGATCGGCTTCGTGACTGTTGACCAGTGGCGTGCCCCGCTGCGCTCTGCGCGCTCATCGGTGGCCCAGCTGGAGCGGCCAACCACCGAGTTCTATTGGCCCGAATACGACGCTGATATCACTGAGTTCTCGCCGCAGGCGGCCGTGACACCGCAGGACGTCCACGCGGTGCTCGGCCCGCAGGCGGAGCACATGCTGCGTGATCTCGATGTCGACGTCGACGAGCTCATCCGGCTTGTCAATGCCGAGACGACGGTGCTGCCCGTCATCCCGGACTACATCCCGGACGACCTCATCGCCCAGTACTCCTCGGGCGGTGACGAGGAGCCGGAGGAGCCCGGGCTCGCCACCGCGATCAGGACGTGGAAGCAGCGCTTCCTCAAGGGCGCCGTCGTCGCCGTGGTGCTCTCGCTGACCGGTGGCGGTGGCGCGGCGCTCGCGATGAACAAGAACGTCACGCTCAACGTCGACGGCAAGACCCAGACGGTCAACACCTTCGGCTCGACGGTCAGCGACGTCCTCGAGGACGCCAACATCGAGATCGACAAGCACGACTCGGTGTCGCCGTCGCCGAACGCGCCCGTCGGTCACGGCGGCGTCGTCCAGCTCGAGCGCGGCCGCCAGCTCACCCTCGTCGTCGACGGCGAGGCGCGGCAGACGTGGGTGCGAGCCGCCACGGTCGACGAGGCGATGCAGCAGCTCGGCATGAGCGAGATGCTGTCGAACGGCGCCGCGCTGTCAGTGCCTGGCAGCAGCGGTGTGCCGCTCGACGGCAGCATGCGGCTCGAGGTCAAGACCGAGAAGACCATCAAGCTCTTCGACGGCGGGAACAAGGCTCGCACGGTCACCACCAACGCGGTGACGGTCAAGGAGTTCCTCGCGACGGAGGGCATCAAACTCGGGCAGCGGGACTCCGTCGAGGAGAAGCTCACCCGCAAGCTGGTCGACGGCGCCGCGCTGCACATCGTGCGCACCGGCGTCTCGACGATCACCATCAAGGAGCCGATCGCCGTCCCGGTCAAGGAGATCGAGAACCCCAACCTGCCGGTCGGCACCGAGCGGGTGCGGCAGGCGGGCCAGGCGGGCGAGAAGCTCGTCACCTACCGCGTCACCCAGCGCAACAACGTCGAGGTCAGCCGCGAGCAGCTCAAGGTCAAGGTGCTGAGCCAGGCGATCCCGAAGGTCGTCGTCGTCGGCACCAAGCAGCCGGTGATCAGCGACGCCGCGGTGTGGGACCGGCTGGCGTTCTGCGAGTCGAGCAACGTCTGGTCGATCAACACCGGCAACGGCTACTACGGCGGGTTGCAGTTCGACAAGTCGACCTGGGACGCCTACGGCGGCGAGCAGTACGCCCCGTACCCGCACCAGGCCACCCGCGTGCAGCAGATCGCGATCGCCACCAAGGTGCGCGACGCCCGGGGCGACTACAGCGCCTGGCCCGCGTGTGCTGAGGAGCTCGGCCTGCCGATGTAGTGCCCGGCGGCACGACATAGGCTCCGGTGGTGACCCAACCGGACGTCGCCCTGCTCGGGCCAGCCGAGGTGCGGGCGCTCGCGACGGAGTTCGCGGTGCGCCCGACCAAGAAGCTGGGCCAGAACTTCGTGCACGACGCGAACACGGTGCGGCGGATCGTGCAGCTGGCCGGTGTCGATGCCGACGACGTCGTGCTGGAGGTTGGCCCTGGGCTCGGGTCGTTGACGCTCGGACTGTTGGCCACCGGCGCCAGTGTGGTGGCCGTCGAGGTCGACCCGGTGCTCGCCGATCGGCTCCCGGCGACTGTCGGCGCACGGGCCGGCGCCGCCGCCTCGCGTCTCACGGTGCTGGCCGCCGACGCCCTCCGCCTCCGCGCCGCCGACCTGGCGGGAGCCTCCGGTGGCTCGGCGGCCCCCGATGGCGTCGTGTCCCACGTTCAGGACGTTGTGTCCCGCACTCAGGACGCCGTGTCCTGCACTCAGGACGCCGTGTTCGACGTTCGGGACGCGCCGAACCTGCTGGTGGCCAACTTGCCGTACAACATCGCGGTGCCGGTGGTGCTGCACCTGCTCGGCGAGCTGCCGTCGTTGCGGCGGGTGCTGGTGATGGTGCAGACCGAGGTGGCCGACCGGATGGCGGCCGGGCCGGGCAGCCGGGTGTACGGCGTGCCGAGCGCGAAGCTGGCCTGGTACGGCACGGCCCGCAAGGTCGCGCCGGTCCCGCGCGCGGTGTTCTGGCCGGTCCCCAACGTCGACTCCGCGCTGGTGTCGTTCGAACGTCATGCCGAGGTCCCGCCCGGTCAGGCCGAGCGTGACCGGGTGTTCGCCGTCATCGACGCCGCGTTCGCGCAGCGCCGCAAGACGCTCCGCGGTGCGCTGGCCTCCTGGGCGGGCTCGGCGCAACGCGCCGAGCGGATCCTCCGCGCCGCCGGCGTCGACCCCGCCATCCGAGGCGAACAGCTCACCATCACCGACTTCACCCGCATCGCCGCCGCAGCCTGAAGACGGCGCACTGTGATCTGGAACATGCGACGGCCGCGTGGTGTTGCCAATGACGGTGGGTATCCGCTGTAATGTGGAGGCATCCATCCCGAGCGGCTGAGAGACCTGGCTCGACGAAGCCGCAGCAACCACCCACCGATGGGCAGGTGCTACCGCCAGGACCGATGGAGGGATTTCCTGTGTATCGGTCACGAATGCTGACGCAGCGACGAGTCGTCGACCAGTGCCGTCGCACCGTGTGCGCGTGTCGACGCTGCCGCTGACCCAGCCCGTCCTGACCGAAGGCCCTTGCCGCACGCCACGCTGTGCGCGGGCCGCACCACACTGGAGCTTTCCGTGATCACCGTAGAGAACCTGACCACGTCCATCCCCGGACCCACCACCGCCCTGCGCGACGTCTCCTTCGAGATCGGCGCGGGCGCGCTGTACGGCCTGCTCGGCCACCCCGGCGCGGGCACGTCGGAGCTCGCGCGGCTGCTCAGCCTGCACGAGCGCCCCGACGAGGGCGCCATCCGCGTCGACGACGTCGACACCACCCGGCTCGACACTCAGTCGCTGCGGGACCTCCGCGAGCGGTTCAGCCTCGTTGAGGCGTACCCGTCGCTGCGCGGCGAGCGCACCGTGGCGGGCAACGTCGCCACCCCGCTGGAGCGGCGCGGCGTCGACGGCCCAAGCCGCCGCGAGCGGGTGCTGCGCCTGCTCGACCTGGTCGGCCTGGCTCGCGCGGGCGTGCGGCATCCCGGCGAGCTGGACGAGGGCCAGCGCAGGCGGGTCGCACTCGCCCGCGCGCTGGTCACCGATCCGGCCGTGCTCGTCGTCGACGAGCCCACCGCGGGACTAGACACCGACCAGGCGGGAGCCGTGCTCGCCGCGCTCGACCGCGCACGGGCCGAACTCGGCGTGACCATCGTCGTCGCGACAACGGACGCCGGTGTCGTGCGCAAGGTGTGCGACTCGGTCGCCGTGCTCGCCGACGGCAAGGTGCTGGAAACCGGCACCGTCTTCGACCTCATCACCGATCAGCACAGCCACCTGGCCCGCCACGTGCTGCCACGCACCGACGGCACCGCCATCACCGACGGCTTCGACGCCGTCGCCGACGTCACCCTGATTGGGCACGCCACCGTCGGCACGACCATCCCCGCGGCCGCGGATCGGATCGGCGTGGAGATCACCACCCTCGACGGCGGCACCACCCGCATCGGTGACGTTCCCGTTGCCCGCTACCGGATCGGGCTGCACGGCGAGAAGGCCGGGATCGCGCTCGGCTGGATCGGTGAGCACGGCGGACTCGTCACTCCGGTGCGCCGCCCGGCCCGCGTCACCGCGATCGGCAGCCGCGCCACCCGCGAGCCCGCGCTCGCCGGCGTCGCGGCCTGAATGGAGAACACAGCGGCCTCAGCGTGGGACACGGCGATGGCGACACGGTGGGCGTAGGCTGGCGACGTGCTTGCCGTCGTACCGCCACCGGTGACCGTCCGGGTGCCGGCCAAGGTGAACCTGCACCTTGGCGTCGGCGACGCGCGCGATGACGGCTACCACGAGCTGACCACCGTCTTCCAGGCGCTCTCACTCGCCGACGAGGTGACCGTCGCGGTCAGCGACGAGCCCGGCATCGAGGTCTCCGGCGAGGGCGCGAGCACCGTGCCGCGCGGCGACAGCAACCTCGCCTGGCGCGCCGCGCACGAGCTCGCCTCCTATGTCGGCCGGGTCGACGACGAGCCCAAGGTCAGGGTGGTGATCCGCAAGGGCATTCCGGTCGCGGGCGGTATGGCGGGCGGCAGCGCGGACGCGGCGGCGACGCTGGTCGGCCTTGCCGCGCTGTGGGGGCTCGACATCGGCCGCGACGAGCTGGCCGACATCGCCGCGAAGCTCGGCAGCGACGTCCCGTTCGCGCTCTCCGGCGGGACGGCGCTCGGCACCGGACGCGGCGAGGAGCTGGTGCCGGTGCTGTGCCGCCACACCTTCCACTGGGTGCTGGCGTTCGCGGCGAAGGGCCTGTCGACGCCGAGGGTGTTCGGCGAGCTCGACCGGCTGCGCGAGGGCGGCGACCCGCCGCGCGTCGGCTCGCACGCCCCGCTGCTCGAAGCGCTGGCCTCCGGTGACCCGCGACAGCTCGCCATGCTGCTCGGCAACGACCTGCAGTCCGCCGCGGTGTCGCTGCGGCCCTCGCTGCGCCGCACGCTGCGCGCGGGCGTCGACGCGGGCGCGCTGGCAGGCGTCGTGTCCGGCTCCGGCCCGACATGTGCGTTCCTGTGCGTCGACGGCGAGTCCGCCGTGGACGTCGCCGCGCAGCTCGCCGGCACCGGCGTGTGCCGCACCGTGCGGGTCGCGCACGGCCCGGTGCACGGCGCGCGAATCATCGCCGACGACAGCACCCGGCCGACCCCGCCCCAGGTACACGCCTGAGGCCGTGCCCTAAGTTGGACAGGACACCCCGATCCCTGCCCCTGGAACGCGCCTAGATGGTCAACCTGATCAACACCGAGGACATCTCGAAGTCCTTCGGCGAACGCACCCTGCTCGACGCCGTCTCGCTCGGCATCGAGGACACCGACCGGATCGGCGTCGTCGGCCTCAACGGCGGCGGCAAAACGACGCTGCTCGAGATCCTCGCTGGGCTCGAGCCGCCGGACTCGGGCCGGGTGGCGCGGGCGCGAGACCTGCGGCTCGCCGTCGTCACGCAGCGGACGGACATCGACGGCGAGGCCACGGTGCGCGAGGCCGTGCTGGCGGGCTACGACGCCGAGTACGAGTGGGCCGCCGACCCGAGGGTGCGGTCGATCATCAACGGCATCGGCATCGCCGCGCTGGGCCTCGACAACCCGGTCGGCGCGCTCTCCGGCGGCGAACGGCGCCGCGTGGCGCTGGCCGCCGCGCTGGTGCGTGAGCTGGACCTGCTCGTCCTCGACGAGCCGACCAACCACCTCGACATCGAGGGGGTGCGCTGGCTGGCCGACCACCTGCTCGCCCGCAAGGTCGCGCTGGTCGTCGTCACCCACGACCGCTGGTTCCTCGACACCGTGTGCACCCGCACCTGGGAGGTCGTCGGCGGCGGCGTGGAGCAGTACGAGGGCGGCTACGGCGACTGGGTGTACGCCCGCGCGGAACGCGCGAAGCTGACCGCCGCCGCCGAGGAGAAGCGCCGGAACCTGGCCCGCAAGGAGCTGGCGTGGCTGCGGCGCGGCGCGAAGGCCCGCACGTCCAAGCCGCGCTATCGGGTGGAGGCCGCCGAGGCGCTGATCGCCGACGTGCCGCCGCCGCGCGACCCGCGTGAGCTGCACGCCTTCGCCAAGCGCCGGCTCGGCAAGACGGTGGTCGAGCTGGAGGACGTCACGCTGCGGGTCGGGGTGCGGGACCTGCTGCGCGACGTCACCTGGCGGCCAGGGCCGGGCGACCGGATCGGCCTCGTCGGCGTCAACGGCTCCGGCAAGACGTCGCTGCTGCGGCTGCTCGCCGGGCAGCGCGGACCGGACGCCGGCAAGCGGGTCGAAGGAACCACGGTGCGGCTGGCGTATCTGACGCAGGAGCTGGAGGATCTGCCCGGCGACCTGCGGGTGCTGGAGGCCGTCGAGCAGGTGGCGCGCCGGGTCGTGCTCGGCAAGGACGAGATGTCGGCCTCGCAGCTCGCGGAGCGGTTCGGCTTCCCGGCGCGGCGGCAGTGGACGCCGGTGGACGACCTCTCCGGTGGCGAGCGCAGGCGGCTGCAGCTCACCCGGCTGCTGATGGCGGAGCCGAACGTGCTGCTGCTCGACGAGCCGACCAACGACCTCGACATCGACACGCTGCAGCAGTTGGAGGACCTGCTGGACAGCTGGCCGGGCACGCTCGTGGTCGTCTCGCACGACCGCTACCTGGTCGAACGGGCCTGCGACACGGTGGTCGCGCTGTTCGGCGACGGCAAGATCACCCACCTGCCGGGCGGCATCGACGAGTACCTCGACCGCCGCGCGACGCTGCTGGACGCCCCCGCTGCGGCGCCCCAGGCGGAGAAGCCGCAGTCCAGTGCCGCCGAGCAGCGCGCCGCCCGCAAGGAGCTGGCGAAGCTGGAACGCAAGGTGGACACGCTGCACCGCAAGGAGCAGGAGCTGCACGACGCGCTCGCCGACGCGGCCACCGACCCGGACACGTTGCTGAAGCTGGACGCCGAGCTGAAGGCCGTCATCGCCGAGAAGGAGGACGTCGAGGCCCGCTGGATGGAGCTGGCCGGCGCGGCCGAATAGTGCCGTGTGTCGGTAGCAACGATGTGGTCTATAGGCTCGGCCGTATGAGGACTGCTTGCAGGTCCGAATCATCGGACACCATGCTGGCCGACGCCGTGTCGTCGGCGCGGCGTGCCGCGCGCGATCAGGAGGCCGTATGAGCAGGTTCGTCGACCAACTGACAGCGACCGTCCTCTCCGACGGCGGCGGCAAGCGCGGCATGACCACAGGCGAGCCGCACGACCCGGTGCGGACGACGTGGGCCGAGGTGCACGAGCGGGCCCGCCGCGTCGCGGGCGGGCTCACCTCGGACGGGCTCCGGCCGGGCGGGGCGGTCGGGGTGCTCGCGGCCGCACCGGCGTTGATCGCGCCGACGGTGCAGGCGGTGTGGCTGGCGGGCGGCAGTGTGACCATGCTGCATCAGCCGACCCCGCGCACCGACCTGGCCGAGTGGGCCTCGGACACCCTCACCGTGCTACGCATGATCGGCTCCGACCTGGTGCTGCTCGGCGACCCGTTCGACCAGCTCGCGCCGGTGCTGGAGGAGAACGGCATCGGCTACCGGATGATAAACGACCTGTTCGACGCCGAGCCGCTCGGCGAGGCGGTGACGGTGGGGGAGGACGAGCTGGCGCTGATGCAGCTGACCAGCGGGTCGACCGCCGAGCCGAAGGCCGTCAAGATCACCCACCGCAACCTGTTCTCGAACCTGTCCGCCATGGCCGAGCGCGCCGGGCTCGATCCCGATGGCGACACCATGGTGTCGTGGCTGCCGCTGTTCCACGATATGGGCATGGTCGGGTTCCTGACCGTGCCGATGACCTTCGGCATCGAGCTGGTGAAGGTCACGCCGGTGGAGTTCCTCAGCGGCCCGCTGCTGTGGCCGGACCTGATCAGCCGTTATCGGGGGACGGTCACCGCCGCGCCGAACTTCGCCTACGCGATCGCGGGGAAGCGGCTGGCTCGGGTCGGCGGCGACGACGCGGCATACGACCTGTCCAGCCTCCGGATCGCGCTCAACGGGGCCGAGCCGATCGACCCGGAGGCGGTGCGCACGTTCACCGACGCCGGAGCGCGGTTCGGCCTCGATGCCGGGGCGATGTTTCCCGCCTACGGTCTCGCCGAGGCCACGCTCGCGGTGTCGTTCGCGCCGCTCGGCGCGGGGATGGTGGTCGACGTCATCGACCCGGACGCGCTCGAGGCGGACAACCGCGCGGTGCCGGTGGCCGAGGACGATCCCCGGCGCGGCACCGACAAGGTGCGGGCGTTCGCCGTGCTCGGCAGGCCGTTGCGTGACCTCGAGGCGCAGATCGTCGCCGTGGACGGCACCGTGCTCGGCGAGCGTGAGGTGGGTGAGATCAGGCTGCGTGGCGACGCCGTGACGCCCGGATACCTCACCGTCGACGGCCCGCTCGACACCCAGGACGCCGACGGCTGGTTCGCCACCGGCGACCTCGGCTACCTGGTCGACGGCCAGATCGTGATCTGCGGCAGGGGCAAGGACGTCATCATCATGGGCGGGCGCAACATCTACCCGACCGACGTCGAGCGCGCCGCCCAGGCGGTGTCGGGGGTGCGGGCCGGTAACGCGATCGCGGTCCGCATCGACGCCGGGACGCGCCGGGAGCGCTACGCCGTCGTGCTGGAATCCACGCTGGCCGGCACCGACGAGGAACGCACGCTGGCCAAGGAGGTGACGGCCCGCGTGACCGACGCGGTGGGGGTGCGGCCGTTCTCGGTGCTCGTGCTCTCGCCGGGAAGCCTGCCCAAGACGCCGTCCGGCAAGGTCAAGCGCGCCGCGACGGCATCCACCTACGCCAACGAGATCGACAAGGCGAGCACCTGACTGGTGCCAGCGGTGGTACCATACGTCAATGGAGAAGACGACCGTCTACCTTCCCGACGACCTGAAAGCAGCGGTGAAGCGCGCTTCTCAGCAGCGCGGGGTCTCTGAGGCGGAAATCATCCGCGAGTCGATCCGATCCGCGGTCGGCGGCGAGCGGCCCCGGCCGAAGGGCGCGCTCTATAGCGGCACGGAGCCGATCGCCCGGCGCGCCGAGGAGCTGCTGACCGGCTTCGGTGAGCGGTGATCGTCGACACCAGCGCGTTGCTGGCCTACTTCGACAACAGCGAACCCGACCACGAGGCGGTACGAGAGGCCATCGAGGCCACCAGCGAGGTTCTTGTGGTCTCTCCCTACGTTGTCGCCGAAGTCGATTACCTTGTCGCCACTCGCATCGGCGTTGACGCGGAGCTTGCGGTGCTGCGCGAGCTTTCTGGCGGTGCGTGGGAGCTTCCCGCCATCGGCGCACCGGATCTCGAAGAGGCAGCGTCTGTCGTCGAGAAGTACCGTGACCAAGACATCGGGGTCACGGACGCGTCGAACGTTGTGCTGGCCGATCGCTACCGCACCAGAACCATGGCAACGCTGGATCGCAAGCACTTCAACGTGGTCCGGCCGATTGGCGGCGGGCGGTTCACGGTTCTGCCGTGACCCACGCCCCTCAGTGAAAGCGGTTCTGGGCTGAGGTCAGGCCCTTGCTGACCAGCTCCTCGACGGCGTCGGCGCAGTGGTCGACATAGTAGCCGAGCTCGCGTTGTTCTGCCCGGGAGAAGTCTTTGAGCACGAAGTCGGCCGGGGCCATCCGGCCCGGCGGGCGGCCGACGCCGAACCGCACCCGGTAGTAGTCGCGGGTACCGAGCGACTTCGAGATCGACCGCAGTCCATTGTGGCCGCTCTCGCCACCGCCGAACTTGAGCCGGACCGCGCCGAAGTCGATGTCCAGCTCGTCATGCACCGCGACGATGCCGGTGGCGGGGATCTTGAAGAACCGCGCGAGACCGGCGATCGGGCCGCCGGAGAGGTTCATGAACGAGCGCGGCTTGGCGAGCACCACCGGCGTGCCCGCCAGCCTGCCCTCGACGACGTCGGCACCCGACTTGTGCGCCTTGAACTTGCCGCCGACGCGGCCCGCGAGCTCATCGGCGACGAGAAACCCGACATTGTGCCGGTTGCCCGCGTACGCGGGTCCCGGATTACCGAGGCCGGCGAGCAGCACCCGCTCGCCGGCCCCCGGAATGTCCTGTTCGGACACGTTACTCGCTGGACTCCTCTGCCTCGGCCTCCTCGGTGGCGGCCTCTGCCTCGGCGGCAGCCTCTTCTTCCTCTTCCTCGGTCGGCTCCTCGAGCGACTCGGCCGTCGGCGCCTCGTTGACGGCGGCGACCAGGGCCTCGCCGTCGGTCAGCAGCGTCGCGCCCTCGGGCATCTCGACGTCGGCCGCGTAGATGTGGGTGCCGATCTCGGCGCCTTCGAGCGACACCTCGAACTGCTCCGGGATGTGCAGCGCGTCCACCTCGACCGAGAGGGTGTCGTGGTCCTGGTTGACCAGCGTGCCGCTGACCGGGTCGCCGGTGAGCACGACCGGGATGTCGACGGTGACCTTCTCGCCGCGCTTGAGCAGCAGCAGGTCGACGTGCTCGATGTAGTTCTTCAGCGGGTGCACGGTGATCGTCTTGGTCAGTGCGAGCTGGGACTTACGCTCACCGTCGATCTTGAGGGTGATCACGGAGTTGCGACCGTGGTCCCTGATGACGCGGGCGAACTCGATCGTGGGCAGCGCCAGGTGTTTCGGGTCGGAGCCGTGCCCGTACAGCACGGCGGGAATCTTGCCGGCACGGCGGGTGCGCCGCGCGGCGCCCTTGCCGAACTCGGAGCGCTGCTCAACGGACAGACGTACCTCGTCCAACGGAATTCTCCTTGATACTCGCCAGGGATGGGGCTTGCTCGGGGTCGACCCGGCGTGAGGGGCTTCGCGCATGACGGCGCGCGGCATCCGAAGACCGCCACGTCGATCACGCCAGGCCGAAACCCGCCTCGCCGGGGCAACCCGCACAGTCTAGCCCCGCCGGATCGTCCCCGCGAACGGGGGTGTTCAGGCGTTGCCGTCGAACAGGCTGGTCACTGAGCCGTCCTCGAAGACCTGCTCGATCGCCCGCGCGATCAGCGGCGCGATCGACAGCACCGTCATGCCGGGGAAGCGCTTCTCGTCCGGGATAGGCAGCGTGTTGGTGAACACCAGCTCCCGTGCGCCGCAGGTGGCGAGCCGCTCCGGCGCCGGGTCGGAGAGCACGCCGTGGGTCGCGGCGACCACGACGTCGGACGCGCCCCCCTGCTTGAGCACCTGTACCGCCCCGGCCACCGTGCCACCGGTGTCGATCATGTCGTCGATGATCACGCACAGCCGGTCCTTGGCGTCACCGACGACGCGGTTCGCCATGGCCTCGTTCGGCCGGTCGGGGTCGCGGGTCTTGTGGATGAACGCGATCGGCCGGTTGCCGAGCTCGTGCGCCCACTTCTCGGCGAGCCGCACCCGGCCGGAGTCCGGCGAGACGACGGTGATCGGCTGGTCGCCGTAGTGCTCGTTCAGGTAGTCGCACAGCACCGTCTGCGCGAACAGGTGGTCGACCGGCCCGTCGAAGAAGCCCTGGATCTGCGCCGTGTGCAGGTCGACCGTCATGATCCGGTCGGCGCCCGCCACCTTGAACATGTCGGCGATCAGCCGCGCCGAGATCGGCTCACGGCCTTTGTGCTTCTTGTCCTGCCTGCTGTAGGGGTAGAACGGCATGATCACGGTGATGCGCTTGGCGCTGGCACGCTTCAGCGCGTCCACCATGATCAGCTGCTCCATGATCCACTCGTTGATCGGCGGACAGTGGCTCTGGATCACGAAGGCGTCGGTGCCGCGCACCGACTCCTCGAACCGGACGAAGATCTCACCGTTGGCGAAGGTGCGCGCCTGCTGCGGCGTGATGCTGACGTTGAGGCACTTCGCGACCTCTTCGGCGAGCTCGAGGTGCGAGCGCCCGGCGAACAGCATCAGATTCTTCTTAGGCGTTCCCGACTTCGAACTCATCGCTGTTACTCCTCGTTGTCCTGCTCGGCGAGTGCCTTCTCGGCCGCCTCCGCCGCCGGGGTGCCCGGCCTGCGCCGTGCCACCCAGCCCTCGATGTTGCGCTGTGGCCCACCGGAGACGGCGAGCGCGCCAGGCGGCACGTTCCGCCTGATCACCGACCCGGCGCCGGTGTAGGCACCATCGCCGATGGTGACCGGTGCGACGAACATATTGTCCGATCCGGTCTTCACATGCGAGCCGATGGTCGTGTGATGTTTGTTCACCCCGTCGTAGTTGACGAAGACGCTCGACGCTCCTATATTGCTGTGCTCCCCAATGGTCGCATCCCCGACATAGGTCAGGTGCGGGACCTTCGACCCGGTCCCGATCTCGGCGTTCTTGGTCTCGACGAACGTGCCCAGCTTGGCGTCGGTCCCCACCACGGTGCCCGGCCGCAGATAGGTGAACGGGCCGACCGACGCCCCCGCGCCGATCACGGAGTCGCTGCCGTGCGTGCGCACCACCGACGCCTCCGCGCCGACCTCGATCCGGCTGAGCGTGCAGTCGGGGCCGATGCCGGCGCCTTCGGCCACCCGGGTGCCCGCCTTGAGCTGGACGCCCGGCTCGATGGTGACGTCTCGGGCCAGCGCGACGTCGCTGTCGATCCACACCGACGCCGGATCGACCACGGTCACCCCGGCCCGCTGCCAGCCGCGCACGATCCGCCGGTTCAGCTCGGCACCCAGCGCGGAAAGCTGCACCCGGTCGTTGACGCCCTCGGTCAGCCACGGGTCGTCGACGACGAGCGCGCCGACCGAGCGGCCGTCGCCGCGGGCGATGCCGAGGATGTCGGTCAGGTACAGCTCGCCCTGCGAGTTGTCGGTGGACAGCCTGCGCAGTCCGTCCGCCAGCACGGCGGCGTCGAAGGCGTACACCCCGGAGTTGATCTCGTCGATGGCCAGCTGGTCCTGGTCGCAGTCCTTGTGCTCGACGATCGCGCGCACCTCGCCGTGTTCGTCGCGGACGATGCGCCCATAACCGCTCGGGTCGGGCGCGACCGAGGTCAGCACGGTGGCCGCGTTGTTCGCCCCGGTGTGCTCGGCCAGCAGCTCGGCCAAGGTGGCGGTGTCGAGCAGCGGCACGTCGCCGTAGCTGACCAGCACGGTGCCGCCGAGATCGGCGGGCAGCGCGTCGAGCGCGCACCGCACCGCGTCGCCGGTGCCGTCCTGGCGCTCCTGCACCGCGGTGGTGATCTCGCGGCCGAGCGTGCCCGCCACCGCTGCCAGGTGCTCGCCGACCTGCTCGCGACCGTGGCCGACGACCACGACCAGGTGGTCGGGATCGAGCCCGGCCGCCGCCCGGACGGCGTGCTCGACGAGCGGCCGTCCCGCGATCGGGTGCAGCACCTTCGGGGTGGTGGAACGCATCCGCGTGCCCTCACCTGCGGCGAGGACCAACGTGCTCAATGGCGTGGTCACGGCTCTCCCTACTCGGGTACCTCGTGCGGGCAACGATCCTACGACGTCGTCAGGACGCCTCGGGGGCGTCCTGCGTCGCCGCCGAGACACGGTTGCCGCCGCTGCGTTTTGCCTGGTACATCGCGGCGTCGGCGCGGGCGAGCACCGACTCGGGGTGCTCGAACGGCGCCATCGAGACCAGCCCGACCGACAACGTCACGCCGCGCGAGAGATGACCGGGCAGCTCGGCGACCGCGGTGACGGTACGGCTCATCGCGGCGGCGGCGGGTGCGGCCGGGGCGCCGGGCAGCAGCACGACGAACTCGTCGCCGCCGTAGCGGGCGACGAAGTCGTCCCCGCGCAGCGCGTCCCGCAGCGTGCTGGCGATCACCCGCAGCACGTCGTCGCCCTCGGCGTGCGACTGGGTGTCGTTGACCTCTTTGAACCCGTCGAGGTCGACCAGCGCCACCGACAGCGGCTGCATGTTCGCGTCCGAGGACAGCGCACGGAGCCGCTCGTCCAGCGCGCGTCGGTTCGGCAACCCGGTGAGCGGATCCTGCAGCGCCTGCGCCGCCTGCGCGGCGATGGCGCCGTGCTCGGCGGACAGCCGTTCGTGCTTGCGCCGGGCCTGCAACGCGGCGGCGCGCGACTCGCGCATGTCCCACAGCTCCCGCTCGAGCGCCGTGGTGTACTCGGCGACCGCGTCCGGCAGGCCCGGGTTGGCCGTCAGCTCGAATCGCGCCAGCTCCCGGTCGATGTTGAGCCGCGCCGAGGTGGGGGTGTTGCCTGCGTGCGCCTCGTCGCGCGCGGTCAGCAGCACCTCGCGCGCCTGCTCGCACTGTCCCGATTGTCCGAGACAGCGCGACAGTGCGATGGTGACGAGCACCTGCTCCTGGTCACCGCTGCGATGGGTGAACAGCTTGCGCAGCCGCTCGACGTGGGTCTGGCCGGGGTCGTTGAAGGCGACTGCCGCCGCGATCAGCCCGATCTGCTCGACGGCGGGCGCCTCCCGCAGCCGAAACAGCGACTCGGTGAACGGCGCCTCCACCGCGGCCGCGACCGACGCCGCCAGCGCGTACTTCTCCCGCGCCTGGTCGTTGTGCTTGACCCGCTCCAGCCGGATCGCCCACGCGAGCAGCATCTCGATGAGGTTGAACATCTGCAGCGTGATCTCGTGCGGGCCCGCGCTCTCCCGCATCGCGCGGTGCGAGCGCGCGCTGATCTCTTCCGCCGTCTCGTAGAGGCCCAGCTCGTTGAGCCCCTGCCAGCAGTCGACCAGTGCGGTGACGAGCGAGCGGTTGAAGATGCGCCGCTCGGCCGTCGTCGTCGGCGTCGGCGGGTCGTCCAGGATCGCCAGCGCCCGGGCGATCTCGGTCAGCGCGGCGTCCTCCTTGTCGGTCAGGATCAGCCGCTTACCCTGCAACGCGTGCGCGCCCGCGCGCAGCACGGGCAGGCCGTGCTTGCGGGTGTGGGCGAGCAGGTCGTCCAGCAGTGGTTCCGCTTGTGAACCGAGCCCCGGCGTCGACAGCCGTGCCATCGCGGCACTGCGCAGCAGGTCGGCCACCATGAGCGGTTCGCCCCGAGTGCGGGCCTCGTTGAGCAGGCCGTCCAGTTCGGCGACGATGCCGAGCTGCTCGTCGCGAGTGGTCGATTGCACGGCGGCGCGCAACTCGCGGGCACGGCCGACCAACCAGGCGTCGGACATGTCGACGACGGCAGGCCGCCTGGCATCGCGGATGCGTTGTCCCTGGCGCAGCGGCCGCACCCCCTTAGCTACTCGCGATCGCGCTGCTCCGCCGCCAGGATTCGAACCTGAACTGTCAGAACCAAAATCTGAAGTGCTGCCACTTACACCACGGCGGATCGGGTGTTCACTGCCCTTTGCAGGGTAGACGCGATGCGGAGGGTGATGGTCGCTACCCCCGGCCTGCTGTCGCTACCGGAAGCCGTCACCCGTCCGGTACCGTAAGTTACGCCACCGTAGGTAGGAGCGGTACGCGAAACGGAAGGCGGAATGCGCATGACGGCCACGGTGCAGGAGCGAGAAACCGCACGGAAGGGGCCCAAGCCCATCCTCGGCGGGCCGCGTCCGATGAAGGTCCAGGTCGCGGTGTACTTCGGGGTGGTGGCACCGCTGCTCGCGCTGATCGCTGCCGTGCCCGTCGCCTGGGGCTGGGGGCTGAGCTGGGTCGACATCGGGCTGTTCGCCGGCTTCTACTTCTTCGCCGCGGCCGGGATCACGGTCGGCTTCCACCGCTACTTCACGCACGGCTCGTTCAAGGCGAAGCGATGGCTGCGGCGCACGCTCGCCCTCGCGGGCAGCACCGCCGTGCAGGGGCCGCTGCTGACCTGGGTCGCCGACCACCGCAGGCACCACGCGTTCTCCGACCGGGAGGGTGACCCGCACTCGCCGTGGCTGTTCGGCACGTCGCCGCTGGCCATCGCGAAGGGGTTCTGGCACGCGCACATGGGCTGGCTGTTCCACCGCGACACGACCAACATCGATCGGTTCGCCCCCGACCTGGCCAAAGACCCCGACATGCGGATGATCGACAAGTACTTCTGGCTGTGGACGCTGCTCAGCCTCGTGGTGCCCGGTGTGCTCGGCGGACTGCTGAGCTGGTCGCTGTGGGGCGCGGTGACGGCGTTCTTCTGGGCCGGTCTGGTGCGGGTGTGCGTGCTGCACCACGTGACGTGGTCGATCAACTCGGTGTGTCACATGATCGGCGAGCGGCCGTTCACCTCGCGGGACCGGTCGGCGAACTTCTGGCCGCTGGCGATCCTGTCGCTCGGTGAGTCGTGGCACAACCTGCACCACGCCGACCCGACGTCGGCGCGACACGGCGTCAAGCGCGGCCAGATCGACATCTCGGCGCGGGTGATCCGGACGTTCGAGAAGTTCGGCTGGGCTCACGACGTGCGCTGGCCGAGCAGCAAGCGGCTGTCCCGGCTCGCCGTCGACACCGAATGACGGGCGCGGCGTTAGTCTGCCTGCATGGCAGGCAGGAGACGCGCGCGTAAGGCCGCCGCGAAAGGAACACGGCCCGCCGCCCCGGTGACCAGGGTCCGCATGACCGGCACCGAGCGCAGGCAGCAACTGCTCGACGTGGCCAAGGCGCTGTTCGCGGAGAAGGGCTTCGACGGCACGTCGATCGAGGAGATCGCGCATCGGGCGAACGTGTCCAAGCCGGTTGTGTACGAGCACTTCGGTGGCAAGGAAGGCATCTATGCCGTCGTCGTCGATCGGGAGACCCACATCCTGCTCGACCGGATCGTTTCGAGCCTGCACGGCGGGCACCCGAGGGTGATGCTCGAGCAGGCGGCCGTCGCGCTGCTCGGCTATGTGGACGAGTCGCACGACGGCTTTCGGATCTTGGTGCGGGACTCGCCGGTGGCGAGCGCGACCGGCACGTTCTCCACACTGCTCAACGACATCGCGAGCCAGGTCGAGCACATCCTGGCCAACCAGTTCGCCGCGCGCGGTTACGACGTCAAGCTGGCGCCGATGTACTCGCAGGCGCTGGTCGGCATGGTCGCGCTGACGGGGCAGTGGTGGCTCGACGCCCGCAAGCCGAAGCAGGACGAGGTGGCGGCGCAGCTGGTGAACCTGGCATGGAACGGTCTGTCCCATTTGGAGCACAAGCCGACACTGCGGCTGGATGCGGAGTCTTGAGGGGCGTGCACCGCATACTTGAGACATGCAGTCGACCGTGCGCGTCTCGCGACAGAACCGGGACCGGCTGGCCCGGATCGCCGAGACCGAGCTCAACGGGGCATCGCTCGACGAGACCGTCTCCGTGCTGCTCTTCGAGTATGAGTCGCGCCGAGGTCTGGCCGTACGAGACGACTACCTTGCGGAAGGCCAGGAGCTGGCCGAGGTCGACGTCGAGGTGAGGGACTGAGTCGTCGCACCAAGAGCGCTCACGGCTGTGGGTGATCGGGGTGCGGGACTACCTTGAGCAGGTCCGGCAGATCGACGGTGACGGTCGTCCACAGTATGTCGAGGTTGATGTCGAAGTAGTGGTGGATCAGGCGATCGCGCATGCGCGCCGCCGCCGACCACGGCACATCGGGATGGGCTTGGCGGGTCTCGTCGCTGACCTATTTGGCGGCTTCACCGACGATCTCGACGAGCTTGGTGAGCGCCAGCCGAAGCATCTCGTCCCGGTCCAGCGCGGCGCGGTCGCGGCCGATCGTGAACTCGACCGCCTTCGTGGCGGCTTCGATCAGATGCCGGATGCGGATGTCGTCGTCAGGCTGCGGCATACAGCGGAACCGCCGTCGATTGAACGCTGTCGCGGAAGTAGGGACTTAGGTCTTCGTACGTGCGGAGCTCGACCTCGCGGCCGCCCAGCAGCGAGCCGAGCTCGAACTCCATCTCCGCGACCGTGAGCAGCCCTGGTGTGCTGCCCGGGGCGAACTCGACGAGTACGTCGATGTCGCTGTTCTCGCCGAAGTCGCCGCGCAGCACAGACCCGAAGAGCGCGAGACGCCGGACACCGTGCCGCTGACAGAAGTCGGCGACGGCCCGCTCATCCACGCTCAGCTCGGTCCTGATCCGCATGTGTCCATCATGGCACCGGAATGGGGAGCGAGCATCTGATCACCCCTCCGGCGTCACCCGCAGCACCTTGTCGTCCTCGCCGTTGTCGGTGGTGATGTAGAGCGCGCCGTCGGGGCCGATGCGGGCGGCGCGCAGCCTGCCGTACTCGCCATCCAGCTCGGGCGGGTCGGTGCGGCCGATGGCGTTCCCCTCGCTGCCGATGGTCAGCAGGATCAGCTTCGATCCCTTGAGCGCGACCACCGCGAGCGCGCCGTCGAACGCGCCCCACTGTTCGCCGGACAGGAACGTGGCGCCGCTGATCGCCTCCGTCATGTCGCCGGACGTCCACGCGGCCCGCATCGCGTGCGGGAACCGGTCGCGGTCGGTCATCGGCACGCTCTCGTCATAACTGTCGAGGGTGCCGCCCTGCGACGGATCCCAGCCGTAGTTGCGGCCGAACTCGATCATGTTGACCTCGTCGTCGACGTCCGGCCCGTGCTCGGCGGTGTAGATCCGGTCGGTGCCGGGCTGCACCGCGATGCCCTGGATGTTGCGGTGGCCGTAGGTGACGATGCGCCGGGTGTTGGCGTTGCCGGAGCCGGCCCACGGGTTGTTGTCGAGCCCCTTGCCGGTCTCGAGATCGACCCGCAGCACCTTGCCGCCGAGGCTGGTCTTGTCCTGCGCCACGTCCGGGTCCGCTGCGTCGCCGGTGCCGACCAGCAGCGCGCCGTCCTTGGTGACCACCGGCCTGCACCCGGAGTGCCTGCCGCTCTCATTGAGCGGCAACCCGGTCACCAGCGGCTTGACCCGCTGTGCGCTGCTGCCGTCCTCGGCGAGCCGCCAGGTCACCAGCCGCACGTCCTTCGGCTCGCCGTCGACCTGATGGGTCTGGCAGGTGGTGAACTCGCGCGACCGCTCGAAGTCGGGATGGATCGCGATCCCCATCAGGCCGCCCTCGCCCACGGCGTACACGTCGGAGAAATCCGACCGCACCGTGCGCATCTCGGCGCCGGGCTGCCCGCTCGACAGCAGCCGCAGCCTGCCCGACCGCTCGGTGACGAGCGCCCGGCCGTCCGGCAGGAACCCGATGTCCCAAGGGTGATCGAGCCCGCCCGCGACCTCGCTGACCTCGAACCCGACGGCTGCCTCCTGCCCGCCCGGTGGGACGGACGTCGTCGGCGGCGGCTCCGGTGGCGTCGGTGCACAGGCCGCGACGAACGTGGCCACGGTGAGCAGCAGGACGGTCATACGGCGTGCCATGGCGCCCATCATGCACACCCGGTAACCGGCCGTGTGAGGTGACCGGCCGATGCCCCGGCCGCATCCGCCCGTCCGTACCCTGGACGACGTGCCCGCTGCACTGTCTGGCCTTCTCGCCGCCACCCTGCCGACCCCGCCGCTCACCGCCGTCGTCGAGCACGCCGGGGCGCCCGAACTGGAGTTGCAGGGGCCGCCGACCGCGCGCCAGCTCGTCGTCGCCGCGCTCGCCGCCCAGCAGGGCGCCGACCGGCCGGTGCTGGCCGTGGTGGCGACCGGGCGGGAGATGGAGCTGCTGACCGCCGCCGTCGGTGACCTGCTCGGCCCCGACGCCGTCGCCGCGCTGCCGTCCTGGGAGACGCTGCCGCACGAACGCCTCTCGCCCCGCGCCGACACCGTCGGCAGACGGCTCGAGGTCCTGCGCAGGCTCGCGCAGCCGGACCACGGCGGACTGCGGGTGGTCGTCACTGCCGTGCGCAGCCTGATCCAGCCGATGGCGCCCGGGCTCGGCTCGCTCGCGCCGGTCGAGTTCGTCGTCGACGGCGAGCTCGACTTCGAGGACACGATCGCGCGGCTGGTCGACCTCGCCTACAGCCGCGTCGACATGGTGGAGAAGCGTGGCGAGTTCGCGGTGCGCGGCGGCATCATCGACGTCTTCCCGCCCACCGCGGCGCATCCGTACCGGGTCGAGTTCTTCGGCGACGAGGTCAGCGAGATCCGCACCTTCGCCGTCGCCGACCAGCGCTCGCTGCCCGAGGAGATCAGCGCCGTCACCGCGCCCGCCTGCCGGGAGCTGCTGCTGACCGCCGACGTCAAGCAGCGCGCCGCCGAGCTGCTGGCCCAGCACGAGGCCGACGCCGCACTGGCCGAGATGCTCGGCAAGCTCGCCGAGGGCATTCCGTGCGAGGGCATGGAGGCGCTGATCCCGGTGCTGCTGCCCGGCAAGCTGGACCTGCTCACCGACGCCATGCCCGAGGGCAGCCACGTCGTGCTCGCCGACCCCGAGAAGATCCGCTCGCGGGCCGCCGACCTGGTGCGCACCGGGCAGGAGTTCCTGGAGGCGTCCTGGAATGTGGCGGGCGACGGTGGTCAGGCGCCGCTCGACCTCGGCATCTCGGCCTACCGCGACCTCGACGAGATTCGCAGTCACGCCACCGACACCGGCAGGTCGTGGTGGACGCTGAGCCAGCTCACCACCGAAGCCGCCGGGGTGCTCGACCTCGGCGGCGTCCACGCCGCGCCCGCCTACCGGGGCGACATCGAGCAGGCCGCCAAGGAGCTGCTCGCGCACACCAGCGCCGGTGGCGCCGCCGTGCTCGTGGTGGCAGGTTCCGGCACCGCCGACCGGGCGGTCGAGCAGCTCACCGCCGCCGAGGTGCCCGCGACGCACGCCGAGCACGGCGTGCCGGACGTCCCCAGGGCGGGCATCGTCACGGTCACCACCGGCACCGTCACCGAGGGCTTCGTGCTGCCCGAGGCGGCGCTCGTCGTGCTCGGCGAGGCCGACCTGACCGGCCGCGCCACCACGTCGGGCAGTGGCGACGGCGACCTCGGCGTGAAGATGCCGTCGCGCAGGCGCAACGCCGTCGACCCGCTCGCGCTCAAGCAGGGCGACTACGTGGTGCACGACCAGCACGGCATCGGCCGTTTCGTCGAGATGTCGCAGCGCACCATCGGCGGCGCGACCCGCGAGTACCTGGTGCTCGAGTACGCGCCGTCCAAGCGGGGACATCCCGGCGATCGGCTGTTCGTGCCCACCGATCAGCTCGACGAGGTCTCCCGCTACGTCGGCGGCGAGCTGCCGTCGCTGAACCGGCTCGGCGGGTCGGACTGGAAGAACACCAAGGCCAAGGCCCGCAAGGCGGTCAAGGAGATCGCCGCCGAGCTGGTGCAGCTGTACGCCGCGCGGCAGGCGGCGCCGGGCCACGCGTTCGGCGCCGACACGCCGTGGCAGGCCGAGCTGGAGGACGCGTTCCCGTTCGTCGAGACCATCGACCAGCTCGCTGCCATCGACGAGGTCAAGGACGATATGCGGCGCGAGGTGCCGATGGACCGCGTGATCTGCGGCGACGTCGGCTACGGCAAGACGGAGATCGCGGTGCGGGCGGCGTTCAAGGCGGTCACCGACGGCAAGCAGGTCGCGGTGCTGGTGCCGACGACGCTGCTCGCGCAGCAGCACCACAACACCTTCACCGACCGGATGGGCTCCTTCCCGGTCACCATCAAGACGCTGTCGCGGTTCACCGACGCCCGCGAGGCCGAGCAGATCCTCGCCGGGCTCGCCGACGGCGAGGTCGACATCGTCATCGGCACTCACCGGCTGTTGCAGACCGGCATCCGCTACAAGGACCTCGGCCTGGTCATCGTCGACGAGGAGCAGCGCTTCGGCGTAGAGCACAAGGAGCACATCAAGGCGCTGCGCACGCACGTCGACGTGCTCACGATGTCGGCGACGCCGATCCCGCGCACGCTGGAGATGAGCCTGGCGGGCATCAGGGAGATGTCGACCATCCTGACGCCCCCGGAGGAACGGCACCCGATCCTGACCTACGTCGGTGGCTACGACGACAAGCAGGTCGCGGCCGCCATCCACCGCGAGCTGCTGCGTGACGGCCAGGTGTTCTACGTGCACAACCGGGTGTCGTCGATCGAGAAGGCGGCGAAGCGGATCCGCGAGCTGGTGCCGGAGGCGCGGGTGGTCACCGCACACGGTCAGCGGAACGAGGACAAGCTGGAAAAGGTCATCCAGGGCTTCTGGGAGCACGAGTACGACGTCCTGGTCTGCACCACCATCGTCGAGACCGGGCTCGACATCGCCGCCGCCAACACGCTGATCGTCGAGCGCGCCGACCTGCTCGGCCTCGCGCAGCTGCATCAGCTGCGCGGCCGGGTCGGGCGCAGGCGCGAGCGCGGCTACGCCTACTTCCTGTACCCCCGTGAGACGCCGCTGACCGAGACCGCGCACGACCGGCTCGCCACCATCGCGCAGAACACCGAGCTGGGCGCGGGCATGGCGGTGGCGATGAAGGACCTGGAGATCCGGGGCGCGGGCAACATCCTCGGCGCGGAGCAGTCCGGCCACATCGCGGGCGTCGGCTTCGATCTCTACGTCCGGCTTGTCGGCGAGGCGGTCAACGCCTTCCGCGAGCACGCGGGCGCCGAGTCGATCGGCGAGCAGGCCCCGGCCGAGGTGCGCATCGACCTGCCGGTCGACGCCCACATCCCGCACGACTACGTGCCGGGGGAGCGGTTGCGGCTGGAGGCGTACCGCAAGATCGCGGCGGCCACCGACGCCGACGCGCTCGCCACGGTGCGCGACGAGCTGGTCGACCGCTACGGCCAGCCACCCGCGCCGGTGCTGCGGCTGCTCGACGTGGCCACGTTCCGGCAGGTGTGCCGGGCCGCGGGCGTCACCGAGGTCACCAGTCAGGGCAACATGATCCGGTTCACGCCGATGTCGCTCGCCGACTCGGCCCAGGTGCGGCTCAAGCGGCTCTACCCGAAGGCGGTGTACAAGTCGGTGACGAACACCGTCGCGGTGCCGCGCCCGACCGAGGGCCCCGCGGGCGGGCGGATCGGCGCCCCGCCGTTGATCAACAAGGACCTGCTCGACTGGTGCACGACGTTCCTCGAGTCGATGTCGGTCTAGATTGGGCGATTTGCCTACCCAGTGTTATGAATTTGTGAGCCGATCCATCCCCCGTGAGGGTGTGTCGTGCTGACTCCGTAGCGATCAGGCACGTATCAAGGGTCCCGTGACACGTCGATGGCGGGAAATCGGAATCGCCGTACTGGGCGCGGGCGTCGTCGTCGCGCTGGTGCTGGTGCTGCTTCAGTTCATCGGGAGCGACGAATCGGCCGAACCGGTGGTGATGCCGACACAGACGACCTCGAGCACGACGTCGAAGAAGCCGGAACCACCCCGGCCGACGCAGTGGCCCCGTGGCCTCGTCGTCAAGGTCGACAACACCTCGGCCGCCCGGCCGCATGTCGGCCTGCGGATGGCGAACCTGATCTTCGTCGAGCCGGTCGAGGGCGGCCTCACCCGGATGGCGGCGGTGTTCTGGGGCAAGCGCCCCGGCGCCATCGGTCCCGTGCGCAGTGCGCGCGAGACGGACATCCAGATGCTCGCGCAGCTCAAGCAGCCGATCCTGACCTTCTCCGGTGCCGCGCCGGAGGTGTACGGGCTGCTCAACAAGGCGCCGCTTTCCCAGGCGACGCCGACGACCCAGCCGTCCGCGTGGTACCGGGTGGCCGGTCGCACGAGCCCCTACAACCTGTTCGTCAACCCCGCCAAGCTGCCGAAGACCAAGCCGGTGCCGTCGCCGCTGCTGTTCGGGAAGGCGCCGGCGGGCGGCAAGCGCATCAAGCGCCTGCACGTGTCCTTCCAGGCGGCGTCCTACGACTTCCGCTGGTCGGGGAAGAAACAGAGCTGGATGATCACCCTCGACGGCCGCCCGCTCACCACGGTCGGCCACGGGCAGCTGGGGGCGAGCACCGTCGTGGTGCAAGAGGTGAAGATCGGCGACGGCAAGGGCGTCTCGGACGCCAGCGGCGCCGCGTCGCCGGTGGCCAAGACCGTCGGCAGGGGCGAGGCGACCGTGCTGCGTGACGGCAAGGCGTACGCCACCCAGTGGTCCCGCCCGAAGCTCAAGCAGGAGACGGCCTACCGGCTCGAGAACGGCAAGCGGGTGCCCTTCGACAAGGGCCGTGTCATGATCCTGCTCGTCCCCAAGTTCCTCGCCCCGAAGTGACCGCTCCGGCGTGGAACACAACGTCCTGAGCGTGGGACACGACATTCCGGCAGGCCGTGCGCCGGGCGGCGCGACGCTGTGAGAAGGTACCCGGTGTGATGGACCTCATCCGCCGCGTCGCGCTGCTGTTCACCGTGCTGACCACCGCCGTCGTGCTCGCCGGATGTGGCGGCGGCCCCGCCAGGGCCAGCGCCGCCGCGATCGTCGGCGACGAGCGGATCTCGCTCGACTCGGTGCAGGCCGAGGTGCAGTGGCTGTCCGACAACGAACCGGCCATCCGGCAGATGGAACGCCGGGGGCGGTTGAAGCTGTCCCAACTTTCCCGCCACATCGTGCAGTCCAGGGTGCGCCACGAGCTGATCCAGGAAGCGGCGAAGCGGCACCACATCACGGTGAACGCCGGCGAGGTCGAGAGCCTGATGCAGTCGGTCGGTGGCGCCGCGCGGGCCCCTGCCCAGTTCGGCGTGCAGGCCTCCCGGGTGCGCGAGTTCGCCCGTGACTTCGTGCTGCTCGGCAAGCTCGGCCAGTACAACCTGGAGCGGGTCACGGCCGACTTCGTCGGCGGCTACGTCTCCGGCGACTCGCCCGGATCGCTCGCCAGCGAGGAGGCGCTCGCCCTCGGCAGGCGGATCGCCGCCCACCCCGCCCGTGCCGAGCAGCTCACCCGGCAAGCCGGGTCCGAGGTGATCGACCAGACGGTCTCGATGCGCGAGCTGGCCACGACCGGATCGGCGCAGTCGGCGATGCTCGCCGCGAGCCCGCTGTTCAGCGCGAACGAGGGCACCGTCGTCGTCATCCAGCCGAACCCGCAGCAGGGCTCGCTGTGGCTGGTCGCGCTGCTCCAGGACAGGCGGGTGTCCGCGATCCCGCACAGCACGGGCGGCAGGTTGCTCCCGACGCAGCTGCTCTACCAGGTCGGCCTGCAGCAGCTCGCGCCGATCGCGGCGGCGCAGGGCGTCCAGATCAGCCCCCGGTTCGGCGTGTGGGACCAGGCGTCCATGTCGATCGTCGGGAACGAGAGCCAGTTCACCGGTCACCTGCTGCCCGCTCGGGGCAGCAGCCAGCAGTGACACCCGCGCCGCACCCCGGCTGCGCCGTCATCCTGCTGCCAGCGGCGAACCCCGCCGCGCTGCCCGCGAGCGCCGCGCCCGCGCTGCGGACGGCGGACGCGCTCTACGCCACGGCCGGTGTCGAGGAGTCCGTCGCGCTCGCGGCGGGCGCCAAAGCCGCCCCGGAGCCGGCCGAGTTGCTGGCCGAGGCGGCACGCGGCGCGGTGGTGTTGCTGGCGGTCGCGCGCACCGAGCGGGCGGCCGTCGCGCTGGCCGACGCGGGCGCCGCCGTGATCGAACCGGAGCTGCCGCCGCTGCTGCACGCCGTCGCGGTGATGGACACGCTGCGCTCGCCGGGCGGCTGCCCGTGGGACGCCGAGCAAACCCACGACTCGCTGCGGCAGTACCTCATCGAGGAGACCTACGAGCTGCTCGACGCGATCGAGACCCGCGACCGGCCCGCGCTGCTCGAGGAGCTGGGCGACGTCCTGCTCCAGGTGCTCTTCCACGCGCGGCTCGCCGCCGAGGACGCCGACGAGCCGTTCGACATCGATGACGTCGCCGAGGAACTGGTCGACAAGCTCGTCGGGCGGCACCCGCACGTCTTCGCCGACGCCGAGCGCATCCACACCGCGGAGCGGCAGCAGCACCGCTGGGAGGAACTCAAGCAGCAGGAGAAACAGCGCGAGTCGGTGGTGGACGGCGTCGCGCTCGGCCAGCCCGCCGTCGCGCTCGCGGCCAAGCTGGCATCGCGCACCGAACGCGCCGACCTGCCCGCCGAGCTGTTCCCGCGCGGTGACGACGTCGGCGAGCGGCTGTTCCGCGCCGTCGCCGAGGCCAAGCGCGCCGGGGCGGAGCCGGAGGGCGAACTGCGCGCCGCCGCCCGCGCCTTCGCCGACGCGGTCAGGGCCGCCGAGGCCGCCGCGCGGGCCGACGGCGCCGACCCGGCGCAGCTCGACGCCGAGGGTTGGCGGCGATACTGGCCGTAGCACGGGGCGATAACCTGATCGGGTGACGAAACGGCGCCTCGCCTACGGCAAGATCGCGGCAACGGCCACGCTGATCACCACCGGAATCGTGCTGATCGCGACCATCGGCGTCACCCCGCCCGACACCCGTACCGGCGCCGCGAAACCGGTGCCGGGAGCGGCCACCCCCGCACCGGCGGCACCGGCGCCGCACGACCGGCCGCACGCCTCCGACGCCGCCCAGCTCGCCGCGTGGTCCCAGCGGCTCGCCGCCAGGACCGGCATCCCAGCCCGGGCCGTCTCCGCCTACGGCCGCACCGAGATGTGGCTGCGGTCCGAGGCCCCGGAGTGCCAGTTGTCCTGGGCCACCGTCGCCGGGGTCGCGGACGCGGCAGCGACGCGACCCCGGGGCAGGGCCGTCGGGCCACTGCGGATCATGCCGCGGCGGTGGGCACGGTGGCGCATCCGCGCCATGCGCGACGGTGAGGTCCCCGACCCGCGCGACATCGACGACGCGGCGCTGACGGCGGGACGCATCCTGTGCGGCACCGGCGCCGACCTGTCGGCGCCGGACGGGTGGTGGCGGGCGGTGCGGGCCTACCCGGGCACCCCGAATGGTGCCGGATTCGCGCAGAACGTGTTCACATCGGCGGAACGCTACGCCGAACTCAGCCGCTGAAGGCACGCCGAGTCACCTGGCCACCGCGTCGCCGCTGTAAGGTGCCGGGGCTATGAGCGAAGAGCACGGCGAGAGGAACGCGGCACCCAGGTATCTCGGTCTCGCGCCCTACCTCTACTACGCCGACGCGGGGGAGGCGCTCGACTGGCTGGTACGGGTGTTCGGGTTCACCGAGCAGGTCCGCTACGTCGACTCGGCGGGCAACGTCTTCCAGGCGACCGTGCTGGCGGGCGACGCCGAGCTGCGGCTGGCCGGGGTCGGCAGCGACTACTGGGCCTCGAAGGGCGTGGACGGGCCGGTCGGCCAGCTCAACGTCATCTACGTCGATGACGTCGACGAGCAACACGCCAGGATCCGGACCGCGCTCGGCCCCGACGCCGAGGTCTCGCAGCCGCAGGACCAGCCCTACGGCGCGCGGGTGTTCACCATCGAGGACGTCGGCGGCAACAGCTGGACGTTCTGGCAGCAGGTCTCCGACCACGTCGAACTGCCGACCGGCTGGCGCGAGATCCGGCCGGAGTGAGCCCGCTACCGCGAGCCTCATACGGGTGATCCGGGCCGCCAGTTAGGCTCTCTGAGGGGAGTTGAACTGACCTACGAAGTGGCTCGACCGTGAGGAGCGTGGCGTGGCGATCATCGATCAGGTAGGTGCGCGGGAGATTCTCGACTCGCGTGGCAACCCGACGGTCGAGGTTGAGGTGGCCCTCGACGACGGGACGTTGGCGCGGGCCGCCGTCCCGTCCGGGGCGTCGACGGGGGAGCACGAGGCGGTCGAGCTGCGCGACGGCGACCCGAAGCGCTACAACGGCAAGGGCGTCGACCGCGCCGTCGCGGGCGTGCTCGACGAGATCGGCCCCGACCTCACCGGCGTCGACGCCGTCGACCAGCGCATCGTCGACCAGAAGCTGGTCGACCTCGACGGCACCCCGGACAAGTCGCGGCTCGGCGCGAACGCCATCCTCGGCGTCTCGCTCGCCGTCGCGAAGGCGGCGGCCGAGTCCGCCGAGCTGGAGCTGTTCCGCTACCTCGGCGGGCCGAACGCGCACGTGCTGCCGGTGCCGATGATGAACATCCTCAACGGTGGTGCGCACGCCGACACCGACGTCGACATCCAGGAGTTCATGATCGCGCCGATCGGCGCGGACACCTTCCGCGACGCGCTGCGCTGGGGCGCCGAGACGTACCACGCGCTCAAGGCGGTGCTCAAGAGCAAGGGCCTCGCCACCGGCCTCGGCGACGAGGGCGGGTTCGCGCCCAGCCTGTCGAGCAACCGCGAGGCGCTCGACCTGATCCTGCAGGCGATCGAGAAGGCCGGCTACCAGCCGGGTACCGACATCGCGCTGGCGCTCGACGTCGCGGCGACCGAGTTCTTCTCCGACGGCGGCTACCGGTTCGAGGGCTCGCGGCGCAGCGCCGCCGACATGAGCGCCTACTACGGCGAGCTGCTCGACGCCTACCCGCTCGTCTCCATCGAGGACCCGCTGTCCGAGGACGACTGGGACGGCTGGGTCGAGCTGACCGGCGCCATCGGCGACCGGGTGCAGCTCGTCGGCGACGACCTGTTCGTCACCAACCCGGACCGGCTGGAAGACGGCATCGGCCGGGGCGCGGCGAACGCGCTGCTGGTCAAGGTCAACCAGATCGGCACGCTGTCGGAGACGTTCGACGCGGTCACCCTCGCCACGTCGTACGGCTACAAGAGCATGATCAGCCACCGGTCCGGCGAGACCGAGGACACCACGATCGCCGACCTCGCCGTCGCGACCGGTGCTGGCCAGATCAAGACCGGCGCCCCCGCCCGCAGCGAGCGGGTCGCCAAGTACAACCAGTTGCTGCGGATCGAGGAGAACCTGGCCGACGCCGCCCGCTACGCGGGCGACCTCGCCTTCCCCCGTTTCAATCCCAGCGCCTGATCGGGCATGGCCAGCAGAGGGCGAGTGCGCGACGGGAAGGGCCGGCGGACGTCCGGCCCTTCCCGGCGACCGCAGCGCGCCGTCGGCTCCGGCACCGCCAGGACCCGGCTGCGCGACGGCCTGCGGTCCAAGCGGATGGCGTCCGCCGCGCGCACGCTGGGGCTGTCGACCACCCGGCGGGCGGCCGTCCTCGCGCTGGTCATCTGCGCACTCGCCTTCACCCTCGCGGTGCCGCTGCGGACCTATCTGCACCAGCGGGCCGAGATCGCGGAGCAGGCCGAGCGGGCGGCGGAGCTGCGGCACCAGGTCGCGGTGTACGAGCGCCGCAAGGCCGAGCTGTCCGATCCCGCGCAGATCGAGGCGGACGCGCGGCGGCGGCTGCGGTACGTGATGCCGGGCGAGACGCCCTACATCGTGCAGCTGCCCGGCGACGGCAGGAACGCGGGCGGCCCTGGCCGCGACGACCGCACCGGTACCAGGGCGACCTGGTACGGCCAGCTCTGGACCAGTCTGAACGAGGAGCCGAAGCGCTCCCGCTGACGTCGTGTCCCACGCTCAGGGCGTTGTGTCCTGCGTCCAGGACGCCGTGTCCCACATTCACGCCTGCGTGTTCTGCGTTCGCGCCCCGGCGGCGCCGAGGGCCGTCTGCTTCCGTAGTCTTCCGGCTGTGCAGCACACCCGGTTCGAACCCGTCACCGAGGCCGACCGCGCCGTCGTCGCCGAGCAGCTCGGCAGGCCGCCGAGGGCGATGCGGGCGATCGCCGCGCGCTGCCCGAGCGGGCACCCGGCCGTGGTGCAGACCAACCCCCGGCTGGAGAGCGGCACCCCGTTCCCGACGCTGTACTACCTGACCTGCCCCCGGCTGTGCTCACTGGTCGGCACGCTGGAGGCGTCCGGCATCATGCACGAGATGACCGAGCGGCTGGCCGCCGACGCCGATCTCGCCGTCGCCTACCGGAAGGCCCACGAGTCCTACCTCGCCGAGCGCGACGCGATCGAGTCGCTCGGCCACGACGTCTCGGCAGGCGGCATGCCGGGCAGGGTCAAGTGCCTGCACGTCCACCTCGCGCACCGGCTGGCGGTCGGCCCCGGCGTGAACCCCATCGGGGACGAGACCTACGAGCTGGTGCGCGCCGACTGGCCGTCCGGCGACTGCGCGGCGTAGATACCCTGAGCGGCATGACTCGGGTTGCCGCGATCGACTGTGGAACGAACTCCATCCGCCTGCTCGTCGCCGAGCTGATGCCGAACTACGACGGCACGATCTTCCTGCGTGACCTGCACCGCGAGATGCGGATCGTGCGGCTCGGCCAGGACGTCGACGCCACCGGGCGGCTCGCGCCGGAAGCCATCGAGCGCACCCGGCAGGCCCTCGCCGCCTACACCGTCGCCGCCCGCCGTAAGGGTGCCGAGCGGGTGCGGATGGTGGCGACGTCGGCCACCCGCGACGCCGCCAACCGCGACGACTTCTTCGACATGACCGAACAGACCCTCGGCGTCCGGGCCGAGGTGATCACCGGCGACACCGAGGCACGGCTGACGTTCACCGGCGCCGTCGGTGAACAGGACCCCGACGACGGGCCGTTCCTCGTCGCCGACGTCGGCGGCGGGTCCACCGAACTGGTGCTCGGCGACTGGGACGGCAGGACGGCCACCGTGCACGCCGCGAAGTCGGTCGACATCGGCTGCGTGCGGATCACCGAGCGCACGCTCCGCTCCGATCCGCCGACGGCGGCCGAGATCGAGGCCGGGCGCGAGCTCGCCGCCGAGGTCCTCGCCGGGGCGTTCGACGCGGTCGACGTCTCGAAGGCGAAGCGCTGGATCGGGGTGGCGGGCACCGTCACCACGCTGTCGGCGATCGCGCAGGAGCTGCCGGAGTACGACTCCGAGCGCACCCACCTGTCGACGCTGACGCCAGCCGACCTGAAGCGCACCGCGACGACGCTGCTGTCCGCCGACCACGCCACCCGCGCGGCCAACCCGGTGATCCACCCGGGCAGGGTCGATGTCATCGGCGGCGGTGCGCTGATCGTGCAGACCATCGCCGAGGAGCTGGCCCGCCGGGGCGGCCCCGCCGATCTCGTCGTCAGCGAGCACGACATCCTGGACGGCATCGCGCTGTCGCTGGCCGACTGAGCATCACCGGTTCGACGCCGACCGCACGAACTCCGCCAGGTCCGCCGACTGACGCAGCCGAGACGGCTCGTGGACGTACATCATGTGCCCGGCCGGGTAGTAGGCGCGGGTGATGTTCTGCCGCAGTTCGTCCGGGATCGCGAGGTGCGCCAGCGTGTGCTCGGCGGCGAAGTACGGCGTCGCGCCGTCGGTGTAGCCGAGGCCGACGTGCAGCCGCAGGTGCGGGTTCGCCCGCATCGCCGCCGACACCTTGTCCACAACGGACACGTGCTTGTTCTCGAACTCCTGGTACGACCACGCCTTGTGCGCCTCGGTGTTGATGATCTCGTACGGCAGGTCGTTGGCGTACTCCAGCTCGGCGCGCACGTAGTGGTTCAGCGCCGCCGTGTACGGCCCCGCCATCGCGGCCATCGACGGGTCGGCGGTGATCTGCTCCTTGCCGTAGTCGACGTCCGGGCCGGTGAACCGGGCGTCCAGCCTGCCGACGATGAGCTTGCGGTCGCGCAGCAGTTCGGCGAAGAACCGCAGGTGCTCGATCCGCAGGTCGACGCGGTCGATGTAGTCCGGTGACAGTCCGGTCAGCGTGGCCAGCCGCGCCACCACCGCGCGCCGCTCCTCGGCGGGCAGCCGCGCGCCCCGCGCCAGCGCGAGGGGGTAGTCGCGCTCGGCGAACTCCTCCGCCTCGCGCAGCACGTCGTCGAGCGGCCGGTCGTCGTGCACGCCGTGGTAGTGCGCGATCGACGCGTAGGTGGGCAGGAACAGGCTGTACGGCAGGTCGTTGTCGCCGGTGAAGCGGATGGTGGCGAAGTCGAGCACCGCCGAGATCAGGATCAGGCCGTTGAGGTACATGCCATAGCGGCTCTGCAGATGCTCGGCCAGCGCCGCCGCGCGCAGCGTGCCGTACGACTCGCCTGCCAGGAACTTCGGCGACAGCCACCGGCCGTTGCGCGACGTCCACAGCCGGATGATCTCCCCGACGGACTCGACGTCGCCGGTGAACCCGTGGTAGTCGTCCGGTTTCTCGCCCTCGGCGGGGCGGGAGTACCCGGTCGACACCGGGTCGATGAAGACCAGGTCGCTGTGCCGCAGCAGCGTCTCCTGGTTGTCGGTCAGCCGGTACGGCGGTGGCTCGAGCGCGCCGACGTCGCCCGCGACGACGCGGCGCGGCCCGAGCAGGCCGAGGTGCAGCCACACGCTGGACGAGCCGGGCCCGCCGTTGAACGCGAACGTCACCGGCCGCTCGGCCGGGTCGGCGTCGTCGACGGTGTAGGAGGTGAGGAACACCTCCGCCTTGGCGACGTGGCCGTCGAACTTGCCATCGGTGACGACCTCCTTGCGCAGCACGACCCGTCCGGTGCGGGCGGTGTAGCGCAACTTCTGCCGCTTGATCGTGAGCGTGTGGTTGGTGGTGACGATGTCGTCGGCAGGGGCGGGGCGGTCGTCGTCCTTGGCGGGCTGGGGCGTCTCGGATTCGGATGGGTTCGCCATGCTGATCACTTTAGGACGATCACAATGGGGGCGTGGTCCATGATCCCGTCGCCGGTGCGGCTCGCGCCGCCGACATCGCTCAGCTCGACGCCGCCGTGGCCGACTGCAGAGCGTGCCCGAGGCTGGTCGAGTGGCGGGAGGAGGTCGCCCGCAGCAAGCGGGCCGCGTTCGCCGACGAGACGTATTGGGGACGTCCGGTGCCGGGATTCGGCCCCGCCGACGCCGCGCTGGCGATCGTCGGCCTCGCGCCCGCCGCGCACGGCGCCAACCGCACCGGGCGGATGTTCACCGGCGACCGCTCCGGCGACTTCCTGTACGGCGCGCTGCACGACGTCGGGCTGGCGTCGCAGCCGACGGCGGTGCGCGCCGACGACGGGCTGGAGCTGTTCGGCGTGCGGGTGACGGCCCCGGTGCGGTGCGCGCCACCGGCGAACAAGCCGACGCCCGCCGAGCGGGACACCTGCCGCCCCTGGCTCGCCCGCGAGCTGGAGCTGCTGGCCCCGACGCTGCGTGCCGTCGTCGTGCTCGGCGCGTTCGGCTGGCAGGCGCTGCTTCCGGTGCTCTCGGACGCGGGCTGGCACATCCCGCGTCCGCGGCCCCGCTTCGGCCACGCCGTCCATCACACCGTGTCCAGCACCAAGGGTGCGCTGCACCTGTTCGGCTCGTTCCATCCATCGCAACAGAACACCTTCACCGGCAGGCTGACCCCGCAGATGCTGCGGGATGTGCTCACCGCCGCCGCGGTAGCAGCCGGTTTACCCGCAGGTAACGTGACGTAGGCGATGCCGACAGGGTCCCCACAGGCACTCCGGAGTGTGAGGTGCGACTATGTCGGCATGGGCGCAACGAAGTCGGAACCGACCCGCATCCTCATCCTCGGTGGCGGTTATGTCGGGCTCTACACGGCGCTGGGGCTGCAGCGGAAACTGCGTGCCAACGAGGCTGCCGTGACCGTCGTCGATCCACAACCGCACATGACGTACCAGCCGTTCCTGCCGGAGGCGGCGGCCGGTGCCATCGAGCCGCGCCACGTCGTGGTGCCGCTGCGTCGCGCGCTCAAGCGTTGCCACGTGCTGACCGCGCGGGTACAGCAGATCGAGCACAAGCGCAAGGTCGTCACGGTCGAGGCCGCCGACGGGCACATCGAGGAGGTGCCCTACGACGTGCTGGTGATCGCGCTCGGCTCCGTCGCGCGGCTGCTGCCCATTCCGGGCCTCGCCGAGGAGGGCATTGCCTTCAAGACCGTCGGCGAGGCGATCTACCTGCGCAACCACGTCATGTCGCAGATGGACCAGGCGTCGAGCACCCGCGACCCCGAGGTGCGCAGGCGCAAGCTGACGTTCACCGTCGTCGGCGGCGGGTTCGCGGGTATCGAGGCGCTCGCGGAGCTGGAGGACATGTCGCGGTTCGCGTGCCGCTACTACCCGAACATCGAGCCGGACGACCTGCGCTGGGTGCTGGTCGAGGCCGCGCCACGCATCCTTCCCGAGGTGCGCGAGACGCTCGGTGTCTACACCGTCGAGCAGTTGGAGAAGCGCGGCATCGAGGTGTACCTGTCGACGCTGGCGAAGTCGTTCGAGAAGGGCCACGTCGTGCTCTCCGACGGCACCGAGTTCGACTCCGACACGATCATCTGGACGGCCGGCGTCAAGGCCAACCCGGTGCTGGCCGACTCCGACCTGCCGCTGCACAAATCGGGCCGGGTGCAGGGGACCGCCGCGTTGCAGGTGCTCGACACCCCCGGCGTCTGGGCGGCCGGCGACTGCGCCGCGATCCCGGACCTGTCGGTCACCGAGGACGACCCGACCGCGATCTGCCCGCCCAACGCGCAGCACGCGGTGCGGCAGGCCCGGCACCTCGCGAAGAACGTCATCCGGTCGCTGCGCGGCAGGCCGATCAAGGACTACGTGCACAAGAACATGGGGTCGGTGGCCAGTCTCGGGCTGCACAAGGGTGTCGCCGACACGCTCGGCGTCAAGGTCAAGGGCTTCCCGGCGTGGAGCATGCACCGGATGTATCACGTCAAGGCGATGCCGACGTTCAACCGCAAGGCGCGCATCACGGCGGACTGGCTGCTCGGCGGCCTGTTCAAGCGTGAGGTGATCTCCATGGGGCAGATCCACTCGCCGCACGAGGAGTTCCACCGCGCGTCGGGCAAGGTGCCGGACCGCAAGGGCGACGACACGGCGTCGTGAATGTAGAACACGGCGTCGTGAGCGATGCTCCTATGGTTGGTCAAGGGGTGAGGGTGGCGAGGTCGGTGCGGAGTTGT
>WHUB01000319.1 GCA_009377395.1 Actinophytocola sp. | reverse complement strand
TACTGGCGCGACGCCAGCGCCGGCTCCACGCTGTGCACCGAGCACGTCGACGACGCGCACGCGCTGCTCGCCGGCGCCCGTGGCCTGCTGGTCGGTGGCATCGTCATGGCGGTGTCCGCGTCCGCTCGGGCGGCGGCGTTCGCCGCGATGCGCGCGGTCTCGGCGGCCGGTGGCGTGGTGACGTACGACCCGAACGTCCGCCCCAAGCTCGCCGGCGCCGCGGCCGCGCGGCAGGTGCTGGCCGAGGCGGCGCGGTTCGCCGGGGTGGTCACCCCGTCCTGTCCCGCGGACAGCCGGCTGCTCTTCGACACCGGCATCCCCGGCGAGGCCGCGGATCGGACACTGGAGCTCGGGGCGCGTGCGGCACTCGTCACCTGTGGCACCGACGACGCCGTCTTGGCCCACGGCGAGTCCCGGACCCGCCTGCCGGTGCCGGTCAACCCCGGCGCGGTCGACGCGACCGGCGCCGGTGACGTGCTCGCCGGCACGTTGACCGCCCGGTTGGCGCTCGGTGACGAGCTTCCCGACGCCGCGCGCCTCGGCATCGCCGCCGCCTCGCTGTCCGTCGCCGGCCTGGGCGGCACCGGGCGGATCCCCGCGCTGGCCGACAGCCGCGAGCTGGCGCTCGCGCACCTCGGCGGCGGGCGATGAGCGCCCGCGGTCGCCGGCCAGCGCAGTGCGCGGGTCGGCGGAGCCTGCCGGGCCGGACCTCGACGAGTGGAGGCGGCGAAGCACCCGGACGGAC
>WHUB01000318.1 GCA_009377395.1 Actinophytocola sp. | reverse complement strand
CCGAACGAACCGCTGCCTCCGATGTTCACGGAAGAGGGTGCCGCGCAGCACCAGATCTGGGAGCGGCGGCTGTTCGAGGCGGGCTACTCGGTGCTTGCGTGGCCGCGTGAATACGGGGGGGCGGATGCCGACGTCCGCCAGCAGGTGATCTTCCAGGAGGAGTACCTGCGTGCCGGCGCACCGGACCGCATCAACCGGCTGGCGCTGGGCCTGGCCGGGGATCGCGTCCGGTGAGGAGCTGTGGTGCCAGGGATTCTCCGAGCCTGACGCCGGCAGCGATCTCGCCGGGCTGCGGACGACCGCCGTACGAGACGGGGATCACTTTGTCGTCAACGGCCAGAAGGTGTGGACGTCGCTTGGGATCTACGCCGACTGGATGTTCGCGCTGGTGCGCACCAACACCGAATCGAAGCACCGCGGCATCAGCTATCTGATGATCCCCATGTCCTCCCCTGGCATCGACGTGCGCCCGATCCGCCAGCTGCACGGTGAACCCGGATTTGCCGAGGTGTTCTTGTCCGATGTCGAGGTGTCCGTCGCCAATGCGGTCGGTGACGTCGACGACGGCTGGCGGGTCGCGAGAGCCACGCTCGGTTTCGAGCGTGCGCTCGCGCTCGGCAACCACGTGCGCTACTCCCTCGAGGCGGGCGAGCTGGTGGACCTCGCCACCCGACTCCACCTCGCCGACGACCCACAGGTCCGCGACCGAGTCGCCCGCGTGTTCGCCCAGACGGAGGTGTTCCGG
>WHUB01000317.1 GCA_009377395.1 Actinophytocola sp. | reverse complement strand
CAGGGCGGTCGACCTCGCCGACGCCGAGCAGTTGGCCGCGGTCAGGAACGAGTCGTTCGGTGGCGACTGGAATGCGCGGACGTACCGCGACGAGGTGATGCGCAAGCCGGGATACCGGGCGTGCAGAGAGATCGTCGCCGTCGCACCGGACGGGCGGGCCGCCGCGTTCGCGGTTACCTGGTTCGACGAGGTGAACAGGGTTGGGCACTTCGAGCCGGTGGGCACCAGTCACCGGTTCCGGCGCCTGGGTCTGGCGCGTGCGCTGCTGCTGCACGGCCTGGGTGAGATGCGCCGGGCGGGCATGCGCACGGCCACCGTGCAGCACGACGCGAGCAACCGGGCCGCGGCGGAGCTCTACGCGAACCTGGGGTTCGAGAAGCGGTACGAGACGTACGGCTTCAGGCGAGTCGAATGACGCTTGTCAGGGGGCACGAGTCAATGGCCGAGCAGCTCGGCCAGAACTGCGGCGGCGCGGCGTCCACCACGGTGCGCTCCCGCTCCTCGCCTGGCCCGGCGACCTGGTCGCGGCCGGGATGGTAGAAGAGCAGCCGTCCGCACCGCGGCGGGTCGGCGGGCTCGAAGGCCGCTGCCGCCGGGGGAAAGCGTTGCTCAACCCCGGGTGTCGAGGGGCCGTGACGTCCCGCCTCGACCATCGCGGGAGGCCCCGGTACACGAGCGGCGTGGGCGACCCGCACCCGGGAACCGGCGCCTGGTGCTCACCTGACAGCATGAAAGGTCGTCAGCCG
>WHUB01000316.1 GCA_009377395.1 Actinophytocola sp. | reverse complement strand
AACCAGACAAGGGATGTCAGTCAGACGAGGCAGGAGCTATGTCAAGAGTCCTGGTCTCGTCGACGCCGCCCCAAAACGACACCGGCGCGTCGAGCACGAGCAGCTCCCCGGCCGCCTCGCCCGGGTGCAGCGCACGGGCGACGAGCTCAGCGCCAGAGGCGTTCGTCACGGCACACCTTCCCCTCCCGTGCCGAGGCGACGCATTCAGCCAGCGAGCCCAGGACGACCTCGACGCCGATGTTCGCCAGGGCGTACGACGCCCACTTGCCCGAGTTGCTCGTCACCACACCGACGCCGGGATCGCCGGTCAGCCCCATGCGGCCACTCCCCGCACCCGTCAGGCGGCGCGGAGCCCCAGAAGCCGTCCCGAGGGCAAGGTACCTGGCAGGTATCCGGGTTGGTGCGGATCACGCAGCGACGACGACGCGCACGCCGACCCTCTCGTACGTGTCCTTGGCGCGGGCGTCGCGCGTTGCCAGCTCTGCCTCGTGCTCGGCGGCGGCCAGTGCCACCAGCGCGTCGTAGACTGCGCCGCCGGCAATCTCCAGCCGGGCGAAAACGTCCGGGAGATGCTCGGCCGTCTCGGGCCCCAGCAGCAGCGGCGGGGCGAACCGCTCGTCGAGCAGCCGGGCGGCATCCGCCGGTGTCAGTCGCAGGTCACCGGGCAGCCGGGTGAGCACGGAGTAGGTCTCGGCCACGGCGTGCCCGCTCAGCGCCACCTTTCGGCCTGCCCACCAGCGGGTGACGAC
>WHUB01000315.1 GCA_009377395.1 Actinophytocola sp. | reverse complement strand
GCCCGCTTGCGTAGGCACCGTGGCCCAGTCGACCCCGTCGCACCAGGCCGCCGGCGGCGGTGGCTTGGGTTTACGGCCACGCAGCTTCTGTCCGCTGGCCTGCTCCTTCGCGGCCCGTTCGGCCAGATGCTGTTCATGATCGGCCTGCGCCTTGGCTGCGGCGGCGTCCAGCTGCTCCTTGGCGGCGGTGAACCGCTCGCGGCGGGCCTTCGCCCCGCGCAGCTGCGCGGGCGGCTCGTCCCCTCGCGCATCGGCCCCGAACAAGGCGTCCTCTCTCGCATCGACCTCGGCGGCCTCGGCGAACATCGTCGCGACCTGCTCGTCGATGTGGCTCTTGGTGCGGTTGGCGGCCAACGCCGCCGGGCAGCCCATCTTGGTGCCGTCCACCGCGACCAGCCCGACCTTGACCATCCCGGCCTGCGCGCACAGCCGCAACGACTCGCCGAACACCGACGCAAGCGCCTGCTCGTGGCGCTGCCGGAACCGGGCGATCGTGGTGTGGTCCGGCGTCTGGTTGGCCGCGACCACTCGGAACGCCACATCGACCCCGCAGGCCCGCTCGATCGCACGCGCCGAACGTATCCCGATGCAGTAGGCGTACAACGTCAGCGCGACCATCATCTTCGGGTCGTGCGCCGCCCGTCCCCACCCATCGGCGCGGTAGCCGGCGTGGAACGCAGACAGGTCCATCTGCTCGACCGCATCCAGCACGAACCAGGCCAGATGGTCCTCCTCGAGCCACTCCGTCAA
>WHUB01000314.1 GCA_009377395.1 Actinophytocola sp. | reverse complement strand
CCATTCAGCAGTTGATGAACAACGACCTCTCCGGGCCGCAGGCCAAGGGACGCCAAACTTGCAGCGAGCCCGTCAACGTCTTCACCGAGGTCACTGTATGTCCACGTACGATCCGTAAGAGGGTCGTGCATCGCCGGGCTGCCCTGGTACCGATGCACGTTGCGTCGGAACCCGGCGATGTAGGTGAAGCTCTTCTCGAACACTTCCCGATAGGCACTGGCGTCGTACACGGCCATTGCTAGGTTCTCCTTCCGTTACCCGCCATTTCCGTCAGCGCGGACAGGAAACCCGCCGCGCTGGGACCGTCACAGGCGGGTCCGCGTTGGTGGGGACGAACCACCTCTCCACCGTGGTGTCTCCCGGCACCTGGCAAGGTGGGGCACAACGGTTTCCGCGAGTGCGCAACGAACGACGCCACAGTCTGTAGTTCGCGCACGGCGGATCGTTCTCGCAATGTTGGAGCCTCGGAAGAGCCGTTTGAGTGACGGTTCATTCATACACACTGAACTTTGTTCAAAGCAAGTCAGATGTCAAGAGGGGTCAACGGCACAAGCGCACCATGTGTCCAGGATGGTGCCTTGCCACCATGCCGCGTTCGCGTCGATGAACACCAGCGGATACATCCGGCGGGCCGCGGGATCCCTCGTTCATCTCCTCATACCACCTGTCGGTGACCCGACGGATGGTGTCCTTGGATGTCGCGCGTCAGGATTCCTGGCAGGGCTGTTGTGTCAGTCCTGAAGGAGAATCC
>WHUB01000313.1:319-753 GCA_009377395.1 Actinophytocola sp. | reverse complement strand
CGAAACCGGAACGGCTTGCCCGTAAGCGAACCGATCCGGATGGCTCGCCGACCGGCTAGCGCGCAGTGGGACGGACCGGTCGGGGGTACGTCGAAGGGCCTGGTGGCCGCGATCGCGGGACCTGGCTACTGAGCTGCCGACACCGGGATCGGTCGCCACTTCGATTGCCCACCCGTGCCGCTCATTCCACACCAGCATCAGATCCGCGCCAGGGCGTGTGGCCCACTGCCAGATGACCGAACTGCCCAATCGGGCGTGTCGATCACGGGAGCAGGACGTGGCCCCATTTCCCGATCGCCCACGAGTGCTCCCACTTTGCTCCCGTTTGGCAGCACTGGTTCCACTGGGGACGTACAAACAAGATCGCCTCTGACCGCGTCTCCGCTGGTCAGATGCCGAGTAAACAGCGCAAACAGTGTGGTGGGCCGCCTGGG
>WHUB01000313.1:0-309 GCA_009377395.1 Actinophytocola sp. | reverse complement strand
GGCTCGAACCCGGAACCTACTGATTTCACGGCGACAGGTGCGGACGTTTGACGTCGACTGCCGATGGTGGGTGTGACCAGCTATGACGTTCGCTCGGACTGTGTGTCCGGCTGGCTGCTGGTGGTCGATTGCCGATGTTTCCTGCGGGAAAAGTATGGAGATGATCTTTAGTATGGCTGGAGGGCTACGCAATTTGCGGGCGCGCCTGTCGGGCGGGAGCGGTTATGGTGTACGTGTGACGGCTGCCAGCAACCCCTTCGATGACTCGCCAGTGCCGACGTTGCCGCCAGACAGCTCTCCAGCGGCAAT
>WHUB01000312.1 GCA_009377395.1 Actinophytocola sp. | reverse complement strand
CTTCCACGCAGCTTGAGGTTCATAACCTGCGCGCCCTCGTGTTGCACCTGAGGGCGGCCGCCGCGGGCAGTGCTGAGGAGTCGACGGCATTCAAGAGCCTCGCCGTCCCGGTAAGCTTCGATCGCAGCTACCGCGAGCGCGATGCCGGACCGTTTCTGCCCGGCCAGTCCCCCATCCTCGCGTACCCGATCGATCCATCCGGTGTCGGCTGTAGCGTCGACAACCTCACGCCGCGAGAGGAGATCGAGCAAGAAACTCTTGTTGCTCGCGCCGCCTGCTATGGTCACTGTCGTCTCGGCGAGAGCGCGGCGTAATCGCGCGAGCGCCTCGTCGCGATCGCGACCGTGGACGATGATCTTGGCGATCATGGAGTCGAACTCCGATGGGATCGTGTCGCCGTCACTTACTCCGGTATCCACCCGGACTCCCGCGCCTGCGGGCAAGTCGAGAAGCGTAATCTCACCGGGAGACGGCGCGAAGCCACGATCGGGATCCTCCGCGTTGAGTCGCGCTTCGATGGCGTGACCGGTCTCAGCAGGCGGGTCCCCGTCGAGTGCGCCTCCTGCGGCTATCCACAGCTGCGTCTTGACGAGGTCTACGCCGGTGACCGCCTCGGTAACCGGGTGCTCCACCTGCAATCGGGTGTTGACCTCCAAGAAACTGAGCAGCCGCTCTCCGGGGTGGTACAGAAACTCCACAGTGCAAGCACCGCGGTAGTCCACGGCCAACGCGAGCCGCACCGCTGCGGCTTTCAG
>WHUB01000311.1 GCA_009377395.1 Actinophytocola sp. | reverse complement strand
TCACCCACATCGAACACGCCCGAACACGATCTCGCTGAGATCACCTCATTGCCTCATTTCCCGCGCGGCGATTTTTCGCGGGGAGTGTCGGGTGAACGGTGTAAGCGGTCGGGTTTCTAGTTGGTGTTGCTGGGGACGATGCGCCCTTCGAACGTGGTGGCGAACGCGTTCAGAGGTGCCTTCCAGCGCATGGCCCAGCGTGCCTTGCCGCGGCCGGTGGGGTCCAGCGAGCGGGTCACCAAGTACAGACACTTCATCGCTGCTCGCTCATTGGGAAAATGCCCACGCGCCCGGGTCGCCCTCCGATACCTGGCGTTCAAAGATTCAATGGCATTTGTTGAACAAATCACCTTCCTTATCTCGGGGTCATAATCCAAAAACGGGATGAACTCTTCCCACGATTTGCGCCAGAGGGAGATGATGGCGGGGTATCGGCTGCCCCATTTGTCGGCGAACTCGGCGAACCGCTCGGCCGCGGCGGCCTCGCTGGGCGCGGTATACACGGGCCGGATGTCCTTGACCAGAGCATCCCGGTCCTGCCTCGCCGCGTAGCGAAAAGTGTTGCGCACCAAGTGGATCACGCACGTTTGCACCGTGCACAGTGGCCACACGGTGGTCACCGCGTCGGTCATGCCCTTCACCCCGTCGCAGACCAGGATGCAGCAGTCCTCGATGCCACGATTTTTCAGCTCCGAAAAGATACTGAGCCAATACTTGGCCCCTTCGGAACCGTCACCGATCCACAGCCCGAGAATGT
>WHUB01000310.1 GCA_009377395.1 Actinophytocola sp. | reverse complement strand
GGGTACGGCGGGAACACGGTCGTGGGCGATTTTACGAAAGGCGCGGCCGGGGGAGAAGCGGCATCCTGGACTTCATGGATATCACCCAGGCGCGCCAGGTTCTCACCGACCAGTCGCACGCCGTACTCGCCACGATGCGCAAAGACGGCTCACCGCAACTGAGCCCCGTGCTGGTCGCGGTGGACGATGACGGCGCCGTCCTCGTGAGTACCAGGCAGACCGCATACAAGTTCCGCAACATCCGCCGTGATCCCCGCGTCTGGCTCTGCGTGCTGCCCGACAAGTTCTTCGGCGACTGGATCCAGGTGGCAGGCACCACCGAGATCGTCGAACTGCCCGGCGCCATGGACGGCCTCGTCGGCTACTACCGCAAGCTCAGCGGCGAACACCCGGACTGGGACGAGTACCGGCAGTCGATGCGCGACGAGCGGCGGGTCCTGCTGCGTATCACCATCACTGAGGCGGGGCCGGATCGCGCAGGCTGACACCCGGCTTGGGCCGTGTCCGCTCGTTGGCCGCCGCTAACGCCCACCAGCCCACGGCGAGGACCGCGACGAACTCCGTGCCTGCCAGGAAACGCTCGACGAGGCCGAGCGGGATCAGGTGCCACCACGGCATACCGCCGGTGGCATGGACCAGGATCGCCACGACGATCGGCAGGAACCACAGCAGGGACATCACACCGAGCAGCAGGCACCAGAGCGCGCGGCCGCGCAGGCGTGCGTCGTGGCGCCACCGGCGGCCGATGAGGATCATCGCG
>WHUB01000030.1:3792-44411 GCA_009377395.1 Actinophytocola sp. | reverse complement strand
GCCGGCGCGGGACAGCAGCGGGATCTTGCCACCCGCGTTGACCCACAGGAAGCCGAAGATCGTCGACCACCAGCGGTGGCACCTGGAGGCTGGCCGGCTGCCGGGACTACTGGTCCAAGTACGAGTACCCGTTCCACGTCTCGCCCACGGCGAACCAGTTCGACGCGATCGACGCCGTCGAGGCCGCGCTCGCCGACTACGAGGCCATGTTCGGCCACCCGATGGTCGAGGACTGCCCGTTCGACGTCGAGACCGGCGAGCTGCTGCCCGTGGTCACGATCGTCACCGACAATGGGGGTCCGTTCCGGTCCTTCCGGTTCGAGGCTTTCATCGAGCTCCACCCCGAGCTGGCCCACGTCCGTACCCGCGTCAAGACACCGGGGCAGAACGGTTCACGCGAACGCGGCTTCGGCACGCTGAAGTACGAGCGGCTCTACATCGACGAGATCGACGACGCCGTCACGCTCGCCAAGCACGCCGAGGAGTACCGCATCGAGTACAACCAGACCAGGCCGCACGAAGCGCTGGCCTGGAACCGGCCCAAGGAGGTGCACCTCGGCCTGGCCAGCCCGACCGTCCCGACATTTCAAACGACCGAAACCCTGCCAATTTCTTGACGCGGGACACTGTCGACGTGACGTGTCCGCGCTGTGCGGCTGCCTATCGTCGTGGCGCGCCTTGCGCAGGGACAAGGGCCACGTTCTACCGATAGTTGAAGCGTTCAAAGAGACGCCCGGTTGTTCCGGGGAACACGGCGGGATAAGGTGTGTTGAGACGATTCAATCTCGGTCTTCGGAGGCGCCCCATGGTGGAACTGACGTCGGAACGCAAGGCCGCCGCGGCCAAGCAGCTGCGCGCGCAGCGCATCGAGACGCCGTCGTGGGCGTACGGCAACTCAGGCACGCGGTTCAAGGTCTTCGCGCAGGACGGCGTGCCGCGCGATCCGTACGAGAAGATCGATGACGCGGCGACGGTGCACCGGTTCACCGGCGCGGCTCCGAGTGTGGCGCTGCACATCCCGTGGGACCGCGTCGACGACTACGCCCAGCTCGCCAAGTACGCCGCCGACCAGGGCATCGCGCTCGGCACCATCAACTCGAACGTCTTCCAGGACGACGACTACCGGCTCGGCAGCGTGTGCAACCCCGACCCCGGCGTGCGTCGCAAGGCGACCGATCACCTGCTCGAGTGCGTCGACATCATGGACCAGACCGGCTCGCGCGACCTCAAGCTGTGGTTCGCCGACGGCACCAACTACCCCGGCCAGGACAGCATCCGCGACCGCCAGGACCGGCTTGCCGAGTCGCTGGCCGAGACCTACGCCCGGCTCGGCGAAGACCAGCGGATGCTGCTGGAGTACAAGCTGTTCGAGCCGTCGTTCTACACCACCGACGTGCCGGACTGGGGCACCGCGTACGCGCACTGCCTCGCCACCGGCCCGCGCGCCCAGGTGGTGATCGACACCGGCCACCACGCCCCGGGCACCAACATCGAGTTCATCGTGGCGTTTCTGCTGCGCGAGGGCAGGCTCGGCGGGTTCGACTTCAACAGCCGCTTCTACGCCGACGACGACTTGATGGTGGGCTCGGCCGACCCCTTCCAGCTGTTCCGGATCATGCACGAGATCGTGCGCGCCGACGCCGTCGGGCCGCAGGCGGGCATCGCGTTCATGCTCGACCAGTGCCACAACATCGAGCCGAAGATCCCGGCCATCATCCGCTCGGTGATGAACGTGCAGGAGGCGACCGCGAAGGCGCTGCTGGTCGACGTCGACGCGCTCGCCGACGCGCAGCGAAACGGTGACGTCCTCGGCGCCAACGCCGTGCTGATGGACGCCTACAACACCGACGTCCGCCCGCTGCTGGCCGAGCTGCGCGCCGACGCGGGCCTCGACCCGGACCCGATCGCCGCCTATCTGCGATCCGGCTATCCCGAGCGAATCCGGGTCGAGCGCGTCGGCGGTCAGCAGGCCGGCTGGGGCGCCTGACTCAGTTCGACGTCGGCGGTTCGAAGCGCAGGGCGTCACCGAGGTTGGAGTTGCCCTCCAGGAAGTCGATGCCGGACACTTGCTTCGCCCGTTCGCCGGTGTAGCGCAGGATGTAGAGCCCGTTGCGGATGTCGACGACGTAGACCAGCCCGTCGTCGATGATCGGGTAGCTCCACATCACGACCTTGTCGTTGCCCAGGCTCAGCGCCGGGTCCTCGGTGGCGACCGACGGCAACGGCTCCGGCTTGAACTTTCCGGCGCGGGTCGGCCGAGCCGGGTCCGAGATGTCGATCACCTCCAGCCCGGCCGAGTGCCAGGACACGAACGCCAGGTTGGGGGTCAACGTCGGGTTGTGTGACGAGTAGCTGGTGAAGAGGGTGTTCGCCGGGTCGCTGCCCTCATCGGACTCGCAGTACTCGGGGTGGTTCTGCTCGACCCGGTACTCGGCGGTCAGCCGCGGCGTCGTCTCGTCGGACATGTCGATGGTGCGGGCCCAGCCCCACGGGCAGCCGTGCGGGCCGAGCGCGTCCAGCGAGTCGCCGTACACCTCGTCGGTGGTCAGCGCCATGTCCTTGCCGGGGATCTTCACCGCGCTGTGCGTGCCGGGGTTCGACCAGCTCAGCCGGTTCTCGGGCGGTGTTACCAGGGTGATCTCCGGGTCGGGCCTGCCCACCGCGACCTCCGAGGTGTCGAGCACCAGGAACCCGGAGCCGAGGAACGCCAGGTAGGTGCGGCGGCCGTCGGTGGAGACACCCATCGAGTGCAGTCGCCGGTCCTCTTCCTCGCCGTTCGGGAACGTGCCCGCCGCGAACCGCGCCGTCCATGGGATCTCGGTGAAGTCGCCGTCGCGGGCATCGGAGATGTCGGTGACGATCATGCTCGGCTCGGTCCTGCTGTCCGTCGGCGTCGACTGGAACAGCAGCGCCCGCTCGCGCGGGCGGGCCGGGTCCACCCAGAGGAAGAACTCGTGCGGTTCCTGGCTCGGCCGGTAGGTCGAGACCAGCTCCGGCGTGACGGCGTTCTCGCCGGAGATGTCGAAGAACGTCACGCGCGGCTCGACGGCCTCGCCACCGACGCAGGCGTGGATCGCCGAGCTGCACCCGAAGTTGAGCACCATGAGCAGGTCCTGCTGCGGCCAAATCCGCAGCTCCCGGCTGGTCTCGCCGAGTTGCGCCGCGTCCGGCCTGCCGATCTCGTGCACGACCTTCGGATCGCTCGGGTTGTGCACGTCCACGACCAGGATCCCCGGTGTGCGGTGCTGCGGCTGGCCGTCCGTGCGACTGCCCACGTAGGCGTAGCCGTCGTGCACGGCGAGCGCCGCGTTCATGCCTCTGGCGTGCAACGGACTGTGACCGACGAGCTCGAAGCCGCTGGGCTCCTGGACGTCGTGTGCCCAACTCGTTCCCGACAGCAGCGCGCCGCTCATCGCGAGCGCCAGGATCGCCGCGCCCAGTCGAACTTTTCGCACAGTGGTCGCCTCCCTCGAAGTGTTTAGCCGGGATAACGACCAGAAGCTGATTCACGTTACGGATCGCGGTGTCGTTCGTTGGTCCCTGCACCGGCGAAACGAAAGATCGGAGACCAGATGTCGACATGGAGCGGATATCGGGGCCTCGCGGCCGTTGCGGCGGCGATCCTGGTGGCCACCGGGATCACCGGGGCAGCGTCCGCCGACGAACCGAGCACCGTCACCCACACCGACAACATCGAACGCACCGACCACGATCCCTTCCCGTACGGCACCGACATCGCCTTCAACGACAACCTTGTCGCGGCCGGGGCCGGCGCGTGGGATGCGAGCGCGCGCAAAGACAGCGGAGTGCACATCTTCAAACGGGACAGCCAAGACGGCTCGCTCAAGCGACTGTCCTCTCTGAACTGCTCGGCGTGGCACGCGGACGTCGACTGGGTCGGCGACTACATCGTGCAGTCCCATGACACGGCCGAAGACAACGTGAACTGCGCGCCGGGCAAGGGCAAGGAAGGTGTCCGCGTCATCGACGCGAAGAACCCGCGCAGCCCGCGCTCGGTCGGTTTCGCCGAGACGATCAACGGCTCGCACAACCTCACCGCGGTCGGCGACACCGGCCTGGTCTACGTCTCCTCGTACGAGCTGGGCGACCCGACCGGGCTGGACGGAGTGTCCATCGTGGACGTCGGGGCCAACCCGGAGAACCCGCCGGTGAAGTTTCTCGAGTTCCCCGACCTGGAAACCAGCGGCGAGCACCAACAGATGGCCAACCACAGCGGCACGATGCCGACCTCGCCGGGCTGCCACGACATCGGCCTCGACCTCGAGCATGACCGGGCGTTCTGCGCCGGCATCACCGAGACGATGATCTGGGACATCTCCGACCCGAGGAACCCCACCATCGAGACGATCATCCGCAACCCGGACGTCTCCATCCACCACGGTGCGCAGGTCAACAAGTCCGGTGACGTGCTGCTGGTCCAGGACGAATGGCTCGGCGCCGCGGGCGCGAACAGCGGCTGCCTCGCGCCGAACCAGCCGTCCGGCACGATCTGGTTCTACGACATCAGCGACCCGAAGAACCCGGAGCCGAAGTCGTACTGGTCAGCCCCGTCACCCGATCCGACGGCGGACTTCTGCACCACACACTTCTTCGGCACGTTCCAGCTGCCGGGCGGGGACGGTACCCGCCGCGACCTGCTCGTGACGTCGTACTACCAGCACGGGGTGTTCGTGGTGGACTTCTCCAACCCCAGCTCGCCGGTCACGCACGCGTTCTACGAGCCGGACGGCGCGAACTTCTGGTCCGCCTACCCGTACCGCGGACGGCTCTACGCGAACAGCTTCGCCCCGGCCACCGCCACCGGCACCGACCCAGCGACGGCGGACAAGGGCGGCCTGTGGACGTTCAAGCTGGACGGTTACGGCGATTATTGAGCCGCGGCCGCGACCGGGGCACGATGGAGACGTGAAGGCTTTCGCATCATCGGCCGACGTGAGCGAGAAGGAGCAGACGCTGGCGGTGCTCGCCGACGGTGTCTACGCGCTGACCGCGGAAGGCGATCCGAATGTCGGCGCGATCGAGGGGGAGGACTTCCTCGTCTGCTTCGAGGCGCTCGCGACCCCGGTCGCGGCCCGGAAATGGCTGGCCAAGCTGCGCGAGCACACCGACAAGCCGGTGCGCTACCTGGTGCTCTCGCACTACCACGCGGTGCGGGTGCTCGGCGCGAGCGCGTTCGACGTCGAGGTCGTCATCGCGCACGACAACACCCGCGCGCTGGTCGCCGAACGCGGGCAGCAGGACTGGGAGTCGGAGCTGGGCCGGATGCCCCGGCTGTTCGACGAGCCCGGCTCGATTCCCGGCCTGACCTGGCCGACCCTGACGTTCAGCGACACCGCGACGATCGACCTCGGCGGCGACCGGGGCACGCTGGAGCTGCGGCACCTCGGCCGAGGCCACACCGAGGGCGACATCGTCGGGTGGCTGCCGGGACAGCGGATCCTGTTCGCCGGTGACCTGGTCGAGGCACAGGCCGCGCTGTACACCGGCGACGCCTTTCACCGCGACTGGTCGACGTCCACATTGGATGCGGTAGCGGCACTGGACGCCGAGGCGCTCGTCGGTGGCAGGGGAGCGGTCGCCCACGGCCGCGACGCGGTCGGCGCCGCGATCGAGCAGACCCGGCACTTCCTGACGGTGCTGCTGCGCGAGGTCGAGGCGGTGCGAGCGCGCGGCGGCACGCTGCGGGAGGCGTTCGACGCCGCTCACGCCGCGCTGGTAGACCGCTACGGCGACTGGCCCATCTTCGAGCACTGCCTGCCGTTCGACGTCGCCAGGGCATGGGAGGAAGTGTCCGGTGTGGATCGTCCGAGTATCTGGACCGCCGAGCGGGACAGGACGATCTGGCAGCAACTCCAGGGCTGACAGGTGACCGGCCGTCGGGTGCTCGTCATCGGCAACGGGCCGGTCGGCCAGACGGCGGCCTTGCTGCTCGCGCGCTGGGGCATCGCCGTGACCGTGCTGGACGCGGCACCGCGACGCGAGCTCGTCGGATCGAAGGCCATCTGCCAGCAGCGCGACGTCCTCGACGTCTGGCAGTCGGCCGGTGTCGGCAGGCGGATCGCCGACGAGGGAATCACCTGGACCACCGCCCGCACCTTCTACCGCGACCGCGAGCTGTTCGCCGTCACCCTGCCCGACCCCGGCCGGTCGGCGTTCCCGCCGTTCGTCAACATCTCGCAGTCTCGGGTCGAAGAGCTGCTCGACGAGCGCATCGCGACCGAACGACTGATCGACGTCCGGTGGGGCCACGCGGTCACCGGCATCGAGCAGACCGAGTCCGGTGTCACGGCGCACTGCGCGACCGGGGACGTGACGGCCGACTACGTGCTCGTCTGCGCCGGAGCCAAGGCCGACGAGCTGCGCCAAACGCTGGGAGTGTCGTTCGACGGACGGTCGTTCGACGACCGGTTCCTGATCTGCGACATCCGCGCCGAGCTGCCCGGCTGGGCCGAGGAGCGCCGGTTCTACTTCGACCCGCCGTTCAACCCGGGCAGGCAGGTGCTGATCCACCCGTGTCCACAGTCGACGTTCCGCATCGACTGGCAGGTGCCCAGCGACTACGACCTCGTGGCCGAGGAGCGCAGCGGCGAGCTGGAACGACGGATCCGCGCCATCATCGGCGACCTCGACTACGAGGTGGTGTGGCGCTCGGTGTACCGGTTCCACTCGCGGGTGGCCGACCGGCTGCGCGTCGGCCGGGCGCTGCTCGCCGGGGACAGCGCGCACCTGTACGCGCCGTTCGGCGCGCGCGGGCTGAACTCCGGCGTGGCCGACGTCGAGAACGCGGCGTGGAAGCTCGCGTTCGTGCTGCACGGCTGGGCGCCGGAGGAACTGCTGGACAGCTATCACGACGAACGTCACGCCGCTGCGAGGGAGAACCTCGCCGTCACAACCGCCACCATGGACTTCCTCGTGCCGCACACCGATGCCCAGCGCCGTCACCGCCTCGACGCGCTCGAACGGACGCTGACCGACCCCGCCGCGACATCCGAAGTGGACTCCGGACGGCTGTCGGAACCGTTCTGGTACATCGACTCGCCGCTGACGACGCCGAACCCGGCGCGGCCGTCCGCCGGGCGCCCGCCACGAGGCGCGGCGCCCGACGCCGCACCCGGAGTGGTGCTGCCGGACGCTCCCGTGGTCGTCGACGGCGCGCCCGCCCGGCTCCGCGAGCTCGCCCGCGACGGGTTCCTGCTGCTCGCGGGCGGCGACGTCGACCTCGCGGCGACGCGTGCGGCGGCCTCGGCGACGAAGGTTCCGGTACGGCTGGTCGAGCTGGACCGGATCGACGTGCACGGCGCGGTGGCCGACTCGCTGGGCGCGCGTCCGGCCGAACTGTGGCTCATCCGTCCCGACGCCCACATCGCCGCCGTGCTGGACGGACCGACTGCCGACGAGGTCGTCGCCGCAGTGCGTCGTGCCTCGGGTGCTACCTTGCCCGCAGGTGAAGGGAGACCGCCGTGGTGACTGGGTTCGACACGCCCGCCGCCGTGTCCGAGCGACTGGCCGAGGTCGGCTACCTGCCCGAGCCCGCACTCGCCACCACGGTGTTCCTCGCCGACCAACTTGGCAAGCCGCTGCTGGTGGAGGGACCCGCCGGGGTGGGCAAGACCGAACTCGCCAAGGCCGTCGCGGCGGCGACCGAGGCCGAGCTGATCCGGCTGCAGTGCTACGAGGGCTTGGACGAGGCCAGGGCGCTGTACGAATGGAACTACTCCAAGCAGCTCCTGCGCATCCAGGCCGCCGGGTCCGACGCGACGTGGGAGCGCACCCACGACGACATCTTCACCGACGAGTTCCTGCTCGCGCGCCCGTTGCTGCGGGCGATCCGCCGGGACGAGCCCACGGTGCTGCTGATCGACGAGACCGACAAGGCCGACATCGAGATCGAGGGCCTGCTGCTCGAGGTGCTGTCCGACTTCCAGATCACCATCCCCGAGCTCGGCACGGTGAGTGCCAGCCGCAGGCCGTTCGTGGTGCTGACCTCCAACGCGACCCGCGAACTGTCGGAGGCGCTCAAACGACGCTGCCTCTACCTGCACCTCGACTACCCCACCCGCGAGCGGGAGCGCGACATCGTGCTGGCGCAGGTGCCCGGCATCGAGGCTGCCCTGGCCGACCGGCTGGTCGAGGTGGTCGCGGCGCTGCGCGCGCTGGAGCTGAAGAAGGTGCCCTCGATCGCCGAGACCGTCGACTGGGCGCGCACCCTGCTGGCGCTCGGCGCGTCCTCGTTGGACGAGTCCGCCATCGCGAGCACGCTCGGCGTCGTGCTCAAACACCACTCCGACCAGGTCCGTGCCGCCAAGGAACTGGTACTGCCCGGTGCCGGACACTGACCGGACCGCGCTGCTCGGCCACCACGTCGCTTTCCTCGACGCGCTGCGGGAGGCCGGTCTGCCGGTCTCGCTGGCCGAGGGACTGGACGCGGCCCGGGCCGTCACCATGACCGGCCTGCTCGACCGGGAGGCGCTGCGCGCGGCCTACGCGGCCACCGTCGTCAAGCGACGCGGACACCGGCCACTGTTCGACGAGCTGTTCGACCTGTGGTTTCCGCGAGCGATCGGCGACGGCAGCGGCGAACGCCCGGCGCGGCGGAAACCTCGCGTCGAGGTCAGCGGCGGCCGCGCGGCACCGGACGAGGCGCGGGAGCTGCGCGCGGAACTGGCGGAGGCGATCTTCGACGGCGACGACGCCGGACTGCGGCAGCTCGCCGGCCAGGCGGTGGCGCGCTTCGGCGCGATCGGCGGCAGCCCCACCGGAGGCGGAACCGGCGGCAGGTCATGGTCGCCGAACGCCGCACTGGACGCCGTCACCCCGAGGACGCTGCTCGCCGGTCTGCTGCGCAGCCGCCCCGACAGCGACGAGTTCTCGCGGTCGCTCGCCCGCCGCGAGTTCCGTTTCCGCATCTCCCGGTTCGAACGGCTCGTCAACGCCGAGGCGCGACGCCGGATCGCCGAGGACAGGGGAGCGGCCGAAACCGCGCGGACGGTGCTGCGACCACCACTCGACCAGATCGACCTGATCGGGGCCAGCCAGGCGGAACTGACCGCGCTGCGCCGCGAGATCTACCCGCTCGCGCGGCGGCTGGCCACCAAGAAGAGCATGAAACGCCGGCGCGGCGGCCGGGGACCGCTCGACTTCCGGCGCACCATCCGCGCCTCGCTCGCCACCGGCGGCGTGCCGATGGACACCCGGCACCGGCCGCGCCGGCCGCACAAGCCGGAGCTGGTCGTACTCTGCGACGTCAGCTCATCGGTGGCCTCGTTCGCCCGCTTCGGGCTACTGCTGGTCTACGCGCTGAGCGAGCAGTTCAGCGCCGTCCGATCGTTCGCGTTCGTCGACACGGTGGAGGAGGTCACCCGGCACTTCACCGAGGCGGACGACGTCGCCGACGCCATCAACCGGATGGAGCAGGGACTGAGCATGCGGCTCATGGGCGGTGGCAGCAACTACGGGCGGGTGTTCACGCACTTCGACGGCCGCTTCGGCGATGCGATCGGGCCGAAGACCACGCTGCTGGTGCTGGGCGATGCGCGTGCCAACTACGTCGACCCGGCGGTGGCGACGTTCGGCGACCTGGTGGGACGCGCCAGGCACGCCTACTGGCTCAACCCGGAGCCGCGCGGCAACTGGGGCACCGGCGACTCCGCCGCACCGGCCTACGCCGAGGTCGTCGCCATGGTCGAGTGCCGCACGCTCGCGCAGCTCGCCGACTTCGTGCGCGATCTGGAGTAGGCGGCGCTCAGACCGCCTTGGCCGCCCACAGCACCGAGGACAGCAGCACGCCGAGGCCGTTGGTGGCCCAGTGCATGCCCACCGAGGCGAGGATGCTGCCGCTGCGCCGACGTAGCTCGGCGAACAGTATCCCAGCCACGGTGGTGAAGACGACCACCCCGGCCACGACCAGCAGCTGCGAGCCCGGGCCCGCTGCGGCGTCGACCGCAGTGTTCTGGTTGTCGAGGCCGAGCGCGGGCAGGATGTGCCACAGTCCGAACAGGACCGACGACACGCCGGCAGCCCACGCCGCGCCGAACGGGCGCCGGAACAGCCCGATCAACACCCCGCGGAAGGCGACTTCTTCCAGGATCACCGTCTTGATCGGGATCAGCACCAGTGCGAGGAACAGCGCCGACCCGATCGCGATGTCGTAGCGGACGTCGAGAAACGCCGTTCGGGTCAGCGGCAGCAGCAGTCCGATGCCGTAGACCGCACCGACCACGAGCAGCGCCCCGCCGCCGTAGACGGCGCCCTTGCGCCAGGTGTGTCTGCTCAGCCCGAGGTCGTGCCAGGTCAGACCCATCCGGCGGGCGAGGCCGACCAGTACGACGGCGACGGCGGGTCCCGCGACCAGCCCGATCTTGGCCGGGCCGAAGGAGGTGACGAGGTTGACGGCGACGAGCAGCATGAGCGTCACCACGACGACGAGCCCGCGCCGCAGTGGCGTGGGTGACGTCTTCTGCCTGCCGGTGGCGGGGCGTGTCGTTATCGTTTCGATATCTTGAGTGTACCCGGGCCGGGTCGCTCAGTCACCGACGTCCGCCGGGGTGCCGCCGGTGATCCGCACCAGCTCGTCGAACGTCGTCGGGAACACCGCGCTGGGCTCGCCCGCGCCGCACCACACGGCCGGATGTTCGCGCAGCCAGACGTCCACCAGCGTGCGCAGCGGCGCAGGGTGTCCCACCGGGGCGACGCCGCCGACGCGCTGACCGGTGGCGTGCTTGACGAAGTCCGGCTTCGCGCGGCGCAACGACGGCACGCCGAGCAGCGCCGCGCACCGGTCGGTGTCGACCCGGTGCGCGCCGCTGGCCAGGATCAGCACCGCCTCGCCGTCGGCGTCGAAGATGAGGCTGTTGGCTATGGCGCCGACCTCGACGCCGAGCTGCTCGGCGGCTGCCGTCGCGGTCGGCACCGGCTCCGTGAAGACGTGCGGACGGCCCGCGACGCCGTGCGCGGCGAGCACCTCGGTCACGTGCGCGACGTTCGGATGCAGCGTGGTGTCCATGATCGCGCAGCCTACCGGGCGTCAACGCAGAACACGCAGGCGTCAGCGCAGGACACAGCGGCACGAACGCAGGACACGACGGCACGGGTGTGGGACACGATGTCGTGTCCCACACTCAGGACGCCGAGTTCTGCGTTCGGGGTGGGGGTCAGGCGCGTTCGATGAGGTGGCCGATGACGTCGGGGCCGGGGTGGGCGTGCCCCGCGCCGTCGCGGCGCGGGTCCGGCTCCGGCAGCTCGACCGGCTCTCCCTTCTCGGTCGCGCCCGCCGGACGCGGGCCGACCCAGGCCAGCGCCAGCGCCGCCTCACCGGCGCGGAACCGGTGCGCCCGCACCCCGCCGGTCGCCCTGCCCTTGGCCGGGTACTCCTCGAACGGCGTCATTTTCACGCTCTGCCCGGTCGCGGTGACGACCTGCGGCTCACCATGCTCGGGATCGTCGGTGCGCACCGCGCCGAAGAACCGCACCTCCGCGTCCTTGGTCAGCTTCATGCCCGTTATGCCCGCGCTCTTGAGCCCCTGCGGCCGCACCAGCGAGGCGTCGAACCGCAGCAGCGACGCCGCCGTGGACACGAACACCAGCGCTTCCTCGCCGTCGGTGAGCCAGCTCGCGCCGACCACCTCGTCGCCGTCCTTGAGCGAGATGACCTCGAACTCGTCCGCGCGCACCGGCCAGTCCGGCGTGCACACCTTCACCACGCCGTTGCGGGTGCCGAGCGCGAGCCCGGGAGAGCCCTCAGCCTGCTCGCCGAGCGGGGCGATGCCGACCACCCGTTCGCCGTCGTCGATCGGCACCAGCTCGGCGGCGGGCATCCCGCCGCGCAGCGAGACGGTGCCGGTCTGCTCCGGCAGCACCGGCAGTGGCAGCACGTCGGTCTTGAACGCCCTGCCTCTGCTCGTCACCAGCAGGAACTGGCCGCGAGCCGTGGTGTGCACGACGGCCGCGACGGCGTCGTGCCTGGTCCGGCCGCTACGCCGTCGTTTCTCACTGACTTCCTCCGACTCGGCCGCGGTGCGCGCCACCAACCCGGTCGCCGACATGACCACCTGGCACGGGTCGTCGGCGACCTCGAGCGGACCGGCGGGCTTGGACGCCGCCAGCACCTCCTTGAGGTCGCCGTCGATCAGCGCGGTGCGGCGCGGTGTCTCGAAGTCCTCGGCGATCTTGGCCAGCTCGTCGGACACGATCTGCTTGAGCACCGACTCGTCGTCCAGGATCTTCGACAGCTCGGCGATCTCCTCGCGCAGCCGGTCGTGCTCGGCGTCGAGCTCCAGCTTGTCGTACTTGGTGAGCCTGCGCAGCGGCGTGTCGAGGATGTAGTTCGCTTGGATCTCGGAGAGTTTGAACTGCGTCATCAGGCCCTCGCGCGCGGCCTTGGCGTTCTCGCTGCCCCGGATCAGCTTGATCACCTTGTCGATGTCGAGCAACGCCTTGAGCAGGCCCTCGACCAGATGCAGCCGCTCCTCCCGCTTGCGGCGGCGGTAGCGGGTGCGGCGGGTGACGACCTCGTAGCGGTGCTTCAGGAAGACTTCGAGCAGCTGCTTGAGGCCGAGCGTGTGCGGCGTGCCGTCGACGAGCACCAGGTTGTTGATGCCGAACGACTGCTCCATCGGCGTGAGCCGGTACAGGTCGGCCAGCAGCGCCTGCGGGTTGACACCCACCTTGCACTCGATGACGACCCGGGTGCCGTTTTCCCGGTCGGTGAGGTCCTTGACGTCGGCGATCCCGGTCAGCCGCTTGGACTTGCCCACCTCGTCGGTGATCTTCTCGATGATCTTCTCCGGGCCGACGGCGTAGGGCAGCTCGGTGATCGTGATGGCCTGGCGGCCCCGGCTGCCCTCCAGCGGACCGGTCTCGACCTTGGCCCGCATCCGCACGACGCCCCGGCCGGTCTCGTACGCCTTGCGAACCTCGTCCAGGCCGAGCAGCGTGCCGCCGGTCGGCAGGTCGGGGCCCGGCACGAACCGCATCAGCTCGTCCAGCGAGGCGTCGGGGTGCTCGATCAGGTGCCGGGCGGCATTGATGACCTCGCCCATGTTGTGCGGGATCATGTTGGTCGCCATGCCGACCGCGATGCCGGACGTGCCGTTGACGAGCAGGTTCGGGAACGCCGCCGGCAGCACCGTCGGTTCGTCCAGCGAGCCGTCGTAGTTCGGCCGGAAGTCGACGGTGTCCTCACCCAGCTCACCGACCAGCAGCATGGCCTCGGGGGAGAGGCGGGCTTCGGTGTAACGGCTCGCGGCCGGTCCGTCGTCTGGGCTGCCGAAGTTGCCGTGCGGGTCGATCAGCGGGACGTTCATCGAGAAGTCCTGCGCCAGCCGCACCATCGCGTCGTAGATCGCGGTGTCGCCGTGCGGGTGGTAGCGGCCCATGACGTCGCCGACGACGCGGGACGACTTCACGTAGGCGTGGTTTGGCCGGTAGCCGTTCTCGTTCATGGAGAACAAGATCCGGCGGTGCACCGGCTTGAGGCCGTCGCGCGCGTCCGGCAGCGCGCGGGAGTGGATGACCGAGTACGCGTACTCCAAATAGGAGTCTTCGATCTCGGACTTCACCGGATTCTCGAAGACCTGCGCGCCCGCGTTGTCGAAGGCGGCGGGATCGACTCGGGTGACGGTGCCTTTGCGGCGTGCCATGGTGGACGAACTCCTTGCTGTGGTGCAGTGCTCAGATGTCGATGGCGGCCTTGTCGACCCGCGCCGACGACTCGACCAGCCAGTTCCGCCTCGGCTCGACCTTCTCGCCCATGAGCAGTTCCAGCGCGGTCTCCGCCGCGTCGGCGTCGTCGAGGGTGATACGCCGCACCGAGCGGGTGGCGGGGTTCATCGTGGTCTCCCACAGCTCGTCGGCGTCCATCTCGCCGAGGCCCTTGAAGCGGGGCACCGGCGTGACGATCTGCTTGCCCTCTCGCTCCAGCCGCGCGAAGGTGTCCTCCATCTCGCGCTGGGTGAAGGTGTAGTGCGTTTCCGGGTTGCGGCCCTTGGTCATCACCTTGTGCAGCGGCGGCATCGCGGCGTACAGCCTGCCCTCGGCGATCACCGGTCGCATGTAGCGCGCGAACAGCGTGATCAGCAACGTCCTGATGTGCGAGCCGTCGACGTCGGCATCGGCCATCAGGATGATGCGGCCGTAGCGCATCGAGGCGACGTCGAACGTTCGGCCGGTGCCGGCGCCGAGCACCTGCACGATCGAGGTGATCTCGGCGTTCTTCAGCGCGTCGGACAGGCTGGCCTTCTGCACGTTGAGGATCTTGCCCCGCAGCGGCAGCAACGCCTGATACTCCGAGACTCGCGCCATGCGGGCGCTGTTGTGCACGAAGACGCCCGCCTCGAGCGCGAAGTTGTGATAGCCCTCGACGGTCAGGTCGTAGACGTCCTCGGTTTCCGGCAACGGCTCTACCGCAGCGACGGTGTGGTTGACGTTCGCGGCCGCCTGGCGCAGCTTGGCGTAGTCGCCGTCGTAGTGGTCGAGTAGCCGGGCGAAGCGAAGTCCCGTACGCGCTATCCGCAGACGTTCGGCATCGTACGCAGTCGCGAGCTCGTCATCCGGCACTGCGGACAGCGCGGCCACCCGCTTCAACGCCGCGGTTCGGCGCCCTTCGTTCTGCTGCGCCACCCGCTCCGCTCGCGGCACGGTCGCGACGTACCGTGCCCGGCCCGCTTGGACTTTCGCCAGGTGTTCGGTCTCGGGGTCCAGCATGCGTAGCTTCATGCGAAGCGAATGCCGCTGCCCGAACTCCGGGTTCTTCTCGTGCCAGCTCCGCACGGCCTGGCGTTGCCGTTCCCGCTCGGCAGGGTCGGAGAACTGTCGGGTGGTCTCCGCCGACCGCCATGCGCGCAAGTTCCCGTCGGCCCACTGCTCCCGCGAGCGTTGGCTCCACTCCTCCCGACGTCCTGGCTTGGCGAAGAAGATCCGCACGCGCTCGGCTGCGTCAGCCCGGTGTTCTGTGTGCTGCCAGTAGTCCGCCTGCAGCTGACGCATCCGCTCCACGTAGGCCGCCTTCTCCTTGCCGGACAAGGAGGCGTACCAGTCCTGGAAGCCTTGCTCGATCCGCTCGCGGAACTCAGGATCCTTGTTGCGGGCGGCGAGACGCGCCAGGCAGGCGGCCCGGAAGTCGGGATCCTGCCACTGCTTGGACAGCATCGCGGACTTGAACTCGAGGCCGCCCTTCTCGAGCCAGGCCCGATAGCCCTCGTGCACGTGCTCGCCCACCAGGGACGCGTGCAACCCGGCGTGGTCCTCCCACGTCATCCGCGTGATGTTGCGCGGATCGTTGTTGCGCTTGTTGACGTCGATGTGGTGACGCACGGTGCCGTTCTCGGCGCTGTCGAGGCCCTTCCGGACGTTGTAGGCATCCGCGAGGTAGTGGGTGTAAACCCACTCGTCGCGATCGTTCATCCACACGCGCTCGTAGCCGTCGAGCTTGTCACCGTCGGCCTTGGCGGACACCGATCGGTACAGCGGCATCAGCGAGTCGCCTGGCCGGAGGGCGTCCGCACGCCGATACGAGCCGTCGCGCAGCCGGAAGAGATGGTCCGGCGTGCAGCGAACCGACTCGCCATCGTCCAGCGTGACGCGCACGAGTGGCGCGTCACGCTTGGTCATGCGCGGCTCGACGAGTGGTGCGATCACCACGCGACCGGCCTTGTTCGTCGTGTATCCGTAGTGCGTGACGCCGTTCTGCCAGTCGGCGGCGAGTTCGGCGAACGTCCTCGACTCACCCGAGGCGAGGGCGACACGGGTGTCTCCGGTAAAGCAGCCGAGGGCCGAATCGCCCTCCACCAGAAACAGCTCACTGCGGGCGACGCCGGTGGTGCGGCAGTCGACCAGCTTCGACGGCATCGACGCGCCTTCGAGCGCGGTCTTGCGGCGGGCGGCGTCCTTCTGCTGCTTCTGGATCAGCCGCACCCGGGCGGCGTCGACGATCTTCTGCAGCACCGTCTTGGCCTCGGTCTTGGTCTTGCGGGCCGAGACCCACGCCTTGATCTCCTTCTCGACGACCTGCTGCACCACCTTGGTGACGCCCGCGGTGGACAGCTCGTCCTTGGTCTGCGAGGTGAACTGCGGCTCGGGGGTGCGCACGTGGATCACGGCGGTCATGCCTTCGAGCACGTCGTCGAGTGTCGGCGGGTCCTCCTTGGGCTTGAGCAGGCCGCGAGTCTTGCCGATGGCGTCCTGCAGCGAGCGGGTCAGTGCCCGGTCGAAGCCTTTGCGGTGGGTGCCGCCGTGGACGTTGCGGATGGTGTTGCTGAAGCACTCGACGATGCGCTCGTAGCCGGTTCCCCAGCGCATCGCGATCTCGACCTCGGCGTGACGCTCCACATTGGACCGCATGACGCCGTTGTCGTCGGCGGCGTTCTCCTTGTACGTGCCCTCGCCGGTGATCAGCAGCGTGTCGCACACCGGCTTCTCGCCGCTCGGCGCGAGGAAGTCGACCATGTCGGCGAGGCCGTCGGGGTAGTGGAACGTCTCCTCGTTGATCTCGCCCTCGACCGCGGTGCGCAGCACGTATGTCACGCCCGGCACCAGGAACGCGGTGTTGCGCAGCTTCGCGCGCACGATCTCCAGGTCGAGCTCGGCGCCGGACTCGAAGTAGCGCGAGTCGTGCCAGTAGCGGATCGAGGTGCCGGTCGACTCGCCGCGCTTCATCTTGCGCACCAGCCGCAGCCCGGCCTGCTTGCTGAACTTCGCCTTCGGCCCCTGACCGTCGAACACGCCGGGCACGCCGCGCGCGAACGAGAGCTCCTGCACCTTGCCGCCGCGCTTGACGGTGACGTCGAACCGGTGTGACAACGCGTTGACCGCCGACGCGCCGACACCGTGCAGGCCACCGGACGCCTTGTAGCCCGAGCCGCCGAACTTGCCGCCGGCGTGCAGCTTGGTCAGCACCAGCTCCACGCCGGACAATCCCGACTTGGCGTGCACGTCGGTGGGAATGCCCCTGCCGTCGTCGTCGACCTGCACGCTGCCATCGGCGTGCAGCGTCACCACGACGTTGCTCGCGTGGCCCGCGACGCCCTCATCGGTGGCGTTGTCGACGATCTCGGCGAACAGATGGTTGATGCCCCTGCTGTCGGTGGACCCGATGTACATGCCGGGCCGCTTGCGGACGGCTTCCAGCCCTTCCAGGTGGGTGAGGTCGTCAGCCCCGTACAGGTCCTCGGCGAGAGCGGTCACAGATCCTTCTCCGAAAATCGTGCTGCGGTCAGATGGCGGTCGTCCGCTGCTAAGGCAGGGTAGCGAGGGTAAGCCGCTGATCGATGCATTTGGGCTTGTGTTCCTCGTCGTAATTCGACCGTATCCGGTCGGGCACACAGTGTGTACCGTCCCGGACGCAGCCTCGCGACCAGGGGTGGCGCGGTTCTCCCCCGCCGCGCGGTTGATACCGCCGAGCACGTGTGTTTACCTGCTGATATCGGCTGGCCATTTGGGACCTTGTTACGTAACGGTCACCGTTGTTTAAATCGGGTGCGAGGCGGTATCCGCTCATGATGAACGATGGGTTCACGTGCACTGAGCAGGCAAGCGCGGGAGGACGCTGGTGGAGCTGACCGGCGAGCACACGCACCCGCATCACCTCGACGTCGAGGTGCTGGCGGAGCCACAGCGACTGCCGTGGCTGCGTGACCGGCTCGCGCGCTGGTTCCGGCACACTTCCTGCCCGCCGGACGGGGTCGAGCGCGCGCTGCTCGCCCTCAACGAGGCGATCACCAACGCGATGACGCACGCCTACCGGGACGGACCGGCAGGGCAGGTGCGCGTCTCCGGGCAGCACCGGGGGGACGAGGTGGTGCTGACGGTGGTCGACGAGGGCCGCTGGAAGCCGGCCGATCCCGGTCACGGCTTCGGCGGCCGCGGCGTGCTGATGATGCAGGAGTGCGTCGACCGGGTGCTCATCGAGCACTCCGCGCTGGGCACCGTGGTCACCCTCGAACTGGACATCGCGAACGGCAGCGACGGGTCAGGGCGCAACCGGGGCGTGCACCGGATCGCGATCGGCGGCAACCGCGACGGGGTCGTGGTGCGGGTGTGGGGCGACGTCCCCGACTACGCCGCGACGCTGCTGCGCAGGCAGCTGCTCGCCGCCACCTGTGGCGGGGTGGTGGGGCTGACGCTCGACCTCAGCCATCTCGGCGCGGCCACCGAGGGCGCGTCGATGGCCATCTCCGAGGTGGCCACGGCGGCGGCCGGAGTCGGCGGCAAGGTGGTGCTCGTGATCCCGCCGGAGAGCCTCGCCGGGGCACGGCTCCAGGGCTTCGCCGAGGACCACGAGCTGGTCGACGTCGTCGAGTCGCTGTAGCTACTGCAATAACCCCAAGCTCTGGGACCTTCGCCATCGGTCTCCCGCGACGGGGTACGTCCCGTCTTCCGCCCAACCGGCGGTGGTTCGGCGTTCGCGACCACCCTCGCGCTCCGCTCCGGGCGGCTCCGTCCGCCGAACGGCGAAGCTCCCAACCGCTACTGCGAGGTCGAGTACGGTCCGCCCGCCTCGATCCCTTGCGAGACCTCGGGCGTCGGACCCTGGTCCTGCGACACCGGCGCGACGACCGGATCGTAGAGCGCCTGCCGTTCGCGCCCGCCGTGCCTGCTCACCTGCGGTATCTCCTCGGCCTGCTGCGACTGCCGCATCTTGGTGAGCACGCCGAGCGCGATGGCGTGGAAGATCGCGACGATGAGCAGCGCGACACCCAGCCGCGTCACGATCGCCTGCGCCCCGGTGCCGCCGATGTCGACGGTCGAGATCAGCGCCAGTATGCCCAGCGCGAGCAGATGGAACAGCACCGCGATCAGGCGCGCCATCGAGGTGCCTGACTCGTTGCTGCCGTGGCCCGCGTCGGCGAGGTAGCGCTTGCCGTTCTGGTAGAGCAACTGCCCGTCGATCACCACGATGATGGTGCCGAGCAGCAACAACACCAGGTAGTTGCCCTGCCCCATGATCACTCCTTACTGCGGGCTGCCCGGCTTGGCGCCCGCGTCGTGCTGGCGCGGCATGGCCACCGAGCCGCGCCACTCGCCGGTCTCGACCTGCCGGTGCTCGATGTACTCGCGGAACCGGTTGAGATCGCCCTTGATGCGATGCTGCACCACGCCGAGTGCCGCGCCCGCCTTCTCCGGGATGGAGTGCGGCTCGTACTCCATGTGCAGGTGCACCCGTGTGCTGTGGTCGTCGAGGCGGTGGAACGTCACCACGCCGCCGTGTTTCGGTTCGTCGAGTGACGTCCACGCGATGCGTTCGTCGGGGCGCTGCTCGGTGATCTCGGTGTCGAACTCTCGCTTGACCCCGCCGATGCTCGTCTCCCAGCGGGCGTGGGTGTCGCCCTTCTGCACCACCCGGTCGACTCCCGCCATGAACGCCGGGAATGACTCGAACTGTGTCCACTGGTTGTAGACGGTGCGTACCGGCCGTGCGACGTCGACCGAAACCTGGATGGCCGTCATGGCTGACCTCCTTCGTGCCGTCCTGCCGTGGCAGGCCGTTTGGGGATACCCGTTCGGCCTGGCTTCACACGCTGTGTCCGCCCAATGCCGGAGTGATTGGGGTATTTCGACTCTGCTGCGCGGCGGGGTGTGCGGTTTAGCCTCAGGTCAGACTGCTGGAGGCATTTGAATGAGTTCGACCGAGACGCTGGCCGCTGCCGCGGCGCCCGCACGATTGTGGCGAGTAGCTGGGGGAGAGGACGGGAGTCCCGACATCGTGGAGCAGGAGGACGGCGTCGACGCCGACTGGGCTGAGCACGATCTGGGGCTGGTCGATCCGTACGGGCAGGAGTTCCGGCCGCACCTCTTCGGCATGTGATCCCGCGACCGACTGAAGGTCACGCCACCGCGTCGTGGCCGTTCTCGTCGTTCTCGATCAGCTTGTAGCCGGTGACGAGCTCCGGCCGGATGCGCACGACATGCACCATGTCCAGGTCGACGCGCGGGCGCAGCAGCAGCCGGTAGCGGGCCGCCTGGTCGGCGTCGTCGACCCGCTCGGCCTTGCCGGTGACGATCACGCTCCAGCCGGTGCGGGTCTCCGGGTCGATCTGGTCGGCCTCGAACGCGACCACCTGCCCGATGGCATGGAGCAGCGCCGCGCCGCCGTGGCAGCGCATCACGACGTCACCGTCGACGACGACATGGTTGATCGGCCTGATGGCGGGCAGCGCGTTCATGGTGAACACGATCCGGCCCATCGGCACCGACCCCAGCAGGCGCAGCGACAAGGATCGCGGCAGCTCACGCAGCCGCTTCGGGTCACTGTGCATGGACATCCTGTCTTCGACGAGACAACCGGTCGGCGTCTAGATCAGCATCACCGCACCGCGCCGGGTAGGGCAGAAAGTCCCTACCGACGGTGTCGAGACCGATTCGGGACGTACGGCCCCGCTACCGCGACCGGAAGACCCTTCGCGACCACGGGTCGTTAGGTGACAGTTGAACTCCGATTAGGTGAAGGAGTCGGCATGGACGGATGGACACGCGCGGAGGTGGGGGTGCTGGTGCGGGCGGTCAGCAACGCGCCATCGGTGCACGACACGATGCCCTGGGTGCTCGAAACGCGCGACCACCGTGCCGAGCTCTACGAGAACGCGGCCCGCTCGCTGCCGCATCACGACCCGACCGGCAGGGACCGGCTGATCTCCTGCGGCGCCGCGCTCGCCAACCTGCGGCTCGCCGTCCGCTCGCTCGGCTGGCGCCACGACGTCGAGCTGTACCCGGAACCCCGCGCCGACCTCGTCGCCAGGATCACCACCACCGCCCGCCAGCCCGCCAGCGCCGACGAGCTCGCCACCTACTGGTCGATGTTCCGCAGACGCAGCTACCGGCAGCCGTTCGCGACCACTCCCGTCACCGACGACGAGGTCGCCGGCGTGATCGCCGCCGGATCGGATGCCGGAGTGCGGTTGCGGCGCGTCGACTCCGCCGAGTGCAGGCCGCTTGCCACGCTGCTGTGTTACGCCGCCGACGTGCTGCGCGCCGACAAGGGCTACCAGCGCGAGCTCGACGCCTGGACCAGGCGCTACACCCGGCACGTCGGCACCAACGGCGAACAGGCCCGCGCGCCGGAACGGGACACGCTGCCGTGGGCCGGGCTGGTGCGGCGCGGCACCCGGCTGCCCGACGTGCCGACGCTCACCCGCAGGCTCGCCGCCGAGACGCTGTTCCTCGTCGTCAGCGACACCGACACGGCGACCGACCACGTGCGCTCCGGTGAGGCGATGCAGCGCGCCTGGCTGACGGCGGTGACCGGCGGCCTCGCCGGTGCCGTGCTCACCCAGGCGCTGCATCTGACCGAGGTGCGCAGCGGTGTGATCGAGCGGCTCGGCCTCGACGGCTACCCGCAGATCATGCTGCGCATCGGCCGTCCGAAAGCCGCCGTCAAGGCGCGGCAGCGCGATGTCAGGGAGCGGCTGCACGCACCGGCACGGGCCTGATTCCTGACATACGCTGTGCGATGTGGACCTGCCAGTCATGCCCCCGGTCAAGCCGATGCTGGCCAAGTCGGTGCGCGAGCTGCCGCGCCAGCCAGGGCTCGCCTACGAGCCGAAGTGGGACGGCTTCCGCTGCATCGTGTTCCGCGACGGCGACGAGATCGAGCTCGGCTCGCGCAACGACCGGCCGCTGACCAGATACTTTCCCGAGCTGGTCGAGCTGCTCGCCGAGGCGCTGCCGCCGCGCTGCGTGCTCGACGGCGAGGTCGTGCTCGTCACCGAGAACGGCCTCGACTTCGACTTGCTGCAGAACCGGCTGCACCCGGCCGCGTCCCGGGTGCGCAAGCTCGCCGCCGAGACCCCGGCCAGCTTCGTCGCGTTCGACCTGCTCGCGCTCGGCGACGACGACCACACCGGTGAGCCGTTCCGGAAGCGCCGCAGCCTGCTCGAGCAGGTGCTCGACGCCCGGCTCGCCCGGGTCCACCTCACCCCGCTCACCGAGGACCCCGACGTGGCGCAGGACTGGTTCACGCGGTTCGAGGGCGCCGGGTTCGACGGCGTGATGGCCAAGCCGGTCGACGTCGGCTACGCGCAGGACAAGCGGGTGATGTTCAAGGTCAAACACGAACGCACCGCCGACTGCGTGGTCGCCGGGTTCCGCTGGCACAAGGACGGCAACGGTGTGGGCTCGCTGCTGCTCGGCCTCTACGACGACGCGGGCGTGCTGCACCACGTCGGCGTCGCCAGCAGCTTCACCGCAGCGCGGCGGAAGGAACTCGTCGACGAGCTGGCGCCACTGCGGGAGAACGCGCTCGACAACCACCCGTGGCGCGACTGGGCCGAGGCCGAGGCGCACGCCGGGGGCCGGATGCCGGGCGGGATGAGTCGCTGGAACGCGGGCAAGGACCTGTCCTGGCAGCCGCTGCGGCCCGAGCTGGTCGCCGAGGTGCGCTACGAGCACGTGCAGACGGGCCGGTTCCGCCACGGCGGCAGGCTGGTCCGGTTCCGGCCGGACCGCACGCCCGAGTCGTGCACCTACGGCCAGCTCGACGAGGTCGCGCCCGCCGAGCTGGCCGAGATCTTCACCGAACGCCCGGCATGAGGGGGAGTCCATGGCCGATGCGATGACGCTGGACGTCGACGGCACCGAGGTGACGATCTCCAACCCGCACAAGGTGTACTTCTCGCAGCACGGCGAGACCAAATTGGACCTGGTGCGCTACTACCAGGCCGTCGCCGAGCCGCTCATGGCGACACTGCGGAACCGGCCGCTGCTGATGGAGCGCTACCCGCAGGGCGCGGGCGGCAAGTCGTGGTTCCAGAAGCGCGTGCCGGCGTCGACGCCGGAGTGGCTGCGGACCACCGTGGTCGCCACCCCCAACGGCACCACCAGCGACGCGCTGGTCGCGGCCGACCTCGCACACGTGCTGTGGGGCGTCAACCTCGGCTGCATCGGCTACCACGTGTGGCCGTTCCACGCCGAGACGCCGGACATCGCCGACGAGCTACGGATCGACCTCGACCCGTCACCGGGCGTCGGGTACGAGGACCTGAAGCACGGCGCCGTGCTGACCAGGGAGCTGCTCGGCGAGTACGGCATCGAGGCGATGCTCAAGACATCCGGCTCGCGCGGGCTGCACATCTACGTCGCGCTCGAACCGCGCTGGGACGGCTACCAGGTGCGGGCGGCGGCCGTCGCGCTGGCGCGCGAGCTGGAGCGGCGCTACCCGGAGCGGATGACGGCCCAGTGGTGGAAGGAAGAACGCGGGCAGCGGGTGTTCGTCGACTTCAACCAGAACGCGCCGCACAAGACGGTGTTCGGCGCGTGGTGCGTGCGGCCACGGGTCGGCGGGCAGGTGTCGGCGCCGATCGGCTGGGACGAGCTGGACGGCATCGACCCGGGCGGGCTGACGCTGTCGACGGTGCCTGCGCTGCTGGCCGAGCGCGGCGACCCGTGGCAGGGCTATCACGACCGGCCGCAGTCCATCGACCCGCTGCTGGCGCAGTCGGAGCGGGATATGGCCGCCGGGATGATGGACGCGCCCTGGCCGCCGGTCTATCCCAAGATGCCGAACGAGCCACCCCGCGTCGCGCCCAGCCGAGCCAAGCGCGAGTGACGTCGTGTCCTGCGCTCACGCCGCCGTGTCCTGCTTTCAGGACGCCGCGTCCTGCGTTCGGCGCGGGGTTATCGGCGGGCCGCGCCGGACTCCTCGAACATTTCCGCGAGCTCGCTGACCAGCAGCGTTCGGCTGCGGCGGGCACGTGCCTCGGCGCGCTCGCGCTTGTCGACCTGGTCGGGGGCGCTGCCCGGTTCGCGGGCCTCGCTCGCCGAGAGGCCGAGCATGTCGAGAAACTCGGCCAGCTCCGTCGCGTCGTTGGCGTGCGCGGCGGTCACCCGCGTGGCATGGGAGCGTTCCGCCGCCGTCGGCTCGTGCGTCACCGGCGTGGTGAGCGGGCCCCGCTGCGTCATCATCAAGGACCTCCCTGCGTGCTGACTCCATCCTGCTCCTGTACGGCGGCCGAAGTCAGCGTCCGAATGTCGTCGAGGTCGAGGGCCGCTGTTCCTTGCACGCAAGGCACTTGGTCCACGGCCTATGCGAGGGTTGTCCCGTGCCGGACCCGGCTAAACCCGGCACGAATTCATTCCCGAATTGGCGCGACGATTCCATTATTGCCCGGTCGTTCCGGCCGGGGCTACGCTCAGTGCCACGGTAGGCATTTTCCGCTGAACTCGTTTCGATTTTTCGCGCGCGATTCGCGCCGTCCCGGGTGTGCTGAGCCACGCCGGTGAGCTGAAGGAGCGGAAGTCATGGGTCGTGGGGCGTTTGTTGCCGGTGTCGGCATGGTGCCGTTCGCCACTCCGAAGAACGCCGATCCCTTCGACGTGATGGCGGAGGGCGCGATCAAGGCCGCTCTCGCCGACGCGGGGATCGACTACGAGAAGATGCAGCAGGTCTACGCCGGTTACGTCTACGGTGAGTCGACCAGCGGGCAGCTCGCCGCGTACCGGGTCGGCATGACCGGCGTGCCGGTCATCAACGTGAACAACAACTGCTCCACGGGATCGACGGCGCTGTGGCTGGCGCGGCAGGCAGTCGACAGCGGCGCGGCGGAGTGTGTGCTGGCGTTCGGGTTCGAGCAGATGCGTCCCGGGGCGCTGGGCGCGATCTGGACCGACCGGCCGAACCCGCTCGACCGGCTCAACGACATCGTGGGCGCGGAGCGTGGCGACTACGAGTCCGCGCCGCCCGCCCCCCGGTGGTTCGCCATCGCGGCCGACGCCTACATGGAGAAGTACGGCGCGACGCCCGAGATGTTCGCCGCCGTCTCGGTGAAGGCCCGCAAACACGCGGCGAACAACCCGTACGCGGTGTTCCGCGACCCGGTTACGGTGGCGGACGTGCTCAGTTCCCCGAGGATCTGCGGCATGCTGACCAAGCTGCAATGTGCTCCGCCCACCTGCGGCGCCGCCGCTGCGGTGATCTGCGGCGAGGACTTCGCCCGCAAGCACGGTCTCAGCACCGGCGTGCGCATCCGGGCGCAGGCGATGACGTCGGACACCCCGGACGCCATGGAACGTGACCGGCAGGGCTGGGCGTGGACCGGGATCGTGGGCGACGCCGCGCGTCAGGTGTACGAGCAGGCCGGTGTCGGCCCGGAGGACATTCCGGTCGTGGAGCTGCACGACTGCTTCACCCCGAACGAGGTGCTCACCTACGAGGTGCTGGGGCTGACCCCGGAAGGCACCGCCGAGAAGTTCATCGCCGACGGCGACAACACCTATGGCGGCAAGGTGGTCACCAACCCGTCCGGCGGGTTGCTGTCGAAGGGGCATCCGCTGGGCGCGACCGGGCTGGCCCAGTGCGCGGAGCTGACCTGGCAGCTGCGCGGCCAAGCCGGGCCGCGTCAGGTCGACGGCGTGAAGCTGGCACTCCAGCACAACGTCGGCGGCGGCAGCTCCGTTGTCATCACGCTGTACGAGAAGGTCGGCTGAGCGAGGGCGCCGGCATCGCGCGCCTGCGGTAGACGATGATGGGCGCGAACTACCAACTGCTCGCGACGTACATGATCAGCCTGCTCGCCCTCGCCGCCACCGCCGCCATCACCGTCCGCACCATCAACCGCGACCGCCTCGCGAGTGCCCTGTGACGTCGTGTCCCACATTCCAGCCTGCGAGTTCCACATTCGGAACGTAGAACTCGGCGTCCCGAACGTGGGACACGACGTCAGGCCGGGCGCGCCCAGTCCTCGTAGGACGTCCAGGCTTGCAGGGTTGCCGGGGTTTCGAAGTGGCGGCGCTCGCGGGAGATCGGGTCGGTGAACGCGAGTGTCTTGGCCAGGAGCTGCAACGGCCGGCTGAAGTCGTCGAGCGGGGTCTCGGTCACGGTCGGGTAGAAGCTGTCGCCGAGGATCGGGATGCCGAGGCTCGACATGTGCACCCGGATCTGGTGGGTGCGCCCGGTGAACGGCGTGACCCGATAACGGCCGATGCCGTCCCGGCGTTCCACCAGCTCGATCCGGGTCTCAGCATTGGGCTCACCATCGACCTCGCGGGCCACGATGACGCCGCGCTCCTTCACGATGCGGCTGCTGATGGTGACCGGCAGCTCCAGGTCGTCGCGGACCGGGGCGATCGCCTCGTACTCCTTGTGCACCCGGCGGTTGGCGAACAACGTCTGGTACGCGCCGCGCAGCTCGGGCCGGATCACGAACACGATCAGACCCGCGGTGACCCGGTCCAGCCGGTGCGCCGGGCTGAGAGAGGGCAGGTCGAGCCGCTTGCGCAGCCGGACGAGCGCGGTCTCCAGCACGTGCTTGCCGCGCGGGATGGTGGCCAGGAAGTGCGGCTTGTGCACCACCAGTAGGTCGTCGTCCCGATGGATGACCTCGATGTCGAACGGCACCGGCACCTCGTCGGGCAGGTCGCGGTGGAACCAGACGAACGAGTCCGGCACGAACGGCGCGTCGAGTGCGAGCGGACCGTCGGTGCCGACGAACCGCCGCTCGCCGAACATCGCGTCGATGCGCTCCGGCGCCACCGGCAGCCGGTCGACCAGGTGGTCGCGGACGGTCTGCCACGGCCCCTCGGCGGGCAGCTTCAACCGCGCGGCGTCGAGACCATGCCGCTTCGGCAACGGGGACGAGAGTCGTCTGCGCATCACGGCCAGCGTACGGGGCGACGGTCACTCGCCGGTGCCGCCCAGCTCGCAGGCCTGCCAGGTTTCAGGCATCGTGGAGGTATGACTGACGCGCTAGTGCGCCCACGTGACGGAAAGATCATCGCCGGGGTGTGCGCCGGGATCGCCAACCGGTACGGCTGGAGCGCGAACACCGTGCGCCTGGTGTTCGTGATCTCGTGCCTGCTGCCGGGCCCGCAGGTCCTCCTCTACCTCGTCTTGTGGCTCCTCATGCCGAAGGCTCCCTGATGCTCTAATGCACGCCGCGCGGCCGGAACTGGATGCTGATTCGGGGACCGCACGGCTTGGCCGTCTTGGGCACGGCGTGTTCCCAGGTGCGCTGGCAGGATCCGCCCATCACCAGCAGGTCGCCATGGCCGAGCCGGTGCCGCAGGGTGGTGCCGCCGCCGCGCGGGCGCAGCAGCAGGTCGCGTGGCGCGCCGATCGAGATGATGGCGACCATGGTGTCCTCGGTGTTTCCCCGGCCGATGCGGTCGCCGTGCCAGGCCACACTGTCCCGGCCGTCCCGGTAGAAGCACAGCCCCGCGGTGCGAAACGGCTCGCCCAGCTCGGCGGCGTAGCGCCGGGAGAGCTGTGATCGCGCCTCGGCGAGCACTGGATGGGGCAGCTCGTCGTCCTCGTCGTAGAAGCTGAGCAGCCTCGGCACGTCGACGACGCGGTCGTACATCGGACGTCGTTCCGCGCGCCACGGCACCTCGTCGGCGAGCCGCTCGAACAGCAGGTCCGCTCCGGTGAGCCAGCCGGGAAGCAGGTCGATCCAGGCCCCGCCCGCCAGCGGGGTGCGCGTCGCCCCGGTCAGCGGGCGCAGCGCGGGGGCGTCGTCGACGACATCGAGCAGCGAGCCTTGCAGTGCGACGGACATGCTGTCACTATACCTCACTATCGAACGCATGTTCTACACTGATGGCGCGTGACGCTCGGTTGTCGCTCGTGCGGGCGCAGTAGACTGCGGTGCGGCATTCGGCGCAGCGGAAAGGAATCGGCATGCGAGTCGAACCGGGCGTGGTGACCGGCCCCCTCGGCCGGTTGGTCGCCTACGCGCAGAACGGCCTCGAGGTGCTGCGCTTCGGCGGCCTCGACACCGGGGAGCAGCCATCGCCGTACGAGGTGGTCGAGCGCAGGCCGATGTACCGGCTGCGTCGCTACTACGCCACCCCCGACACCGAGGACGACACCCGCCCGCCGGTGCTGCTGGTGCACCCGATGATGCTGTCGGCCGACGTCTGGGACGTCTCGCCGTCGAGCAGCGCCGTGACTGATCTGTACCAGGCGGGTCTGGACCCGTGGGTGGTCGATTTCGGCGCCCCTGACAAGGAATCGGGCGGGCTCGACCGGACGCTGACCGACCACGTCATCGCCGTCAGCGAGACGATCGACCTGGTGCGCAAGCACACCGGCAAGGACGTCCACCTCGCCGGATACTCGCAGGGCGGCATGTTCTGCTACCAAGCCGCCGCGTACCGCAAGTCCCGCGACATCGCCAGCGTCATCACCTTCGGCGCTCCCGCCGACATCCTCGCAGGCGCGCCACTCGGGCTCTCCGAGGAGGTGCTGACCAAGAGCGCCGAGTTCCTCGCCGAGCACGTCTTCAGCAGGCTGGCGCTGCCGAGCTGGGCTGCACGGCTCGGCTTCAAGCTGCTCGACCCGGTCAAGTCCGCCCGCTCGCAGGTCGACTTCCTGCGGCAGCTCCACAACCGCGACGCGCTCATCGGCCGAGAACGGCAACGCCGCTTCCTCGAGGGCGAGGGCTGGGTCGCCTGGTCCGGCCCGGCGATCGTCGAGCTGCTGCGGCAGTTCGTGGTGCACAACCGGCTGATGACCGGCGGCTTCGCCATCGGGGAACGGCTGGTCACCCTCGCCGACATCACCTGCCCGATCCTGGCGTTCGTCGGCGAGGTCGACGACATCGGACAGCCGGCGGCGGTGCGCGGCGTCGGCAAGGCGGCGCCGAAGGCCGAGGTGTTCGAGTACGCCATGCGGGCGGGCCATTTCGGGCTCGTCGTCGGTTCGTCCGCGACCAAGACCACCTGGCCCGCCGTCGTCGACTGGATCCGCTGGCGCGAGGGCGACGGTCCCCAACCGGCGGGCGTGGTCCCGCTGAGCGCCGCAGCCGAGCCCGGCACGCGTGCCTCCGATGTGACCTCGCGGCTGACCTACGGCTTCAACCAGCTCGCCGACGTCGGGCTCGGCGCGACCAAGAACATCGCCTCTCGCGCCACCCAGGCCGTGCGCACCTCCCGCGAGATCACCGCCGAGGCGGTGCACGCGCTGCCGAGACTGTTCCGGCTCGGCCAGATCCAGGGCCACACCAGGGTCTCGTTCGGCAAACTGCTCGCCGAGCAGGCGGAGCGCGCCCCGGACGGCGAGTGCTTCCTGTTCGACGACCGGGTGCACCCCAACGCCGCCGTCGGCGAGCGGATCGACAACGTGGTGCGCGGCCTGGTCCATGTCGGCATCCGGCAGGGCGACCACGTCGGCGTGCTGATGGAGACCCGGCCGAGCGCGCTGGTCGCGATCGCCGCGCTGTCTCGGCTCGGCGCGGTCGCGGTGCTGCTGCCGCCCGCCGCCGACCTGTCGACGTCGATCCGGCTCGGCGAGGTGTCCGAGATCATCGTCGACCCGCAGCATGTCGTCACCGCCGCCGCCACCGGCTGCCGGGTGCTCGTGCTCGGCGGCGGGGGCGGCGACCGCGACGTCACCCCGGCGGGCACCGACGGCGTCGACGTCATCGACATGGAGCGCATCGACCCGGCGACCGTGTCGCTGCCCGACTGGTACCGGCCCAACCCGGGGCTGGCGAAGGACCTGGCGTTCATCCTGTTCAGCCGGTCCTGCGGGCACACCGAGGCGAAGCTCATCACCAACCACCGGTGGGCGCTGTCGGCGTTCGGCACCGCCTCGGCCGCCGCGCTCACCAGCCGCGACACGGTCTACTGCCTCACCCCGCTGCACCACCCGTCGGGGCTGCTGACCAGCGTCGGCGGCGCGGTCGCTGGCGGCTCGCGGATCGCGCTGTCCCGTGGCTTCGACCCCGAGCTGTTCGACGCCGAGGTGCATCGCTACGGCGTCACCGTGGTGTCCTACACCTGGACGCTGCTGCGGGAGCTGGTGGCGTGGCCGGTGCCGGCGCGCGGCGAGTCGCACCGTCCGATCCGGCTGTTCCTCGGTTCCGGGATGCCGCGCGGGTTGTGGCGGCGGGTGCTGGCGCGCTTCCCCGGCGCGAAGGTGCTGGAGTTCTACGCCTCGACTGAGGGCGACGCCGTGCTGGCGAACCTGTCCGGCGCGAAACCGGGCGCGAAGGGCAGGCCACTGCCCGGCAGTGCCGGGGTGCGGCTGGCCCGGTTCGACCCGATCGCGCGCAAGCTGATCGAGGACGAGCGCGGCTACGCCGTGCCGTGCGGTCCGGGCGAGACCGGGCTGCTGCTGGCCAACCCCCGCGTCGGCCCCGATCCCACCGCTCGCAAGCTGCGCGGCGTGTTCGCGCCGGGCGACACGTGGGTCGCCACCGACGACCTGTTCGTCACCGACTCCGACGGCGACTACTGGCTCGCCGACAACGTGAACACCGTGATCAGGACGGCGCGGGGTCCCGTCTACGGGCAGCCGATCGCCGACGCCCTCGACGACCTGAGCTCGGTCGACCTCTCGGTCGCCTACGGGGTCGCCGCGGGCGAGCACCAGATCGCGGTGGCCGCGGTGACGCCGTGGCGGTCGGCCGAGATCACCGGCGAGGACGTCACGAAGGCGCTCGCCGAGCTGCCGCCCAACCAGCGCCCCGACGTCGTGCACGTGGTCGCCGAGATGCCGCTGACGACGTGGTACCGGCCGAACGCCGCCGCGCTGCGTGAGCGGGGCGTGCCGACCGAGAACGCCTGGTACTACGACGCGACCGAGGACGCCTACCTGCCGAGAGCATGAGGTAGGGAGGCCGCCGGGGTGCCGGGGGACCGAACGGCACCCCGGCGGCAGGTGCCGGGCCTTACCCGGCCGGAGGGGTCCAGCCAGCGGGCACGAAGCCCTCGCGGATGCGCTGCGGATGGTTGCCGACCGGCACGCGCTTGATCTCGGTCTCGGTCCGGTAGTCGATCACCGACATCTCGTCGGTGCCGCTCCAGGAGACGTAGCACCGCGTGCCGTCCTTGCTCGACGTCGCCCAGTACGGCTTGCCGTCCGCCGGGTCGCTGACGATCCGGTACCGGAACGTCTCGCGGTTCACGATCGCGGCGTAGTCGTCCATGGTGCCCGCCACGCACAGCTTGGTGCCCGCCCGGTTCATCGCCAGGCCGTGGTGCGCCGAGTCGTTGACGTACTGCTCACGCGGCATGTCCGGCACCCGGTTCGGCAGCGTCGCCACCCGGGTCACCTTCCCGGTGCGCATGTCGTACTCGACGAAGCCGTGGAAGAACGACACCTGGAAGTAGAAGTAGCGCTCATCGGGCGTGTGCACCATCGGCCTGATCGTCGAGCTGAGGTCGGGGTACCCGGCCGCGTCCAGCTTCTTCCGCAAATCGAAGCGTTGCAGCACCTGGTAGCTGTCGGCGTCGACGACCTCGAAGATCCGCTCGCCCTTGGTGCTGTCGAATGCCGGTTGGTCCAGTGGGGTGTAGACGTGGCCGATGCTGGCATGGAAGATCCGCTCGCCGTCGGCGGAGTAGACGTTCTCGTGCGGGGTGTCGCCGGACGGGAACCGGCCGACCTCCTCGCCGGTGTCGACGTCGAGCACGTGCACCAGGTTCGCGGTCGAGGCCGAGACGGCGACGCGCTCGCCGTCTGGGGAGAGCGCCATGTGATCGGAGCGCTGGCCGTCGACGCGGAACCGCCAGACGATCTCGCCGGTGCGGGTGTCGATGCCGACGACGTCGGCCAGGCTGGGCCGGGAGGCGATCAGCAGCCTGCCGTCGTCGGTGCTGTACATGTCGTCGACGTACTGGTCGTGTCCCTCGCCGGGACCCATCCTGATCGCGAGGAAGTAGGCCAGCCGCACCGGGTCGGAGTAGATCTCGGCCATCCGCTGCTCGATGTCCGGGATGGCGTTGATCTTGCCGAGCTTCGTGTAGCCGTGGGGGTCGATCACCTGCACGGTGCCGTCCCAGTTGTTGCCGACGAAGATCACCGGCTGGGTGCGCGCGGTCCCGGACGCGGGTGCGGTGCCGAGGGCGGCGATCGCGACGATCGCGAGCACGGCAGCGCCGAGCCTGGCGAGCACCCGACCGGGCGAGCGAGCGATCACAGCGGTCCTTTCTCAGCGTACCGTCTCTATGGGGTTCAACGCGCCAGCCGTCGCGAAGATACGCGGAAGTAATTCATGTACGGGAGGAACAGCCATGGTGGAGCGCACCAAGTACGTCCTTGATGAAGCGGACATGCCGACCCGCTGGTACAACGTGATCGCCGACCTCGACGTGCCACCGCCGCCGCCATTGCATCCGGCGACGGGGGAGCCGGTCGGCCCCGACGACCTGGCGCCGCTGTTCCCGCAGGCGCTCATCGAGCAGGAGGTCACCGGCGAGCGCTACATCGACATCCCGGACGACGTGCTCGAGGTCTACCGGCTGTGGCGGCCGTCCCCGCTGTACCGGGCGCGCAGGCTGGAGCGAGCGCTCGGCACTCCGGCGCGGATCTACTACAAGTACGAGGGCGTCAGCCCGGTCGGCTCGCACAAGCCCAACACCGCCGTGCCGCAGGCGTACTACAACGCCGCCGAGGGCGTCGCCAAGCTCACCACCGAGACCGGCGCCGGGCAGTGGGGCAGCGCGCTCGCCTTCGCCTGCGCCACCTTCGGGCTGACGTGCGAGGCGTGGCAGGTGCGGGCCTCCTACGACCAGAAGCCCTACCGCAAGATCATGATGGAGACCTACGGGGCGACGGTTCACCCCAGCCCGTCGGACCTGACCGAGGCGGGCCGCGCGGTGCTCGCCGAGCACCCCGACTCGACCGGCAGCCTCGGTATCGCGATCAGCGAGGCGGTCGAGATGGCCGCCAAGGACCCGAACGCGCGCTACGCGCTCGGCAGCGTGCTCAACCACGTGCTGCTGCACCAGACGATCATCGGTGAGGAGGCGCTGCGGCAGTTCGAGCTCGCCGGGGACACCCCGGACCTGGTGGTCGGCTGCACCGGCGGCGGATCGAACTTCGGCGGGCTGACCTTCCCGTTCCTGCGGGAGAAGCTCGCGGGCAGGGGGAATCCCGTGATCCGCGCGGTCGAGCCCGCCGCGTGCCCGTCGTTCACGCGCGGCACCTACGCCTACGACTTCGGCGACACCGCCGGCCTGACACCGTTGATGAAGATGCACACCCTCGGGCACGACTTCATTCCGGACCCGATCCACGCCGGCGGGCTGCGCTACCACGGCATGTCGCCGCTGCTGTCGCACCTCTACGAGTTGGGGATGTACGAGGCGCAGGCGATCGGTCAGCAGGACTGCTTCGCGGCGGGCGTCCAGTTCGCGCGTGCCGAGGGCATCATCCCGGCGCCGGAGCCGACCCACGCGGTCGCCGCCTGCATCGAGGAAGCCTTGCGGTGCAAGGAAACCGGCGAGGAGAAGGTGATCTTGACCGCGCTGTGCGGGCACGCCAACCTCGACCTGCCCGCCTACGGCTCCTATCTGGCGGGCGAGATGGTCGACAACGAGCTGACCGAGGCGACGCTGCAGCAGTCACTCGCCGGTCTGCCCTCGGGCGCGCCCGCGTGAGCACGGACGTCATGGCGCTGGCGATCGGGGAGCGCGGCGACTTCGCCGAATTCCTCGAGACGCTGACGCCGCAGCAGTGGGACGCGCCCAGCCTGTGCCAGGGCTGGGCCGTCCGCGACGTCGTCGCCCACGTGATCAGCTATGACGAGCTGGGCTGGTGGGGCACGATGCGGCGGTTCGCGCGCGGCCGTTTTGTGCTCGGCAAGGCCAACGACATCGGCGTGGCCGAGTGCTCCCGCAGCCCGGGCGAACTGATCGACCTGCTGCGCACCTATCAACGGCCACGCGGGGTAACCGCCGCGCGCGGCGGCATGATCGCGCTGCTGGACGGCCTGATCCACCAGCAGGACATCCGCCGCCCGCTCGGCCTGCCCCGCCAGGTCCCGCCCGAACGGGTGCGCGCCGCGCTGCGGCTGTCGATGCAGGCCCCGCCGATCCGCGCGTTCGCCCGCGCTCGTGGTCTCACCCTCGTCGCCACCGACGTGGGCTGGTCGCGGGGCTCCGGTCCCGAGGTCCGTGGCCCCGGGGAAGCGGTGCTGATGGCCGTCGCCGGACGTGGCCACGCGATCGACGAGCTGTCCGGCCCCGGCGTGTCGCTACTCGCCGAGCGCGTCACGGCCCTGCCGGGATGACTGCGGTGCCGAGCAGCTCGATCATGGCGTCGGCGTCGAACAGCGCGGCCACGCCGAACAGCGCGATCGCGGGGTAGTGGCGGCCGAAGTGCTTGCGATAGAGCGTGCCGATCGCGCCGAGCGAGCTCTGGTAGGCCGCCACGTCGGTGACGTAGATCAGCAGCTGCACCAGGTCCTGCGGCGCCGCACCGGCCGCGCGCAGCGCTGTGACGACGTTGCCCGCCGCGACGTCGAACTGCTCGACCATGGTTTCGCCCACAATGGACCCATCGGGACCCTGCGCGGTCTGCCCGCCGAGGTACACCGACGCGCCCGGCGCCGCGACGACGGCGTGCGCGAACCCGGCGGGCCGGGCGAGCCCGTCCGCGGTGACGATCCGGTGCCGCGTCATCACGCGCCGGTCCACTGTGGCTGACGTCCGTCCTGCCACGCCCGGTAGAACTCGCGGTGGTCCTCGCTGGTCATCAGCAACGCCTGCGTCATGGCCTCCAGCTCCAGCGCGCCGGGCAGATCCAAGTCCAGCTCCCGGCTCAGCAGCACCTTGGTGGCCGAGTAGGCGAACGCGGGGCCGTCGGCCAGCCGCCGAGCCAGCGCGGTCGCCGTGGCGGGCAGTTCGGCGTCGTCGACGACCTGGGTGGCCAGCCCGATGCGCTCGGCCTGCTCGGCCCGCACGGTGTCGCCGAGCAGCAGCAGTTCGGTGGCGCGGCCGAGCCTGACCAGCCGCGGCAGCAGGTACGCCGAGCCCATGTCTGCCCCGGCGAGCCCGACCTTGGTGAACAGGAACGCGAACTTCGCCGAGGCGGCGAGCAGCCGGAAGTCGCAGGCCAGCGCGATCACCGAGCCCGCGCCCGCCGCCACGCCGTTGACCGCCGCGATCACCGGCAGCGGGCACTCCCGCAGTGCCCGCACCACGGCGCCGGTCATGCGGGTGAACTCGAGCAGTTGCTTGGCGGGCAAGCGTTGTAGCACGCCGATGATCTCCTCGACGTCGCCGCCGGAGCAGAATCCCTTGCCCTGCCCGGTGATCACCACGACCTTCGCGTCGCCCCGGTGCGGCAGCTCGGTGAGCAGGTCCCGCAGGTCGGCGTAGACGTCGAAGGTCAGCGCGTTCAGTTTGTCCGGCCGGGTGAACGTCACCGTCGCGACGCCGTCGGTGACGTCGACGTCGAAATGCCGCCAGCGGTCGGTGAACTCCGCCGACGCCCGGAACGGGCCGGTTGTTCGCTCAGCTGACACTGATCCCTCCTCCATCCAGTACCAGGGCCTGGCCGTTGATCGCCGCCGCCTCGGGCGCGGCGAGGAACGTGACCGCGAACGCCACCTCGTCCGGTTCGAGCAGCCGTCCCAGCGGGCTCGCCGTGGCCAGCGCCTCCTCGGCGTCCTGCTCGCTGCGGCCCGTGGCAGCGGCGATCCGCTCGGCCGACCGCGCGGTCATGTCGGTGCGCACGAACGTCGGGCACACCGCGTTGGCGGTGACGCCGGTCCCGGCGACCTCGGCGACGACCGTCCGCATCAGACCGACGGCGGCGTGTTTCGACGCGGTGTACCCGGCGGTATAGCGGGCGCCGGTGAGCGCGGCCGTCGACGCCACGGTGACGATCCGGCCCGAGTCGCGCTCGCGCATGCCGGGCAGCACCGCGCGGGTGCACAGGAACGCGCCGGTGGCGTTGACGTCGAGCTGCGCCTCCCACTGATCGAGCGTGGTCCGCTCGACCGGCGCGCTCGCAGCCACGCCCGCGTTGTTGACCAGCACGTCGACCGGGCCGACGTGGGCGAAGTACTCGGCGACGGCGGCCTCGTCGGTGACGTCGCAGCCGGCGTGGGTGGCGGCGAACACCCGGTCACCGGCCTCGCCGAACCGCCGTGCCACGGCGGCGCCGATGCCCGTGCCGCCGCCGGTGACCACCACGACCCGGCCGGTCACCGCTGCTCCTCGAACGCCGTGAGGGCGCGGCGGTCCAGCTTGCCGTTGCTGGTGCGAGGCAGCTCCGTCACGAACCGGACGTCCCTCGGTCGCTTGTGCCCGGCCAGCCGCTCGCGGGCGTAGTCGATCAGCTCGGCCTCGGTCGTGGTGGCGCCCGCGCGCAGCACGACGTAGGCGCGGGGCCGCACCAGCCCCACCTCGGAGTGGCCGACGACGCCGCACTCGACGACGTCGGGGTGGCCGATGAGGCAGTGCTCGATCTCGCTCGGCGCGACCCAGATGCCGCCGACCTTGAGCAGGTCGTCGGAGCGGCCGTGATGGTGGTAGTGACCGCGTTCGTCCACACTGAACAGATCGCCGGTGTGCACGGTGTCGCCCCGGAAGGTGCGGGCGGACTTCGCCGGGTCCCGGTGGTACCCCTGCGCGACGGTCGGCCCGCTGATCTCCAGCACCCCCACCTCGCCCGGCGGCAGCTCGGCGCCGTCGTCGCCGACGACCCGGGCGCGGTAGCCGGGCACCGGCGTGCCGACGTCACCCGGCGTCGCCTCGCCAGACCGCTGCGAGAGGTAGATGTGGTACGCCTCCGAGGATCCGACGCCGTCGATGACGTCGACACCCACGCGCTGCTGCCAGGCGCGCAGCAGCTCGGCGGGCAGCGCCTCGCCGGCCGAGGTGCACAGCCGCAGCGAGCCGAGGTCGGCGTCGGTGATGGCGGGGCTGGCCAGCATCGCGGACATCATCGTCGGCACGTTCACCAGGATCGTCGCACGATGCCGGGCGATCAGCTCGAACAGCAGCTCCGGGGTGCTGCGCTCGGCGAAGACGATGCCAGCGCCGCCCACCGCGAACGGGTACAGCGCCACCAGATCGCGGGCGTAGCCGAAGAACAGCTTCGGCACCGCGATCACCCGGTCGTCGGGCCGGATGCCGAGCACCGACTTGGCGTACGTCTGGTAGCTGGCCAGCGGCGTGCCCGCCGTGTGCACGCAGGCCTTCGGGGCACCGGTGCTGCCGGTGGTGAACTTCCAGATCGCGACGTCGTCCACTGTGGTCGGTGCCGGGGTGAGCTGGTCGGACGACTGCGCCAGTGCCGCCGTCAGTGACAGCTCGTTGGCGCCTTGCCCGGCGAGCAGCTCGTTGTCGTCGTAGCCGAGCACCAGCAGGTGTTTCGGCGTCCTGCCGAGCCCGCAGGCTTGCCTGACCGCGGCCAGCGCGACGGTGTCCACGATGATCACGTCGGCCTCGGTGTAGCTGAGGAAGTGCGCGTAGTCCTTGGCCGGCAGGAAGGTGTACGCCTCGGCCGTGACGGCGCCGATCTTCTGTGCCCCGTACCAGCAGGCCACGAACTCCAGGCTGTCGGACAGCACCAGCAGCACCCGGTCGCCGCGCCGAACGCCCAAGTCGTGCAGCAGGTTGCCCGCCCGATTGACCAGCGCGGCCAGCTCGGCGTAGCTCGTGGTGGTGTCGTCGTGGATGAGCGCGGTGCGGTCACCGGCGCCCTCGATGAGGTGGCGGTCGACGAAGTAGCTGGCGATGTTGAACCTGGCGGCCACCGGCATCACTCCCTGACCAGCGCGCGGATCGTCTCGACGAGCATCGCGGCCAGCGTGTCGAAGGTCGCCGCGCCCTCGACGGCGGTGGCCTCGGCGGGCGCGCCGCAGTACGCCTCGGTCATGCCCATCGCGGGGAAGTCCCGTTCGCCGCGCGCCATCGCGGCCGGCATGTCCACCGACACGTCCGGCAGCGTGCCCATCCGTTCGACGTCGACCAGGTCCGGCCGCTCGGCGAGCACCAGCGACGTCTCGTAGCGCCCCGCATGGCAGGAGCCGGAGCGGAACTCCTCGGTCAGCCGGGCCGCGTTGTGCCTGCGCACCAGGTCGAGGTGGCCGATGGCGACACCGTGCTCACGCTCCACAGTGGTCACCGCCCGCCGCACCGTGGCGACGTGCTCCGGCTCGAAGTGGTTGTTGACCAGCACGATCCAGCGCAGTCCCTGCCCGATGAGCGAGCCGCAGACGTCGACGAGCTGCGCGTGCAGCGTGTCCTCGCTGACGCCGACCGCTCCGGCGAACCCGGCGGCGTAGCGGGTGACGCCGTAGGGGATCGGCGGCAAGATCAGCACCCGTACCTCGGGGTCGTCGGCCAGGTCCATCGCCGCGCGCTCGCACATGCCGGTCGAGATGATCTCGTCGGTGGCGAGCGGGCCGTGCGGACCGTGCGGCTCGACCGCGCCGAGCGGCAGCAGCACCACCGGCGTCCGTGAGGACTCCCGCAGCGCGGCGATCTGCGGCGAGGTCAGCTCGGCGAAGTGACTGGTCATGCCGCCCTCCTCACCGCGGGCTGGTCGAGGAACTCAGCCACGCACAGGTCGGCGCGTCCCGCCGCGAGCACCGTGTTGATCTCGTCCACTGTGGTGAGATGACCGTCCACCAGGGTCGGTACCCGCGCGCCGTTGCGGACCTGGTCGCTGAGCGTGTTGAGGTAGCCGCGCCGGTACTCGGGGGTGCCTTCCGCGACGGTCTGCCCCGCGACGACGTGCACCAGGTCGACGCCCGCCGCCGCGAACGCGCTGGCCGCCGTGACGCCGCCCTCGGCGGTCAGGCCGCCGCGCGCCCAGTCGGTGACGGTCAGCCGCACGCCGAGCGGCACGTCGTCCGGCACTGCCGCGCGCACCGCGCGGACGACATCGAGCGGGAACCGCAGCCTGCCGTCGAGCGTGTCGCCGTAGTCGTCGTCGCGGTGGTTGGTCAGCGGCGACAGGAAGCTCGCCAGCAGGTAGCCGTGGCCGCAGTCGATCATCACCAGGCCGCATCCGGCCTCGGTCGCCCGGACGGCTGCGGTCACGAACGCGTCGGTCACCTCCGCCAGGTCGTCGGCGCCCATCGCCTTCGGAGTCTGGCTCAACGGCCCGAACGGCAGCGGCGACGGCGCCAGCAGCGGCCACGCCCCGGCGTCCGGTAGCGGGATATCGACGCCGCGCTCCCGGTTCCGGGTCGCGCCCCGGCGGCCGGCGTGGCCGAGCAACACGCCCAGCGCGCCGCACTCGGCGACGGCGGCCCGCAGCCGCGCGACATCGGCGTCCGCGCACAGGGTGGGAGAGTCGGGACTGATCCGGCCGCCCGGTGTCACGGCCGTCATCGGCGTCAGCACCAGCCCCGCGTTCCCCGCCGCGGTGCCGACCATGCGGTTGGCCAGCCGCAACCCGCGCAGGGTGAGCGGGGTGAAGGCGGGAGGCGGCGCGACCGCCCTGCCGGTGGCGAACCAGACGTCGACCGCGCGGACGAAGTCGGCGTCGCGCTGGGCCAGGTTGGAATGGCTGATCCGGCCACTGCGGGTGAGCAGGTTGAACGCGAACTGCGGCGGCGCGAGATGGGTGTGCTGGTTGACGCGGGCGAAGTACTCGGCCGAGTCGGTCGCCGCCTGCTGGAAGCGCTCGACCACGGGCTTGCGTTCCCGCTCGTAATGCACCAGCGCCGCCTCGATCGCGGCGGTACTGTCGCTGCCATGCCGCACGAACGCGGCGGCGAGCGCGATGGCATCCTCCATGGCCAGCTTGGTGCCGGAGCCGATGGTGAAGTGCGCGGTGTGCGCGGCGTCCCCGAGCAGCACCACCGGCGTGTCCGAGCTCCGGGCGTGCCAGGATCTGTTGCGCAGCAACGGGAACCGGAGCCAGGCGGACTTGTTGGACAGCAGCCGGTGCCCGTTCAGCTCGTCGGCGAACAGCCGCTCGCAGAACGCGATGCTGTCCGTTTCGGACATCTGATCCAGCCCGGCCTTGCGCCAGGTCGGCTCGGGGCACTCCACGATGAACGTGCTGGCGTGCTCGTCGAACGGGTAGCCGTGCACCTGGAACAGGCCGTGCTCGGACTCGGCGAAGACGAACCGGAAGGCGTCGAACACCAGGTCGGTGCCGTACCAGATGTAGGTGCCGCCCTGCGGCGTGCTGGTAGGACGGAACGTGCCCTCCGCGGCCTGCCGCACCACGCTGTGCACGCCGTCGGCGCCGACCAGCAGGTCGGTGTCCGCGCACAGCGCGCCGATGTCATCGACCTCGACGTGGAAGCGCTGCTTCACACCGAGTTCGGCGGCCCTACGTTGCAGGATCGCCAGCAGCCGTTTGCGGGCGATGGCGGAGAACGCGTGCCCGCGCGAGCGCAGCACGGTGTCGCGGTAGGAGATGTCGATCGCGTCCCAGCGGGCGAAGGTGTCGGTGATCTCCAGGTAGCTGGCGTAGTCGGCGTCGCGCAACGAGCCCAGGGTCTCCTCGGAGAAGACGACGCCCCAGCCGAACGTGGCATCAGCGGGGTTGCGTTCCAGCACGGTGATGTCGTGCGGCTGCTCGGCCTTGGCGAGCAGGATGCCGAGGTACAGCCCGGCCGGTCCGGCGCCGACGATCGTGACCCTCATCCGATCACCTCGGCCAGCCGGTCCATCTGGTCCACATCGGACACCGTGGGCAGCAGCACCAGCATCTCGCAGCCCTCCGCCGCATACCCGCGCACGAAGTCCTTGATCGCCCGGCCACTCGTCAGGTTCGCCGAGGCGATGGTCTCGGCGAACGGCCCGGTGAAGGCGTAGTAGTCGCGCAGGTAGTCGCTGCCGGCGCGGACGGTGTCGTCGTCGCCGAGTGCGAAGTAGCCCTGCCCCCACAGCCGGGGCGTGCCCGGTCTGCCGAGGTCGCGCCAGGCGGCGCGTGCTCTGGTGACGGCCGAGGCGAAGGCGCGGGGCGGGCCGCC
>WHUB01000030.1:309-3782 GCA_009377395.1 Actinophytocola sp. | reverse complement strand
GCCGCCGACCAGGATCTCGCCCGGGTAGTCGTCGCCGCGCAGCCGGGCGAGCTGCTCCGAGAGCAGTGCTCCCCGGCGGCGGTGGTCGATGCCGGACGCGGTGTAGTCGTCGTGGCGGGCGCCGATGCCGAGGCCCAGGGTGAACCGGCCATCGGCGAGCCGGTGCACCGACTCGGCCTGCTTGGCGAGCAGCGCGGTCGAGCGCAGCGGACCGATGGCGATCATGGTCGCGAGCCGGATCCGGTCGGTGACCACCGCCGCGGCGGCCAGCGCGGCGAACGGTTCGATGCTGTCGTAGACGAGCCGGTCGAGCACGGCGAGCGAGTCGAACGGGCCGGAGTCGGCGCGACGTGCCCACTCCGTGAGCAGCGCTCCGGTCGCGCCCGGAGTGGTGTTGGGGAGCCCGACCCCGATCTCCATGTGAATCAAATTACACCCGAGCGCGCTGCCATGTATAGAGTTGAGGGCGTGCACGCAGAGCGGTTCGGCCCGACGCCGCAGGAGCTAGTGATGACCCTGCTCGGCGCCTACGTGTGGCCGCGCGACGACCAGCGGGAGGTCTGGGCGGGCGGGCTGGTCGCGCTGCTCTCCGAACTCGGCTTTCGCGAGGGCGCGGCCAGGGTCTCGCTGACCCGGCTGGCCCGCCGGGACCTGATCGCTCGCCGCAAACAGGGCAGGCTGGTCCACTACACCCTGACCGATCGGGCGCGAGTGGTGCTCGCGGAAGGCGACAGCCGCATCTTCACCCTCGGTGGCAACGGACAGCCCGGCGAGCGGTGGACGCTGCTGTGGCACGCCATTCCGGACACGCACCGGCGCGCGCGGGAGGCGCTGGTGCGGCGACTGCGGTTCCTCGGGTTCGGCCCGATCCAGGACGGCACCTGGCTCGCCGTGCGCGACGCGCTAACCCAGGTTGGTGACCTGCTCGACGAACTCGAGGTTCGCGAGCACGCTGGGCTGATGCACTGCTCACCGGCCGATGCGGGCGACGCGCGCAGGCTGATCGCACGGGCCTGGAACCTCGACGCGCTCGCCGAGACCTACGCCGCGTTCGTCGCCCGGTTCGACGGGGCATCGGCCGACGACGACGCGACGGCGTTCCGGCTGCGCACCCGGCTGGTACACACGTTCCGGCAGTTCCCGTTCCGTGACCCCGAGCTGCCCGAGAACCTGATCGCCGCTCCGGTGAAGCGGGCCGAGGCCGTCACGCTGTTCCACGAGCTGTACTCGGCGCTGGCGCCGGCGGCGCAGCGCCACTTCGATGAGGTGACCACGCCATGACCGAACAGCACGCCGCCCTGACCTACACGTCCTATCTCGCGCTCGACGACGTGCTGGGCGCCCAGCACCCGAGGTCGAGCGAGCACGACGAGATGCTGTTCATCGTCATCCACCAGGTCTACGAGCTGTGGTTCAAGCAGCTGCTGCACGAGCTGGATCACCTCCAGGTGCGGCTCGCCGCGGGTGACACCCCGCACGCGGTGCGGACGCTGCGGCGGGCGCTGACCATCCTCAAGGTCGTCGTGGCGCAGATCGACGTCCTGGAGACCATGACGCCGAGCCAGTTCCTCAGCTTCCGGGAACGCCTCGACGCGTCGAGCGGGTTCCAATCCGGACAGTTCCGCGAACTGGAAGCGGTGCTCGGCAGACGCGACCGGCGGGTGTTCGAGCACTACCCGGAGAGCACGTCGGCGCGCGAGCGCATCGCGACGCGCATGGCGAGCCCATCGCTGTTCGACTCCTTCCTGCGCTACCTCGATGGGCACGGCTACGACGTGCCGAACGCCGCGCTGCACCGGGACGTGACGGAGCCGATCGAGCCGTCGGAGCGGGTGCAGGAGCTGCTGCTGCGGGTGTATCAGGACGACTCGGGGCCGGCGTCGGTGTGCGAGAACCTGGTCGACCTCGACGAGGGGTTCCAGGAGTGGCGGTACCGGCACGTCAAGATGGTCGAGCGCACCATCGGGGACAAGAGTGGCACCGGCGGGTCGTCCGGCGCGGCGTACCTGCGCACCACCGTCGGCAGCCCGGCGTTTCCCGACCTGTGGGCGGTGCGGAGCAAGCTGTGAGTTACCGGATCGAGGACCTGGCGCGCACGCCGAACGCGCTGGCCGAGCACTACTCGCGGTTCCGGGTGGCGGACCGGCTGCTGCTGACTGGGCACTCGCATCAGGCCTGGCCGGATGTCGCGCTGGAGGGGCAGATCGAGGCGATCACGGACGCGGCCGAGTACGTCGACGGCAAGTGGGAGCGGGCCGCCGCCAAGGCCGAGGAGGTGGCGGCGGGCTACCGGCGGCTGCTGGCCGATCCGGGCGGTGAGGTCGCGCTGGGCGCGAGCACGCACGACCTCGTGCTGCGGTTCCTGTCCGCGCTCGACCTGCGCCGCAGACCCCGGCTGGTGACCACCGATGGCGAGTTCCACACGCTGCGCAGGCAGCTGACGCGGCTGGCGGAGGAAGGCATCGAGGTGGTGCGGGTGCCGGTCGAGCCGGTGGACACGCTCGCCGAGCGGATCGCGTCCGAAGTGGACGACCGGACGGCGGCCGCGCTGGTGTCGCTGGTGCTGTTCGAGACCGCCCGCATCGTCGGCGGGCTGGACGCCGTGGCCGTTGCGTGTGCGCGGTATGGCGCCGAGCTGCTGGTGGACGCCTACCACGCGCTCGGCGTCGTCGAGGTGGATCTCGCGGCGCTGGGGCTCGCCGACGTGTGGGTGACGGGGGGTGGCTACAAGTACCTCCAGTTCGGTGAGGGCAACTGCTTCCTGCGGCTGCCACCGCATGCCGACCGGTTTCGGCCGGTGGTCACCGGCTGGTTCGCCGAGTTCGGCGAGCTGGCCGACGAGAAGGACCCCGGGGTGGTGCGCTACGCCAGCGGCGCCGCCCGGTTCGCCGGGGCGACCTACGACCCGACCTGCCACTACCGGGCGGCGCGCGTGCTGCGGTTCCGGGACGAGCACGGTTTGCACCCGGCGTTCCTGCGTGCGCTCGCTCAGCATCAGCTCGGCGTGCTCGCCACGGCATTCGATGAGCTGGCGCTACCGCCCGAGGTGATCGACCGGGACCGGCGGGCGCCACTGCGCGACTACGGCGGGTTCCTCGCGCTGCGCTGCCAGGACGCGCAGGAGCTACGATTCGCGCTCGCTAAACGAGGCGTGTCCGCCGACAGCAGGGGAGCGCACCTGCGCTTCGGCCCCGCGCCGTACCTGAGCGAGACCCAGCTGACAGACGCCATGGCCGCGCTGGGGGAAGTCGCGCGGCCCTGACGGCTGGGCGTGTGGTGCTTGATTCGATCGAACATGTGTACTGCGTATCTGCTTAGGTGTAGTCGGTTTTGTCTGGTTCTGCGTCGATGAGGTCGCGGAGTGGGTGGGGGTCGGTGGCGACTGCTTGTTGGAGTAGTCGGTACAAGAGCATTCCTGGATGGTGGGATGTGCGTCGGTTGAATCGGAAGGTGAATTCGTCCAGGTAATAGGG
>WHUB01000030.1:0-299 GCA_009377395.1 Actinophytocola sp. | reverse complement strand
CGGAGATGCAGTCGCGGGGCGTGCCGCAGACGTATGGCTACGCCAGCTTGGAAGCTCTGCTGAAAGACGCTGTGTCGTGTACTCGCAGCGACGGCAGGAAGCGCGTCCGTCGGGCGCTGGCGTGTAATGACTACACCGAGGGCATCCATCGTGTGCCGGCGTCGGCTCCGGCAACGGCGGCGGCGTTCCGTGAGGGTGCGATCACCACCGCGCACGTGGACTCCATTCTGGACACGCTGGCCGAGGTTCCCGGCACTGTGCCCGAGCAGGAGCGCCACGGGTACGAGCGGATCCTGGTC
>WHUB01000309.1:363-763 GCA_009377395.1 Actinophytocola sp. | reverse complement strand
GTCAGGGTCGACAGCAGGTTGGTGCCGGTCAGGTCGCCGAGGCCCAGCGTGCCGGTGGACACCGGCAGGCCGAGGGCGTCGACCAGCCCGGTCAGGGTGGACAGGTTCAGGTCGCCCAGCGACAGGCCGAGCCCACCGAGGAGGGCGTCGAGGTCGGGCCGCTCGTCGAGGACAAGGCGCGCGCGAAGGTCGTCGAGCTGGTCGCCGACGCGCTCGACCACGGTGCCGAGGTGCGCACCGGCGGCACGACGCTCGATCGACCTGGCTGGTTCTACGAGCCGACCGTGCTCACCGGCGTCGACGGCGAGGCGCGCCTCAACCGCGAGGAGATCTTCGGACCGGTCGCCTCGATCCGCACGTTCGAGAGCGAGGACGAGGCGGTGTCGCTCGCCAACGACAG
>WHUB01000309.1:0-350 GCA_009377395.1 Actinophytocola sp. | reverse complement strand
CACCCGAGACCTGGGCCGGGCCCTGCGGGTGGCCGAGCGCATCGAGGCGGGCATGGTCGGCGTCAACCAGGGCATGGTGTCGAGCCCGGCGGCGCCCTTCGGTGGCGTCAAGCAGTCGGGCCTGGGGCGCGATGGCGGCTTCGTCGGCATCGACGAGTACGTCGAGCACAAGCTCATCTTCCTGTCCGAGCCATAGCCCCGGGATCTGTGGACGCCTCCGTCCGGCAGGCGGGCCCGAGGCGTCCACAGAAACCGTTGGGTACGGTCCGGGCCGATGGGGCAGCTCGCGGGGCGGCTGGAGCGGCAGACCGACCGGCTGGCGCGGGCCATCGTCGAGGCGCTGGTCGAGG
>WHUB01000308.1:373-765 GCA_009377395.1 Actinophytocola sp. | reverse complement strand
ATGCGCGCACCCGCCCGGCGTTCCGGTCCCCCCTCGGCTTCGCCTCGCCGGTGGAGCTGCCGCGCTCGCGTGCTCATCTGTGGATACCGCACTCGGACTTCGCCAGGCCCGCCCACCGGCCGGTACGGCCGTGCCCGCCGGGCTCCAGCCGGCGTGTGCAGGGCGCGCAGCCGATCGAGCCGTAGCCGTTGGAGAGCAGCGGATTGACGAGCACCCCGTGCTCCCGCACGTACGCCTCGACCCCGGCGTCGGTCCACGCCGCTATCGGGTTGATCTTCACCTTGCCGCGCCTCTCGTCGAACTCCACCACGGGCGTGTCGGCGCGTTCGGCCGAGTCCGCGCGGCGCAGCCCGGTGACCCACGCCGTGTAGTCGGTGAGCGCGTGGTCCAGT
>WHUB01000308.1:0-363 GCA_009377395.1 Actinophytocola sp. | reverse complement strand
GCGGCGGCGGACCAACGCACGATCTCGTGTGCCGGCGCACCGGCGAGCTCGCTCGCCGCGCGGTCTGCCAGGAAGCGCAACCAGGCCCTGTCGGCGACCTGCTCACCCGGGCGCTCGAGCACGGTGGTCACGAGAGCTCCTCGTCGGTCGCGCGCAAGCTCCAGTCGGCGAACCGTTCGTCAGCCGCCCTGGCACCGAGGTAGCGGCGTACCACCCGTTCCACGTAGTCGGGCAGCTCCTCGGCGGCGACCTTGAGCGCGCGAACCTTGCGCCCGAAGTCCGCCTGCTCGCCGAGTCGCCCGCCGAGGTGCACCTGGTAGCCGGGAACCTGATTGCCGTCCTTGCCGGTGATGATCTGGCCCT
>WHUB01000307.1 GCA_009377395.1 Actinophytocola sp. | reverse complement strand
TCTAAGCTGCTGGCCTGGCACGGGCGGCAGCGAAGCGTTGGCAGGGCGCGACGCCCGTGAAGGCCAGCTGCGGACAAGGACAACCTCGACACGAGCAACTCGCGGTCGAACGGTGTTACTCAACCTCAAGGCCGATCAGTTCTTTGAATGCGGTTACGGTGGCCTCCCGTTGGAAGCGTCCTAGCAATGCAACGCCTTTCTCAGTAGACGGTCCAGGTGCGACCAGTGCTACTCTCTCGCCCGTACGTAGTTGCAGGATAGTAAATATCCACCGAGGTGGCATCTTCGGTTGGCGCTGGAGCAAGAACGGCGTGCAGTTGCTCGGTGACCGACATCCTCGAAAGGGGGATGCGACCAATTACTGGAGCGTGTCTGGAAGCAACCTATTCCGTCTGTCAATACCTGGACGGCGGTTCAGCCCAGGGTCTGCGCTCATCGAGCGCACTAATGAGGCGTAGCAAGAGGTCGCGGACCACCTCCTCGGGTTCTCGTCGGTCGCTATGCGTTCTCCAGGCACCAATTGCGGCGTCTGTGGCGTCGTAGTAACTCTCAACCAGATGACGCAAGACGCGCTGCTCCGCTACTGCGTCCGCAATCCGAGCCACCACCTCGTTACTTACCTGGCTGTGGAGGTTCAGTCCATACGTGAGTTGATTTACGTATCCCGTCAGTCCGGCATAGGCTTAGTTGGTTTTCTGTCAGAAACCGTATCACGAAACGCTAGCCTGCCGGAGGAGTGGTAACATTAATCACGTCAGCGCTAACTTGC
>WHUB01000306.1 GCA_009377395.1 Actinophytocola sp. | reverse complement strand
CCCGACCTTGATCCGTGGGTCGGCGTCGAGGGGATTGAGGACTGAGCATGCAAGACAACGATCGTGGTCTGTTCGCCTCCGGCTCGACCTGGTTCGAGTCGCTCAATCCAGCTTCGCCGTCGGTTCACGTCGGCCGCTGGCGGGTGTCTGGCGATGACGATGTCGACGCCGCGGTGTCGGCGGCGGCTGAGTTGGCGCCGGTCTGGTCGGCTACGCCGCCGGCGGCGCGCAGCGGCGTGCTGCGCCGAACCGCCACCTTGCTGCGGGAGTCAGCCGAAGAGATCACGGCCACCATGGTCAGCGAGGTCGGCAAGCCAGTCGCGGAAGCCGCTGCGGAGGTGGCCAACGCCGCCGGGGTGCTGGACTTCTTCTCCGACCGGGCGATGCTCACCGCGGGTGGCAGCTTGCCGGGCGCCGCGACAGACGACCTGCTCTACACCGTCCGGGCCCCGATCGGCGTCGTCGCCGTGATCACGCCGTGGAACTTCCCGTTGAACAGCCCGGCGATCAAGATCGGCGCCGCGTTGGCCTTCGGCAACACTGTGGTCTTCAAGCCTGCGGAGCAAGCCACCGCCAGCTCGCTGCTGCTCATCGCCGCGCTTCGCGACGCCGGCCTGCCCGACGGCGTGGTCTCGGTCCTGCTCGGGCCCGGCGACATCGTGGGTGAGCGACTGATTCAGGACAGCCGCCTCGACGGGATCAGCTTCACCGGATCCACCGACGTGGGCCGGCGGATACGGCGCGCCGCAGCGGACGGACACGCGCGGGTGCA
>WHUB01000305.1 GCA_009377395.1 Actinophytocola sp. | reverse complement strand
CCGGATGATCCACACGGTGCGGGGCGTGGGCTTCGTGCTACGCAGCCCATGACGCTGCGCAACCGGGTCACGCGCGCCGCCGGATTCGCCGTGCTGGTCACCGTTGTGGCGGTGTCGGTCGCCGTGTACGTCATCGAGCGCAGCAACCTGCGAGACCAGATCGACACGTCGTTGCGCCACATGGCCCCGGCATTCGGGTCCGTGGACCGGCACGGTCCTCCGACCGACAGCCCGACGGTGCCGAAGGGCCTGCCGGTGGCCCACGAGGGGTTCAGGCAGGTCGTCGACCGCGACGGCGACATCCTCACGATGTTCGGAGATCGGCCCCTACAGGTCACGGACGAGGTGCTCGCCGTGGCGCGAGGGGAACGGGTCGAGACCTTCTTCGACGCCGACGTCGACGGCACGCCCGTGCGGGTACATGTCACCTCGGCACGGCAGGACAGGCAACGGCGCTGCAGGTCGGCCGATCGCTGACCGAAGTCGACCAAGCGCTGCGTCAGCTCCTGTGGGCACTCATCGCCATCTCCATCATCGCCGTCGGACTGGCGGCGGCGATCGGTCGGCTGGTCGCCGCCGTCGCGACGACTCGGCGATCTGCGCGACGGTGTCCTGGATGAGCATCGACTTGTCGTCGGCTGCCAGCTCGTCGGCGCGCGTGAGCACTTCGATGTTGGTCCGTAGCGTCGCCAGCGGGGTGCGGAGCTCATGGGAGGCGTCGGCGACGAGTTGGCGCTGCTGGGCAAGTGACTCGCTGAGAGCGTCGAGCATCG
>WHUB01000304.1:236-779 GCA_009377395.1 Actinophytocola sp. | reverse complement strand
CATCAACGTCAACTCCGTCGCCCCGGGCTTCATCAAGACGCCGATGATCGACCAGACCGCCGCCCGGATGGGCGTCAGCACCGAGGACTTCGCCGCGGGCGCTGCCGCCGCGCTGCCGTTGCGCCGGTTCGGCGTGCCGGACGACATCGCCGGCGTCATCTCGTTCCTGGTCGGCCCCGACTCGTCCTACATCACCGGCCAGAACATCTACGTCGACGGCGGCTATCGCTGATGACGCGAGGCCTTCCCCGCCATCCTGGGCGCGTGCTGGCCTCCCCGACTAGACACTGAGGAGCACTGATGGCATTCACATCCGTCGACGAACTGCGCGCGGCCGCCGGCACCGAGATCGGGGTGAGCGACTGGCACGCCGTCGACCAGGACCGGATCAATCGTTTCGCCGACGCCACCGGCGACCACCAATGGATCCATGTCGACCCGGAGCGAGCCAAGGCCGGCCCGTTCGGCGGCACGGTCGCGCACGGCTTTCTGACTCTGTCGTTGATCCCGGCTCTGGCCAAAGGGATCGGTTCGGTCGACGGC
>WHUB01000304.1:0-218 GCA_009377395.1 Actinophytocola sp. | reverse complement strand
AACAAAGTGCGCTTCCCGGCACCGGTGCCGGCCGGGTCGCGGATCCGCGCCCGGGTCCAGCTGCTGACCGTGGACGACGTGGCCGGAGGGGTTCAGATCACCTCCCGGGTCACCGTAGAGTCCGATCAAGGCGACAAGCCGGTCTGCGTCGCCGAGACCGTCTCCCGCATCTACGTCTAGTCGAGACCAAACAACCAGCCGAGGAGACTCACGATGAA
>WHUB01000303.1 GCA_009377395.1 Actinophytocola sp. | reverse complement strand
GGTCGAATCCCGCCGCTGAGCATGCACCAACTTTCGCACCATGTCGGGAGTCCTGAGCACCAGCTCTGGGCCTCGTTTCCCTTCTGCTGATTCGCTGGGAGCCCATCGGTCGCGACGTTGACGCTGAGGACTTCGAGACCATTCAGCAACCCGCACCCCATCCGGGTCGGCCCACCGTTGCCGAGGAGTGACATGACTGGCGGATGGAAGATCGGTTTCATCGGTGCAGGCAAGATGGGCGGTGCGGTCGCCCGACGGCTCGCCACGCGCGGGCATCAGGTTCGCGTCTATGACCCGAGCAGGGAGGCCACCCGGGCATGTACCGTTGCTGGCGCGGGCGCTTGTGACTCCGCCGCCGAGGCGGCGTCCGAGGCCGATGCGGTCTTCACCAGCTTGCCGCTTCCCGAGCATGTGGTCGACACATACCGGTCTCTCGTTTCAGTACTCGAGCCCGGCATCGTCTGTGTCGATGTCTCGACCATTGATCCGATCGTTGCCCGCGGGATCTCGGACCTCTTGGCCGAACGGGAAATCCCGTTCGTTGCTTGTCCGTTGGGCAAGACTCCGGAGCACGCTGAACGTGGCGAGATTCCGGTGTTCGTCGGCGGTCCCCGAGAGACGGTTGCCTTCGTGCACCCCCTCTTGGAGGAGTTCGCCGAATCCGTCCATGATCTGGGCACGGTGGAAGCGGCGACGACCTTCAAACTGATCTCCAATCTCGTCGGCATGACCAACGTAGCCGTGCTCGCAGAGGGTTACGTCCTGGCCCGACGCGCTGG
>WHUB01000302.1 GCA_009377395.1 Actinophytocola sp. | reverse complement strand
CGATCTGCGCACGCGGGCGAGTCTCCTCGCGTTCCGCCGTGCTCTGTGTCGTCATCAGGACCTCCGGGGTGTCCTCGAGCCGCCAGCCAGCCACATTTGGCCACCGCGACACTATTACGCCACTGTCGTCTCACCAGCGGTGAGGTGGCCAGTGTCGCGGGTGTGATGTGTGGCACCCACGGCCGCCGCCAGCGCCGGGACCTGGACGGCGAGCCCACCGGTGTGGTGTACCCCGCACCCGGCCGCGGAACGTCTCGGTCGTCGCACGAGTCGGTGACGCCGCCTTCCCGGCATCGAGGGTCGGCCACGCCCGCGGGACGACGAGAACGCGTCAGCCGAGCCGAGGCGGGCTGCGCCGCGACGGGCGCTGCAGGCGGAGGACCAGATACTCGCGGACATGCCGGTGGTGCCGCTGTGGTTCGCCAAGAACCCGTACGTGCACTCGAAACGGGTCCGCAACCTCGGCGCCGACGGGATGGGGTACCTCGAGTACGACCGGATCCAGGTCACCGGCTAGCGGCGGTCGCGCTCAATACCCAGGGCGTCGCGGAGGAAGGCGACCTGCAGCAGCAGCAGGTTCTCCGCCACGGTCTCCTGCGCCGCCATGTGGGTGACCCCGGAAAGCGGCAACACGGTGTGCGGCTTGCCGGCGGCGAGCAGCGCCGACGACAGCCGCAGCGCGTGCGCGACGAGCACGTTGTCGTCGGCGCAGGCCGCAGGTGTCCCCGCAACATCCCTGGCAACGGCGCGCGCCTTACCTCGCCCGCGCGGCGCAGGGACTG
>WHUB01000301.1 GCA_009377395.1 Actinophytocola sp. | reverse complement strand
GCGGTGAGGAACGGACCGTGGTCGCGCTGGACCTGGAGCAGCGCATTGAGTTGATGGCCAAGCTTCGTGAGTATGGGCCGTCACGCCAGCAGGACGCGAAGGGCCGATCGCTGGGTGGGCGCGGTCAGATCTGGCTCGATCTGCCGGACATCATGGAAGCCATGCTCGCGACCGGCGTGCGCCTGGGTGAGCTGCTCGCCCTCGACTCTGCTGAAGTCGATCCGGCCAACGCGACTGTGGTGATCAGCCATCATCTGGTGCGGATCACTGGGCAAGGGTTGGTTCGTCGCCGCAAGCGTAAGGGCAACCGTGATGGGCTGGTGCTCAAGGTTCCGCAGTGGTCGGTGCCGATGTGGCGGCGTCGTAAGCTTGCCTCCGGTGGTGGACCGGTGTTCGCCTCGTTCACGGGCAACTGGTTGGACCCGAGCAACGTGATCAACGCGATCAGCACCGCGATGGCTGACGTGGGCTACGGCTGGGTCACCTCGCACGTGTTCCGCAAGACAGTCGCGACGGTCCTGGATGAAGCCGAGCTACCGACGACGGCGATCGCGGATCAACTTGGCAACACGCGGGCGGTCGCTGAGAAGCATTACCGGCGCAAGCGGGTCGCGAATCAGGCGAATGCGGACGCGTTGGAGAGCATGCTTCGGGAGGCCACCTAGCCGTGAGGTTTTTCGACACTAAATCGCCCCTGCGGGCTGTTTGGGGCCAGATACAACGAAGGCCCAGGTGCTGTGACCTGGGCTTGGGCTCCCCCGGCTGGACTCGAACCAGCAACC
>WHUB01000300.1:463-783 GCA_009377395.1 Actinophytocola sp. | reverse complement strand
GCGTCGATGGAGGCGTCGAGTAGTTCGGCGTCGTTGGCGCTGTCGGGGTGGCGGGGTCCGGTGTCGTCGGCGTCCCAGTTGGGGATGAGGTCTTCGAGGTCGCCGACGACGTCGTAGCCGGCCTCGCGCAGCTCGTGCACGATCTCCTTGGCCTGCTGGGTGACCCATTCCCGGTCCTCGACCGACAGCCGCAGCGGCTCGGCGCCGGAGCGTGCGGCGAGCACGTCGACGGCGAGGTAGTGCTTGATCATGTTGTGGTAGCTGGGGCCGTCCATGGTGTGGATGATCTCGGTGTTGAGACGGCGCAGCAGGTTGGTCTC
>WHUB01000300.1:0-455 GCA_009377395.1 Actinophytocola sp. | reverse complement strand
CGAAGAACGGGTTGACGCTGTCGTCGGTGCGTTTGAGTGAGCGCAGGTACTCCGAGTAGGTCAGCAGCCCGCGGTTTTTGATGTCCTCCTGCCAGTGGGCCGGGATCTGGCGCGCCAGGTCGCGCGCGGTCATCACGACGTGCACCTCGAGCCCGTCGAGGTCGCGCATCGCCCGGTTGACCGCCTCGGGCTCGGCGAGCGAGAACATCTCGTGCGAGATGATCGACGGCCCGTCCCAGTCGCGCACCGCCGCGACGATCTTGCCCCAGCTGCCGGCGATCTTCGGGCCGGCAACCCCGTAGTAGTCCAGCTCGCGCAGGTCGTGGGCGGCGAGGAAATGCGCCTTGCCGTCCGACTTCGGATAGAGCACCCCGAGCTCACGCAACTGAGCCCGCTTACGCGACATCACGTGCTGAAGATAGGTGGTCCCCGTCTTCGGAGCACCGATGTGCAAA
>WHUB01000002.1:47230-124922 GCA_009377395.1 Actinophytocola sp. | reverse complement strand
GTACGCCTTCTTGCGGTCCTTGCGGGTCTTGGGCCGCTCATCTTCCTGTTTGGCCGCCTTGCGGCTGTCCCACTCCTCCTGGAGCTGGGTGCGCGCCTGCTGGGCTGCCTCCATCACGTCTGCCTTGATTTTGTCTCGATCCTCCTTCGTGGTCTTGCGGGCCTTCTTGGCGTTGCGGGCAAGGTCCTTCTTCGTCTGCTTCGCTGCCTGCTTGAACTGCTTGCGAGCACGACGGGTCGTCTTTCCGGCCTCTTCACGCATCGACTCAGCCCCAGAAGACAGCGTGCCGGCCAGTTTCTTCGTGGCGACCGCCATGGTCTTCACCTCAACAATCGGTTATCACGACGTGTCCTGCCATTACCCATCCTGCCCGTTGACACGAGAGTTCGCTCGTGATGGCACGATGTTTGGGTGACTGAAAGCAATCAATCGCCCGGCCGGGCGTCAACGGCAACGCTGCACACCAACCTGGGCGACATAAATCTGAATCTTTTTCCAGATCATGCGCCGAAGACCGTGGCGAACTTCGCGGGTCTTGCCGAGGGCTCGAAGTACTACTCGCAGCCGAATGCCAAGCACGAGACCTCGGGGCCGTTCTACGACGGCTCCGTCTTCCACCGGGTCATCGATGGCTTCATGCTTCAGGGTGGCGACCCGACCGGCACCGGTCGCGGCGGTCCTGGCTACCGCTTCGGCGACGAGTTCCACCCCGAGCTGCAGTTCGACCGGCCGTACCTGCTGGCCATGGCCAACGCCGGCCCGGGCACGAACGGCTCGCAGTTCTTCATCACGGTGGCGCGGACGCCGCACCTGAACTTCAAACACACCATCTTCGGCGAGGTCGCCGACCAGGAGTCCCGGGACGTGGTCGACACCATCGCCACGACCGCGACGGGCACCACGGACCGACCGCTCGAAGACATCGTGATCGAGCGCGTGTCCATCGGCTACCAGGACTGACGCCACGGTGTCCGAGCAGGCTGAGCAGGGCACCGTGAACACGTGCTGGTGGCACCCCGACCGGCAGACCGGGCTGCGCTGCGTGCGCTGCGGTCGCTACGCCTGCCCGGACTGCCTCCGGGAGGCATCGGTCGGCTATCAGTGCGTCGACTGCGTGCACGCCGCCCGCAGGCAGGCCAAGACGCAGGCATCGGCGCACCGCAGGTCCGGCTTCGGCTACCGCACCGTCGCCGGGGCGCGGGCGTCGTCACGGGTCGTCGTGACGCCGGTGCTGATCGGGCTCAACGTCGTCGTGTACCTCGCGACGGCGGTGCAGGCGCAGAGCCTGATGGCCAACCAGTCCGCGCCGATGTTCGAGGACGGCACCCTGTTCACCCCGTTCGTCGCCATGAACGACGAGTGGTGGCGGCTGGTCACGTCCGGGTTTCTGCACTTCGGCTTGCTGCACCTTGGGGTCAACATGCTGGCGCTGTGGGTGCTCGGCAGAGACCTCGAACTGCTGCTCGGCAAGGTCCGCTACCTCGGCGTCTACCTGCTCTCACTGCTCGGCGGCAGCGTGGCGGTGTTCGCCTTCGAGAGCCTGAACACGTCGACGGCGGGCGCATCGGGTGCGGTGTACGGCGTGCTCGGCGGGGTGCTCGTCGCGGTGCTGCGGCTCAAGCTGAACCCGATGCCGGTCATCGGCGTCATCGCGATCAACCTGTTCATCAGCGTGCAGATCCCCGGCATATCGCTGCTCGGTCACCTCGGTGGCCTGGTGATCGGCGCGCTCGCGACGGCGGCGATGGTGTATGCACCGGAACGGCGCCGGGTGACGATGCAGGCGACGGTCGCCGGGCTGCTGCTCGTCGCGCTGGTCGGCATCGTGGTGACCAGGGACGCGCAGCTGACCGCCGACGTCATCTGCCGCCAGGTGGCGTGCGCTTAGCCGGCTAGCTCGGCCGGAGGCGATTGAGGTCGTCGAGCACGTCGTCCGGCTCGGCGCCGAGGTCGAGCCAGCCGAGCACGGCCAAGTGAAGCTCGTCGCCGAAGCCGTCGAACTCGATCTCCAGCGTCTTGGTGTCGCGACCGAGTCTGCGGGTGCTGACCACCCGCGCCTGTACCTGCCGCCATGGCGCGTGGTCGGTGCCGGTCAGGGTGCGGACGTGCAAGCCGTCGGAGTCCGCTCGCAGCCGGGGACGCACCAGCACGCCGTAGATCGTCGCGGCCGCGGCCGCGAGCGTGAACACGCCGAACAGCAGCGCGCCGGGCCGGTCGGCGGTCGTCAGCAGCCATACCGTCCCCGCCGCGGCGCAGAGCGTGAGAGCAGCGCCGAGACCGAGCAGCGACGGCTTCGTTCCCCAGGACAACCCCGGGTTGTCCACAGCCGGACCTTGATCGGCCGAGTTATCCACAGAGCTTATCCACAGTGGGGATTCGTCACAGTGGTGTAATTCACACCTCAGCGCCACCGCATGGTCATCAACAGCCCGGTGATCATCAGGGAAAACCCGATCGCGAAGTTCCAGTTACCGAGTTCGCCCATGAACTCGATCTTGTAGCCCGCCAGGTAGTTCACGACGATCCACGCGAGCCCGAGCAGCATGAGGCCGAACATCACGACGAGGTAGGCCGGATGCGACGGGCCCTGGGCGCGAACCTTGACCGCCGTGTTCTTGTCGGCAGGCGGTGTGTACGCGGTCTTCTTGCGTACCTTCGACTTGGGCATGCTCGTCTGTCTCCTTCACGCGGGACGGCTCGGCGCGCGCGGTAGGACCGGAATGGAAGTCTTCGCAGGTGCGCCCGCTACCGTCGTCTACCTCCACGTTAACGTAGCTGCGACGTTCCGAGAACGGGGGAGGCGAGGAGGATGGCCGTGGGACGAGCGCAGCGGCGACTGAACGGCGCCCTCGCCATCGTGGTGCGGACCTTCGGCGAGCTGTTGATCACGGTTGGCATCGTCATCCTGCTCTTCGTCGTCTACACGCTCTACGTCACGGACCTGATCAACGAGCAGAAGCAGGGCGACGCCAACGACACGCTCGAGCGGTCGTGGGCGGACCCGGTCGCGGTGCAGCCCGCGCCTCCGGTCACACCCGAGCTGGGCACCGGCTTCACCCGGCTCTACATCCCGCACTTCGGCACCGACTACAACTTCGTCGTGGTCGAGGGCGTCGGCCAGTCCCAGCTCGCCGTCGGCCCGGGGCACTACCCGGGCACGGCGCTGCCGGGACAGCCGGGCAACGTGGGCATCGCGGGCCACCGGATCGGCACCGGCGCGCCGTTCAACGACCTCGACAAGCTCAACTCGTGCGACGCCGTCATCCTGGAAACCGAGACCGATTTCTTCGTCTACCGGGTCATGCCGATGGCCGGGCAGGTCGCCGGCTGGGACCGCATCAGGCAGCAGGACCCGCGCTGCGCCCGGGTGCCCTCGCTGCGCGGGCCCGGCGAGCCGGGCGGCGGGCCGTACGGCCGCACCGTCGGACGCCGGATCGTCACCCCCGACCGCGTGGACGCGGTCGCGCCGGTGCCGTACCGGCCGGACGACCCGCTGCCGAAGGCGGAGCAGGTCGCGCTGGTGACGCTGACGACGTGCAACCCCGAGTACGGCAACAGCCACCGGCTGATCGTCCACGGCGTGCTGGTACGCCAGGTGCCCAAGCAGCAGGCGCCGGACTACCAGGCGTTGCTGAGCCGCATCGGGATGACGCTATGAAGGGAGAGGTCTGATGTACGGCTGGATCTGGCGTCATCTGCCCGGGCCGTTCGCGGTGCGGGTGCTCGCCGCGCTCATCCTGATCGCCGGCGTCGTCGCCCTGCTGATGTTCGCCGTCTTCCCCTGGCTCGAGCCGAAGCTGCCGTTCAACGACGTCTCGGTCTAGCCGCGCGAGATGCGCACCATGTCCTCGCGCTCGACGACCTTCTTGCGCTCGCGACCCTCGGCCTCGCCGAGGGAACGTTCGTGCGCGTCGAGCTGGTACCAGCCGTCCCAGGTGGTGTACTCGACACCGCGCTGGTCCAGGAACTCGAGCACCGCGTCCTCGTCGGGCTGCGTCGCGGGGGTGAGCGACTCGGCGTCGGCGAGCAGGCTGCGGATGGTCTCCTGCGCGTCGCCCTTGGTGTGGCCGATCAGCCCGACCGGGCCTCGCTTGATCCAGCCGGTGACGTACACGCCCGGCACCGCGTCGCCGTCGATGTCGAGCACCCGGCCCGCCTCGTGCGGCACCGTGCCGGTGCGGTGGTCGAACGGCACCTCGGGCAGCGCCGACGACAGGTAGCCGACCGCGCGGTAGACGGCCTGCACGTCCCAATCGTGGAACTCGCCGGTGCCGCGCACGGTGCCGTCGCCCGTCAGCTCGGTGCGCTCGGTGCGCAGCCCGGTCACCTCGCCGTCGCCCAGCACCTCGACCGGCGAGTGGAAGAAGTGCAGGTGCAGCCGCTTCGGCCGGTCGCCCTCGTCGCGGATGGCCCACTCCTGCAACGTCTTGACCACCATGTCGGTCTGCTTGTGCGCCCGCATCTCGGCGATCGAGCCGTCGTCGAACTCGATGTCCTCCGGGTTCACGATGACCTCGACGTTGGGCGAGTGGTCGAGCTCGCGCAGCTCCTGCGGGGTGAACTTCGCCTGCGCCGGGCCTCGGCGGCCGATCACGTGCACGTCGGTGACCGGGCTCGCCTTGAGCCCGGCGTGGACGTTGTCCGGGATCTCGGTCGAGGCCAGCTCGTCGGCGGTCTTGGCCAGGATCCGTGCGACGTCGAGCGCCACGTTGCCCGCGCCGATCACGGCGACGCTGCGCGCGGCGAGCGGCCACTCGCGGGACGCCTCGGGGTGGCCGTCGTACCAGGACACGAAGTCGGCGGCACCGTAGCTGCCCGGCAGTTCGATGCCGGGGATGTTCAGCGGCCGGTCGGCGGCGGCGCCCGTCGAGAAGATGACCGCGTCGTAGAACTCGCGCAGGTCGTCCAGCTTCAGGTCGGTGCCGAAGTCGATGTTGCCGAGCAGCCGGATGCCCGGCTTGTCCAGCACCTTGTGCAGGGCGTTGACGATGCCCTTGATGCGCGGGTGATCCGGCGCGACGCCGTAGCGGATCAGGCCGAACGGCGCGGGCATGCGCTCGTACAGGTCGACGCTCACGTCGGTGTCGGACTTCTCCAGGATGTCGGCGGCGTAAATCCCGGCGGGACCCGCACCGACGATCGCAACACGCAGGGCTCTGGTCATATACCCCAGACTAAGTAAGGGTGCCCTAAGTGAAAACGTGATACAGGCGACACGTCCACCAGTTAGGAAACTCGGGACGGCGGTTGACAGTCCTCGGGCGTCAGCCGGGCGTCACCTGTCGTGACGGCGGCTGCTCCGGCTTGCCGACCAGCACGGTGAACCGGATGCCCGCCTCGCGCAGCCGCTCGATCAGCGCGTCACCCATCGCGGTCGCCGTGGTGAGCTGACCCGCCCGCACGGGCAGGTCGTCGAGCGCGAGGCAGAGCGCCGACTCCGCCAGGATCTTCGACGTCTCGCCGTAGCCGGGGTCGCCGCCCGAGACCTCGGTGACGACCTCGGCGTTGCCCGCCGTGCCGTGGAACCGCACCGTGAACCAGGACTTCGCGCGCTGTGACTCGCTCGGGCCGTCGCCCGGTTTGCGCAGCGTCTCCAGCCGCTTGCGGACCGGCCCGAGCTGCGCCAGCCCGGCCAGCGCGCCGACGCCGATCGCGCCACCGGCCAGCATCGGCAGCCGCTTGGCCGCAGCGTAGTGGCTGTAGCTGAAGTCAGGACCGTAGTCGTCGAGCGCGCGGGCGGAGCGGGCCACGATCTGCGGATCGATCGTGGGCAGCGGCACCACCCACGACCGCGCGATCGGATCCCGGCCCGGCTTGCCCGCGACCGCCTTGGCGGACCGGCCGGTCGGCCTCGGCTCGATCTCGCGCCGCCGCTTGGCGGCCTCCCGGGTCTGCGTGGTGCGCGACAGGATGCTCAGCGCGGAGGCGAGCGTGCCACCGGACGGCTGGCCACCGGCGCGCAGGAAGCCGTCGACGTGGATCGGCCGGTCCTGCGGCAGCTGCTTCACGGTGAAGTACGCGCCGAGGTCGTGCGGCACCGAGTCGAAGCCGCAGCAGTGCACCAGCCGCGCCCCCGAGGCCACCGCCTTGGCCTGGTAGCGCACGTACATCAGGTCGACGAACTCCGGCTCGCCGGTCAGGTCGACGTAGTCGGTACCGGCCTCGGCGCAGGCCGCGACGAGCGGCTCGCCGTACTCGATGTACGGCCCGACCGTGGTGATCACGACCCGGGCGTCGTCCGCGATCCGCCGCAGCGACGCGGGGTCGGTGACGTCGGCGTGCAGCAGCTCCAGCTTCTCGCAGTCCGGGTTGATCTCGGCGAGCCGGGAGCGCACCGCCTCGAGCTTGGTGCGGTTGCGACCGGCCAGCGCCCAGCGGCAGTCGGCGGGCGCGTGCGCCGCGAGGTACTCGGCGGTCAGCCCGCCGGTGAAGCCGGTCGCGCCGAACAGCACGACGTCGTGGGCGCGGTCAGTTGGCATCTTCGCTCCTCGCTCGACGACCGGGAAACCTTCGCCGGTCCGATTATGCTTCTCCTGGCCAGTGACCTATACCCTGGCCCTATGCGCGTGCTCGTTGTCGACAACTACGACAGCTTCGTCTACAACCTGGTCCAGTACCTCGCCCAGCTCGGCGCCGACTGCACGGTGTCGCGCAACGACGCCGTCGACATCGACGCGCTCGGCGAGGTCGACGGGGTGCTGGTCTCGCCGGGGCCCGGCACGCCGGAACGCGCCGGGCAGAGCATGGACGTCATCCGCGAGTGCGCGCGGCTGCGGCTGCCCGCGCTCGGCGTGTGCCTCGGCCACCAGGCGATGGCCGTGGTCTGGGGCGGCACCGTCGACCGGGCGCCCGAACTGCTGCACGGCAAGACCAGCGAGGTCATTCACTCCGGCGCCGGAGTGCTCGCCGGGCTGCCGAGCCCGTTCACGGCGACCAGGTACCACTCGCTGACGGTGCTGCCGGAGACGGTGCCCGACGTCTTCGAGGTCACCGCGCGCACCGAGACGGGCGTCATCATGGGCATGCGGCACCGCGAGCTGCCGATCGAGGGTGTGCAGTTCCACCCGGAGTCTGTGCTCACCGAGAGCGGTCACCGGATGCTGGCCAACTGGATGGCGAGCACCGGACATCCGGTGGACGAGGGCCGGGTGGCCGAACTCGAGCGCGGCACCCGGACCCTGCAACAGGCCGCCATCGCCTGACCGGAGCTACGCCGCGTCGGTGGTGCTGTCCTCTTCCCGGGCGGCGGTGGAGCTGGACGGGAAGATGGCGCTGCCGTCACCGCCACCGTCGGCGCCGCCGGTGCCGTTCCCGCCGTCGCTGCCACTGTCCTCGACGTACTTGTCCACGTAGAGCGTCACGGTGTCGGAGCGCTGCAGCTCGTCGCCCGCCTCCGGCGTCGTCGAGCTGACCAGGCCGTCGCGGCTCGGGTCGCTCGTCTCGTTCTCGACCACCTGGACCTCGCCGGTATGGCCCGCGTCGGACAGCATCTGCCGCGCCTCGTCCTCGGTCCGGTCGATGACGTCCGGCATCTCGATCAGCTGCTGCGAGCCGTTGGACACCTCGACGGTCACCGTCGAGCCCTTCACCGCCGTGCCACTGCTCGGGTCCTGGTTGACGACGATGCCCTGCGGCTGATCCGAGTCGACCGCGACGCGGTTCACGTCGAAGCCGGCCGCGCTCAGCCCGGCGTTCGCCGTCTCGTAGCTCTTGCCGGTGTAGTCGGTGACCTCGACCATCTGCGGCTTGGCGTACACCGACAGCGTGACGACCGAACCCTCCTCGGCGAAGTCACCCCGGACCGGCGTCTGGCTCGCGACCGTGCCGGTGCGCGACGGGTCGGTGTTCGCCACCTTCTTGACCTGCGGGTCGAGCAGCAGGTTCTTCTCCTCGATGATGCTCTCGGCCTCTGCCCGCGTCTTGCCGACCAGCGTCGGCATCCTGAACTCCTCGGGCATCACCCCGTACTTCAGCGTGACGGGCTGCGCGACGTCGACGTTGGTGTTCTCGTCCGGGTTGACGCGAATGACGCGCAGGATGTCGCTCTGCGGATCGCACGGTGCCGGCTCCCCGAAGGCGCGCGGCATGCACTTCACGCCGACCTTCTTGATATTGGAGAAACCGGCCTCGCGCAGCGCGATCTCCGCCGGCTCGAGCTTCTGCCCGACCACGTTGGGCACGGTGGCGGTATTCGCGCCGCTGCCGAACGGGTCGGTCAGCCACAGGATGAACGCGAGCAGGGCGACGCCGACCAGGCTGAAGATCGCTATCGCACGCCTGCGCCGCCGCTTGCGCTCCTCTTCCGCCCGGATGGCCGCGTAGTCGTCGTAGTCGTAGTCCGGGTACTCGGCGTAGGCCGTGCCGCCGGTGCCGAGCACCTGGGTGCGGTCGTCGTCGGTCATCACCATCGGCGCGGACGGCCGCTGTTGCGAGAGCACCCGCACCAGGTCGTTGCGCATCTCGGCGGCGGACTGGTAGCGGTTGGCGGGGCCCTTGGTCAGCGCCTTGAGGACGACGGCGTCCACCTCGGGACTGATGTTGGGGTTGCGCTGCGACGGCGGCGGCGCGTCCTCCCGCACGTGCTGATAGGCGACCGCGACCGGCGAGTCCCCGGTGAACGGCGGCTCGCCGGTGAGCAGCTCGTAGAGCACGCAGCCCGCCGCGTAGACGTCGCTGCGCGCGTCGACCGACTCGCCGCGAGCCTGCTCCGGCGAGAGGTACTGCGCGGTGCCGATGACGGCGGCGGTCTGGGTCATTGCGGCCTGGCCGTCGTGGAGCGCGCGGGCGATGCCGAAGTCCATGACCTTCACGGCGCCGGTGCGGCTGATCATCACGTTGGCCGGCTTGACGTCGCGGTGGATGATGCCGTGCCGGTGCGAGAAGTCCAGCGCGGCGCAGACGTCGGCCATGACCTCCATGGCGCGCTTCGGGTCGAGCGGACCCTCGGTCTTGACGATGTCGCGCAGCGTGCGGCCCTCGACGTACTCCATGACGATGTAGGGCAGCGGGCCGTACTCGGAGTCGGTCTCGCCGGTGTCGTAGACGGCGACGATCGCGGGGTGGTTGAGCGCGGCGGAGTTCTGCGCCTCGCGGCGGAACCGCTCCTGGAACACGGCGTCACGGGCGAGGTCGGCGCGCAGGATCTTGACGGCGACCTCCCTGCCGAGCCGCACGTCGGTGCCGTGGTGGACCTCGGACATCCCGCCGTAGCCGAGGGTGTCCCCCAGCTCATAGCGATTCGAGAGCAGGTTCGCTGTGCTCATCGCCGTCCTCGCTTCACAGTTGGCGCCGATGTGCCAGGGTCGCTCGCCCGATGCGTCACCGTGTCCACGCCGTTGCTCATCGCACTGTCGTCCTGTTCATCATGCGCCATACCGACCCCCATCGGGTTGACGCCCATTGTCGCTAGGCGCGTTGTCCGGCAGGCCGAAGGGTTCAGCGGGCAGGGTAGTCGGCTCCGTCGCGGGCGTGTCGCGGTCTCCCTGAGATTCGATGTTGTCGACAAACATCGGCACCAGCAGTGCTGCCATGATGATGAATCCGACGCCGAGGATGGCGAGCAGCACCCAGAGCCAGACGGCTCGCGACGGCTGTCCACCGGGCGGCTGCGCCGGGAAGGGGCCGCTCGGGTGCGGCCCGAACTGGTGCGTCATCGGATGCGAGCCGGGCCCCGGCTGGACCGGGATGCCGTGCGGCGGTGTCGTCGTCGCGCCGACCGGCACCGGCGGCGGATGACCGTGGCGCACCGCGGTCACGGCCGCGGCGAACTCCCCGCCGTCGGCGTAGCGCAACCCGGGGTCCTTGACCAGCGTCGACTCGATCAGTGCCCGCACCGTCGGCGGCACGTCCTGCGGCAGTGGCGGCGGCAGGTCCCTGATGTGCATCATCGCGACGGTGACCGCGTTCTCGGAGAGGAACGGCCGTCTGCCCGCGAGGCACTCGTAGCCGCACACCGCGAGCGAGTAGACGTCGCTGGCCGGGGACGCGTCGTTGCCGGTCGCCTGCTCGGGGGCGATGTAGTGCGCGGTGCCCATCACCATGCCGTTGCGGGTGACGGGGGCGGCGTCGGCCGCCTTGGCGATGCCGAAGTCGGTGAGCTTGACGGTGTCCGTGCCGTCGGCGCCCGGCACCACGAGGATGTTGCCCGGCTTGATGTCGCGGTGCACCAGGCCACGCTCGTGGGCGGCGTTGAGCGCCCTGCCCGCCTGCTCCAGGATCGGCAGCAGCCGGTCGGCGGGCATCCTGCCCGCCCGCGCCAGCAGCGAGGCGAGCGGCTCGCCGCCCACCAGCTCCATCACGAGGTAGGCCAGGTTGTCGGCGTCGTCCTCGACGCCGGGCACGCCGGACGCCGCCTCGCCGTAGTCGTGCACGGCGGCGATGCCGGGGTGGTTCAGCGAGGCCGTGGTGCGCGCCTCGGTGCGGAACCGGTGCAGGAACTCCGCGTCGCCGGACAGCTCCGACTTGAGGATCTTCACCGCCACGGTGCGGTCCAGCGTGGTGTCGCTCGCTCGCCACACCTCGCCCATGCCGCCGACGGCGATGCGGCTGTCAAGCCGGTACCGCTCGGCGAGCAGCTGACCTGAGGTGATCGCCATCTAGCCAGCCCCCAGCGCGGCGTTGATGGTGGCGCGGCCGATCCCGGCGGCGACCGTGCCGCCGGTGGCGGCCAGGCCGTGGTTGCCGCCGCTCTCGACGATGACCGCGATCGCGATCTTCGGGTCGTAGGCCGGGGCGAACGCGGTGTACCAGGCGTGCGGCGGGGTGTTCTTCGGGTCGGCGCCGTGCTCGGCCGTCCCGGTCTTCGACGCGATGGTGAGGCCGGGAACCTTGCCGGGACCGCTGGTGTTGGCCTCAGAGGCGATCATCATCTCGCGCAGCAGGTTGGCGTTCTGCTCGCTGAGCGCGGGCTCGTCGGTCAGCTCCTCCGCCTCGTACGACTCCAGCGTCGACAGGTCTGGCGCGAGCAGCGCCTTGACCAGCTGCGGCTTCATCGCGACGCCGCCGTTGGCGATGGTCGCGGACATCAGCGCGTCCTGCAGCGGGGTGAGCGCGACGTCGCGCTGCCCGATGCCGCTCTGGTACAGCACCGCCGACGAGTCGAGCGGTCCGAGCTGTGACTCCTCGACGCCGAGCGGGATCGACAGGTCGTCCATGCCGACGCCGAACGCGCGTGCCGTCTCCCGCAGCTTCTGAGCGCCGAGCTCGTCGGCGAGCTTGGCGAAGGCGGTGTTGCACGAGTAGGCCAGCGCGTCGGCGAGCGTCGAGCCCGGGCAGTACTGGCCCGCGTAGTTCTCGAGGGTGATCCCGCTGGTGCCGGGCAGCACGACCTCGTTGGCGCTCTCCACCGGCGTCTCGGGAGTCATGCCGTTCTCGAGCGCGGCCGCCGTCACGATCAGCTTGAACGTGGACCCTGGCGGGTAGGTCATCTCGGTGGCCCGGTTGACCATCGGCAGGTTCTGGTCACAGCTCGGCGCCGACGGGTCGCAGTTCCACCGCGACCACGCCTGCTCCTGCTTGGTGCCGTCGTGGATGGCGAGATTGTTCGGGTTGTACGACGGCGTCGACACCATCCCGAGTATCTCGCCGGTGTCCGGTTTCATCGCGACGACGGCACCCGTGTAGCCGTGCGACACCATCGCGTTGTAGGCGGTCCGCTGCACCTTGGGGTCGATGGTGACCTGCACGTGGCCGCCGCGCGGATCCCGGCCGGTGATGATGTCGGAGAGCCTGCGCACGATCAGCCGGTCGTCCTCGCCGGTGAGGATGTCGTTCTCCGCCGCCTCGATGCCGTCCGCGCCGTAGCGCCACGAGTAGTAGCCGGTGACCGGCGCGTACATCGGGCCGTTGCGGTAGGTGCGCAGGTACTGCAGCCGATCGTCGGTCTTGCTGCTCTGGGAGAGGATGGTGCCGCCGTGCTGGGTCACGATCTGCCCGCGCTCCCGGCTGTACTCGGAGAGCAGCGCCCGCTGGTTGCGGTTGTCCTCGCTGTAGTCCTCGGCCTTGACGACCTGGATGTAGGTCGCGTTGGCGAGCAGCAGCACGACCATGGCGAGCATCGTGAGTCCGACGCGGCGCAGGGGAGTGTTCATGACTTCGCGTCCCCTTCCGTCGTGTCGTTGCCGCTCGCCGGGCTGGTCTTGTCGGTGTCCTCCGCCGTGTCCGGTGGGTCACCGTCCGGCTGGCTCGGCGGAGTGGGCGGCGGGGCAGGCGGAGCGGCCTGGCCCGCGCCGTTCGCCGGGATGCCCTGCGCCGGTGCGCTCGGCGCCTGCACCATCACCGTGTAGGCGTCCGCGATCGGCGGTTGCTGTTGCTGCGGCCGCTGCCGCGGTGACTGCTGCGGCCTGCGGGCGGCGTCCGAGATGCGCAGCAGGATCGCGACCAGCATGTAGTTGGCGAGCAGCGACGAGCCGCCGTACGACAGGAACGGCGACGTGATGCCGGTCATCGGGATCAGCTTGGTGACCCCGCCCGCGACGACGAAGACCTGCATTACGAGCGTGAACGCGAGGCCTCCGCCGAGCAGCTTGCCGAAGGTGTCGCGGACGGCGAGTGCGCCGCGCATGCCGCGCATGCCGAGCAGCAGGTACACCATCAGCACGGCCGCGAGGCCGATGAAGCCCAGCTCCTCGCCGATGCCCGCGATGATGAAGTCGGTGTTGGCCTCCGGCACCGTCTCGGGGGCGCCGGAGCCGAGGCCGGTGCCCATGACACCGCCGGTGCCGAGCCCGAACAGCGCCTGCGCTGTCTGGTAACCGCCGCCCGGCTGGTAGTACGTCGCGAACGGGTTGATCCAGTTCGCGACGCGCTGCTGGATGTGGGTGAACATCTGGTAGGCGATGACACAGCCGGCGCCGAAGAAGCTCAGTCCGACCGCGACCCAGACAAACCGCTCGGTCGCGACGTAGATCAGCATCAGCACGACGCAGAAGAACAGCAGCGCGGGCCCGAGGTCCTTCTGCAGCACGAAGATGCCGAGACACACGGCGGCGGCGATGATGATGGGGCCGAGGTCGCGGGCGCGAGGCAGCTCGACGCCGAACAGCCGCTTGCCCGCCGACATGAAGAGGTCGCGTTTGGACACGAGGAAGTTCGCGAAGAAGATCAGCAGCAGGATCTTGGCGAACTCGCTCGGCTGGATGCTGAAGAAGCCGAGCTTGATCCACACCTTCGCGCCGTTGACCTCGGACATCGACGCGGGCAGCATGGCGGGCAGCGCGAGCGCCACCAGCCCGACGAGGCCGGACGTGTAGGAGTAGCGGGTCAGCGCGCGATGGTCCGAGATCAGGGTCAGCACCGCGAGGAACAGCGCGAGCGCCAAGACCGTCCAGATCACCTGGCGCGGCGCCACCATGGTGTAGTCGCTGCCGACCTGCATCGCCTCCTCGGCGTAGGCGAGGTCGATGCGGTAGATCATGACGAGGCCGATGCCGTTGAGCAGCGCGACGCACGGCAGGATCAGCGGGTCGGCGTAGGGTGCCCAGCGCCGCACCGCGAGATGGGCGACGAGGAAGATGCCGAGGTAGGCCAGCCCGTACCAGACGACGGCGAGCGTGACCTCATGCTCCTGGTTGGTCTCGACCAGCGCGATGGCGCTCGTCATGATGACGGCCGCGAAGGCCAGCATCATGAGCTCGGTGCCGCGTCGGGTGGCGCGAACGGCGCCGGAAGCGCCGCTCACCGCCTGACGTGCCCTCCCACCGACCAGCCCGCTGGGCCGGTTCATCAGCCACCGCCACCCTGGTTGGCGCCTGCCGTCCGCGTGGCGCTCGTCGTGGGGCTAGGGCTGGGGCTGCTCGACGTGGGCGCAGGGCTGGTCGTCGTCGGCGCGGGGAAGGGCCCACCGGTCTGCGACGACGTGCTCTCCGCGGGCTGCCGGTGGAAGCTCGACTTCGACCGCAGCGTGTGGATGTAGGTGCGGGCGTCGGCCATGCTGTCCCGCTGCACCCCGCTGCGCAGCACGTCCTGCACGCTCTCGACCAGGTCGGCCGACATCAGCGGCTCGCACGCCGCGCTCGTGCCCGCGCAGGAGTCGGCCTCGACCGAACTCAGCTCGATGCCGAGGACACTGCCCTTGATGCCCCGGTAGATGGAGACCTCACCAGTCTCGTTGACGCCGACGTAGTACTGCTGCATCACGAAGTACCGGGTCGTGATCGTCGCCGCGGCGAGTACCAGCAGCACCAGCGCCAGCCCGGCGATCAGCTTGATCCGATTGCTGCGTGCGGCTTTTGGGCCCGGGGGCTCCGGTTCCTCCACCGGCTGCGGTGGCGGTGGCGGGTTGAGCGCGCGGGCCCGCGCGGCAGGCGAGTCGCCCTGGGAGACCTCGTCGCTGCCGTCACCCGCCGCGCCGCCGATGATCGGCGCGTCGTCGCCGTAGTCGACGTCGACTACGTCGGCGATGATGACGGTCACGTTGTCGGTGCCGCCGCCCTTGAGCGCCAGCTCGATCATCCGGTCGGCGCACTCCTGCGCGTCCTGGATGGTGATGGCCTCTTCGAGGGTCTGCCTGCTGACCATGCCGGAGAGGCCGTCGGAGCAGAGCAGGTACCGATCGCCCGCGCGGGCTTCCCTGACCGTCAGGCTCGGCTCGACCTCGTGCCCGGTCAGCGCCTTGAGCAGCAGCGAGCGCTGCGGATGGGAGTCGGCCTCCTCCTCGGTGATGCGGCCCTCGTCCTGCAGCTTCTGCACGAAGGTGTCGTCGTGGGTGATCTGGGTGAGCTGACCGCCCCGCAGCAGGTAGGCCCGGGAGTCACCGACGTGGACGAGACCGAGGGTGCTGCCGGAGAACAGGATCGCGGTCAGCGTCGTGCCCATGCCCTCGAGCTCGGGCTCGTTCTCGACCAGCTCAGCGATGGCGTTGTTGCCGCCGATCACCGACTCGCGGAGCTGGCTGAGCAGGTCGTCGCCCGGCTCGTCGTCGTCGAGCGGGGCGAGGGCGGCGATGACGACCCTGCTGGCGACCTCACCGGCCGCGTGGCCGCCCATGCCGTCTGCCAAGGCGAGCAGGCGAGGACCTGCGTACACGGAGTCCTGGTTGTTGGAGCGAACCAGACCCCGGTCGCTGCGGGCTGCGTAGCGAAGCACAAGCGTCATGGGCGAAGCTCGATCACCGTTTTGCCGATCCGGATGGGGACACCGAGCGGTACTCGGAGTGGTGCTGTGACCTTAGCCCGATCCAAGTACGTTCCGTTCGTCGATCCCAGATCTTCGACGTACCAGTCGGTACCGCGCAACGACAGGCGGGCATGCCGCGTCGATGCGTAGTCGTCGTCAAGCACCAGTGTCGAGTCGTCCGCCCTGCCGATCAGGATCGGTCGGCCGTCGAGCGCGATCCGAGTGCCGGCAAGCGCGCCATGGGTGACGATCAGCTTGCCCGGTGACTTGCCGCCTCCGCCGGGTCTCTGTGGTTGTGGTTTCTTGCGGAAATGGGGAATGTCGACCTTGAGGCCGGACGCCGCGTAGAGATCGGAGCGCACCACCCGCAGAGCGGCCAGCACGAATAACCAGAGCAGGGCCAAAAACCCTGCTCTGGTCAATTGCACGACAAGCTCTGGCACCTGAGTAAGTCCACTCCCGCTTCCATCATCCTCCGGTCACACCGGAAACGTCGTCTCGGCCTTTACTGGGCGCGGTACGTCAACGACGAATGCCCGACCCTGATCACGTCGCCGTCGGCGAGCTGCCAGGTCTGCACCGGTGTGCCGTTCACCGTAGTGCCATTGGTCGAGCCGATGTCGGCCAGCGTCGCACTCTGGCCGTCCCAGGTGATCTCGAGGTGCCTGCGGGACACTCCGGTGTCCGGCAGCCGGAAGTCGGCGTCCTGACCCCGGCCGACGACGTTGCCGCCCTGCTTCAGCGAGTAGCTGCGGTTGGAGCCGTCATCGAGGATCAGCGTCGCCGCCAGCGGCCGCCCGGGGGGTGGCGGTGCGTAGCCGGGGTCGTAGCCGGGCTGGGGTGGCGGTGCGCCGTAGCCACCCGGGTCGTAGCCGCGCTGGCCGTAACCGGGGTCGTACCCGGGCTGTCCGGGTGGTGGCGGCGGCGGTGCGTAGCCGGGGTCGTAGCCGGGCTGGGGTGGCGGTGCGCCGTAGCCACCCGGGTCGTAGCCGGGCTGGCCGTAGCCGGGGTCGTAGCCGGGCTGGGGCGGGGGCGCGTAGCCGGGGTCATACCCGGGCTGCTGGCCGTAGCCAGGGTCGTAGCCAGGTTGCCCACCTGGTGCACCGTAGCCGGGCTGGCCGTAGCCGGGGTCGTAAGCTGGCTGCCCGCCCTGCTGGTCGTAGCCTGGTTGGCCGTAGCCTGGTTGGCCGTAGCCGTACTGGCCGTACGGGTCGCCCTGGTCGTAGTGGCCGTAGCCGGGTGGCTGACTCATTGCTCGGTCTCCTGCGTTGCGGGGTGGTGCTTCCTGTCCTGAGCGTCCCATGTTGTTGGCCGCGACATCGGGGTCCACGGACGATCGGGTCCGAAACTGTCCGGTGTGCAGCGCGTCGTTGCGCTCTAGCGAGACTACGACGCCACCATAGGTGTCCCAACCGTGCTCGGCGAGATGTTCAGCGACAGCGTTCGCGAGTACGCGCGTGACGTGCCGCTCGTCGCCGGCCATCCGATCATGGTCGGTCGGACCGAGCGACACGATGTAGTGGTTGGGCGCGAGTTGACGCCCACCCGCGAGCTCGCGGACATTGTCCTCACTCTCACGCTCAAGGGCCTGTGCCACCTCCTGGGTGACGACATTGCCACCGAACATGCGCGCGAAGGTGTTGCCCACGATGCCTTCAAGGCGCCGATCAAAGCGCTGTATACGGCCCACCGCGAGTCGTCCTCCTTCACACGCTCTTTCACGCTCCGATCGTATCTGTGCATGGCCGGATCGGCACTCGCCGATCCTCTAAACGGTCCCACTGTGCCAGGAGCGGTGTTGACACCCCCGCGACGGGGCCGGTAACCGGCTGCGTTAAGCTGGTTCGGCGTTCAGCGCTCGGGCGAGTGGCGGAATGGCAGACGCGCACGGTTCAGGTCCGTGTGTCCGAAAGGACGTGAGGGTTCAACTCCCTCCTCGCCCACACTCCCAAGAAAGGCCCCGCTCCTGCGGGGCCTTTTCGATGAGAAACGAAACACGTGGTCAGGGCAGCTGCGGGTTGGTGGGCAGCACGGCCCGGTGCCGGTTGTCGCGCAGCTCGATGAGCACGCTCAGCACCATGAGCGCGGCCGTCGTCGCCACCGCCGCGGTGACGATCTCGGCGAGCGAGTCGTGCAGCCAGAGCCGCACCACGACGATCTCGACGCCGACCGCGAGCCACACCAGCAGCGTGGAGCGGCGGTCGACGCTCGCGATGCGGGAGTACAGCAGGAGCTGCACCAGCGAGAGCAGCGAACCGACGAGTGCGAATGCCCACAGCGGCATGCCGCTGCCGACGTAGTCACGGCCGCCGATCAGCCGCACGATCTCCGCCCCGAACACCGTCGTGACGAGCAGGACGAGCGCGTTCAGCATGGCGCAGAACCCGAGCGTCGCCAGGATGATGCGGCGCCGCTGCTCGGCGTCGATGAGCCTCGGCAGCGCGACGACGGCGATGGCGTACGGCAGCCAGTAGGCCGCCCGGGTCATCACCCAGCCGACCGCGTACTCGCCGCCTTCCGCAGGCGGCAGGTGGTGCCGGGCGAGGATCATGTCGAGGTTGACGAGCAGCACCAGCCCGAGCAGTGCCTGACCGGTGAGAAAAACGTCGCGGACGTTGCTGAGCTGCCGCTTGGCGGGCGTCGGCCTGCCGCACATCAGCCAGCCGGTGGTCGCGACGAGCAGCGTGCCGACGACCATCGTGCCGAGCGCGCCGGTGGGGGTGCCGAACACCAGCAGCCCGATGACTGCGGAGCCGGTCCGGCCGAGGCCGTCGATGACGATCAGTCGTGCCAGCGCGCCGAAGCGCTGCGCGCCCTGCAGGATGCCGAGGAACACGCCGTTGCAGGTCACTCCGGCCAGCGCGATCGCGACGCACATCGTCGGCCACGGCGTCGTGAAGTGCAGCAGCGCCATCAGCAGCGGAGTGGCGGCGAGCAGTATTCCGGTGACGGCGGCGCTCGCGTCGAGCGCGAGCGAGAGGAGCTGGCCGATGTCGCGGCGCGGCAGCGTGCGTGGGTCCGCGCTGTCGCCGGACGCCCGCAGCTTGGCCACCCGGAGGGCGGCGAAGGTCTGCAACCCGAGCGCGGGTACGGCGCCGACGACGGTGATCGCGAGCAGCGAGCCGAACTCGCCCCACTGCGGCGGGCCGAGCAGCCGGGGCGCGATGACGTTGAGCAGGTAGGCGCCGACGTTGCTCAGGCCGAACGCGACGGCAACGATCATCGTGTTCACCGGGGCACGGGTGACCGCACCCCTGGGTGCCGCAGCCAGTCGCGTCATATGAGGCCTCTGTCGCCAAAATGTAGTTCCTGAAACTTTAGTCGCGCCATCACCAGAGGCAAATCGCTTTCGGGAATGGCGCCGCTGCTCCCCCGGCTTCGTGACCATTACGACACGGTGCTGACACCTGCGGCAACCGCGGGTGCCCCGGGCGTGTTGTGACGAAGCTCGTCGGCACAGTAGATTGTCCGACACGCCCGAACTGGAGGGATTCCTCGGTGTCTCGGAGCATCGTGCTGCAGGCGCGGCTGGCGTTTCCCGCCGAGGCCGACAAGATGATCCAGCGGCTCGCCGCGACGACCGCCGAGTACCCGCAGCTGGGGCGACCACCCGAGTCCGAGCCCGTCACCGAGGCGACCATCGGCGCGGTGCGAGACGCGTTTGCCAGCAGGCCGTGCCAGCCGGGCGACCCGCTGCTGCGTGTCGCCATCGGCGAGACCGACCGGCTGGTGCTACTCGCAGCGAATGACGCGGCCGTCGACGAACTGGGTCTGCTCGCGCTGCTGGGCCGCGCGCTCGACGTCCCGGTCGCGAGCAGCGTGACCGGACTCGGCGACGTCGCCGCGCCGACGTCGTTCGCCCGGCGGCTCTGCGACGCCGTGCTGCGGCCGTCGGCGCGCATCGCACCGGCGGGCGGCACCGGTGACGACGATGGGGACGCGCTCGTCGCGCTGCGGGCCGGGCCGCTGCCGTTGGGGACCGCCACGCTGACGGCCGCCATCGGCCGGACGGTCGCCAGCTGGAACGCGGCGCCCGGCCGGATCGTGGCTGGGATCGGCGCGTCCCGCCGGGACGGCAGCAGGCCGGAGCCGGAGGCGGCGAGCGCGTGTCTGCTGGTGCCGCTCGGGGCTGACCCCGACGCCGACCGGATCGATGCCGCGCTCGCCCAGCCGAGGGTGGCGCCGGACCTGCCCGCGACGGCGCTGGGTCGCCTGGCCCGGCCACTGGCCGACCGGCTCGCGCCGACGTTCCTGGTGTCCACAATGGGCAGTGTCAGTGCCGGCGGGATCGTGACCGAGCTGGCGGTCTTTCCCGCCGCCGTCGGCAGCGCCGGGGTCGCCTTCGGCGCGGCGACCGTCGCCGGCATGACGACGATCACCATCAGGGCCCGCCGTGCGCATTTCGACCACCTGGCGGCTGCGGGATTTCTCACCGACCTGATGCGGCAGTGGTGAGCCGTCCATTCTGCGATCATGGGGACATGAACTGGTCGGCACGTACACGGGCGGTCAACTCCGGCAGGCTGGACGGCGAGGGAGATCCGGCGAATGTGCCGATCACGCCGGCGAGCCATCTCGGCCTCGGTTACGCGCGCGAGGACGCCACCGACACCTGGCGCGCGTTCGAGGCGGCTGTCGGTGATCTCGAAGGCGGGCACGCGACGGCGTTCGCGTCGGGCATGGGCGCGGTGTCGGCGGTGTTCGACCTGGTGCCCGCGGGAGCCGAGGTCGTCGTGCCGACCGACAGCTACGCCGGGATGCGGGACACGCTGAACCACGCCGAGGCGAGCGGCAGGCTGCGGGCCCGGCGGCTCGACCCGCGTGACGTCGACGGGTGGCTCGCCGCGGCGGGCGAGGCCGACCTGCTCTGGCTGGAGTCGCCGACCAACCCGAGCCTGGTCGAGATGCCGATCGAGCGGATCGCCGCGGCGGCGGCCGCGAGCGAGGATCCGCCGATCGTCGCCGTCGACAACACCTTCGCGACGCCGCTCGGCCAGCAGCCACTTTCGCTCGGCGCGGACGTCGTGATGCACAGCGCGACCAAGCTGATCGGCGGGCACAGCGACCTGCTGCTCGGCGTCACCGTCGCCGCCACCGAGCGGCTGGCCGAGGGGTTGCGCGCGGCGCGCAGGCGCGGTGGCGCGACGCCGGGCGCGCTCGAGGCGTGGCTGGCGCTGCGCGGGATGCGGACGTTGCCGGTGCGCTACGCGGCGGTGTCCGCGACGGCGGCCGACCTCGCCAAGCGGCTCGGTGAGCACCCCGCCGTGGTGGCCGTGCGCTACCCGTCGCTCGGCGGCGGCGTGGTCTCGTTCGAGCTCACCGACGCGGCCTCGGCGGACGCGTTCTGCACGCACCTGCGGCTGATCCGGCATGCCACCAGCCTCGGCGGGGTGGAGAGCACTGTGGAACGCCGGGCGGCACTGGCGGGTGACAGCCACGTCCCGGCTGGCCTGCTGCGGTTCAGCGTCGGCCTCGAAGACCCGGACGACCTGTGGGCGGACATCACCCAGGCACTCGAGCGGTTGGGTTAGCGCGGCTCAGTCGTGCCACGGATCGGAGTCCTGGCCAGCGGCCACGGACTCGCGTGCGGCGGCCACGTTGGCCTCGAACTCATCGTCGAGCACGTCCGCCGCACCCGGCTCCTCGAGAAGCTCACGCAGGGCGCTGAGGTTTCCGTCTGTCACGGCCGGATCATACGGCGATCAACCCCGTGCCGCGATGGCGTCGGCCATGGCGAGGATGCGGCGGGCGTTGTCGACGTGCAGGTTCTCGATCATGCGGTCGTCGACGGTGACGACGCCCTTGCCCTCGGCCGTCGCGGCGTCGAACGCCTCGATCACCTTGCGGGAGTGGGCAACCTCGTCCTCGGACGGCGCGAACACCCGGTTGCACGGTTCGAGCTGCGCCGGATGGATCAACGTCTTGCCGTCGAAGCCCATCTGCCGCCCCTGTAGGCATTCCGCCTCGAAGCCCTCGGTGTCCTTCACGTCGTTGTAGACGCCGTCCAGGATCACCTTCCCGGTCGCGCGGGCGGCGAGCAGCGCCAGCGACAGCCCGCCGAGCAGCGGCGCCCTGCCGGGCACGAACTCGGCGTGCAGCTCCTTGGCGAGATCGTTGGTGCCCATCACGAGCACGGTCAGCCGGTCGCTCGCCGCGGCGATGTCGGCCGCGCGCAGCATCGCGATCGGCGTCTCGACCATCGCCCAGATCTTCGTGTGCTCCGGCGCGCCGGCGAACTCGAGTGCCCGCTCGATGGCGTGCACCTCCTGCGCCGAGTTCACCTTCGGCACCACGACGCCGTCCGGCCCGGCCTTCGCGGCGGCGCGCAGGTCGGCCTCGTGCCAGTCGGTGTCGATGCCGTTGACGCGGATGGTCACCTCGCGCGCGCCGTACTCACCGGACGCGGCCGCCGCACACACCCGCTCGCGGGCGTCCGCCTTGGCGTCGGGGGCCACCGCGTCCTCGAGGTCGAGGATCACCGCGTCCGCGTCGAGCGTCTTCGCCTTCTCCAGCGCGCGCTCGTTGGCGCCCGGCATGTAGAGCACCGACCGCCGGGGCCGCAACGCCTGCAGCGTCGGCTCGGCCTGTTTCTGATTCACCGTCTCATTCACCGGCCATCGCCTCCTTCGTGGCGGCGTCGTACGCCTCGGCGAGCTCCGGGTCGCGGGCGGCGAGCCCGTCGGCCAGCTCCGCGACGACCTTGCACTGCTTGTAGGTCGCGTCGTCCTGCATCTTGCCGTCGATCATCACCGCGCCGGTGCCGTCGCCCATCGCCGCGATGACCCGCCGCGCCCACGCGACGTCCTCCGCCGCGGGCGAAAACACTTTCTTCGCGATGTCGATCTGCGCCGGGTGCAGGCTCCACGCGCCGACGCAGCCGAGCAGGAACGCGTTGCGGAACTGGTCCTCGCAGCCGACGACGTCGCGGATGTCGCCGAACGGCCCGTAGTACGGCAGGATCCCGTGCATCGCGCAGGCGTCGACCATGCGCGCCACGGTGTAGTGCCACAGGTCCTGCTGATAGCTGGTGCGTCCCTCGTTCAGGTCCTCGCCGGTCGGGTCGGTGCGCACCAAATAGCCTGGGTGCCCGCCACCGACGCGGGTCGTCTTCATCCGGCGGCTCGCGGCGAGGTCGGCCGGGCCGAGCGAGATGCCCTGCATCCTCGGGCTCGCGCCCGCGATGTCCTCCACATTGGCCACACCGCTCGCCGTTTCGAGAATCGCGTGCACCAGCAACGGTTTCGTCAGCCCGGCTCGGGCCTCCAGCTGCGCGAGCAGCCGGTCGACGTAGTGGATGTCCTGCGCGCCCTCGACCTTCGGCACCATGATGACGTCGAGCTTGTCGCCGATCTCGGTCACCAGCGTGGTCAGGTCGTCGAGCGCCCACGGCGAGTCGAGGCTGTTGACGCGGGTCCACAGCTGCGTCTGGCCGAAGTCGTTCGCCTTGGCCACCTCGACGAGGCCGTTGCGCGCGGCCTCCTTGTTGTCGGCGGACACGGCGTCTTCGAGATTGCCGAGCAGCACGTCGACCTTCGCCGCGATCGACGGCGCCTTGGTGCGCATCTTCTCGTTGCTCGGGTCGAAGAAGTGGATCATCCGCGACGGCCGGAAGGGGATCTCGCGGACGGGCTCCGGCGCGCCGAGGGCCAGCGGCGCGAAGAAGTCCTTCGGTGAGCGCATGCGACCTCCAATGTTTCAGCGGCGTTGCTCACCTTACGGCGCGTCGCGGCCACGGTGGTGGTCCCGAGCGCCGTCGTGAGATATACGTCTCGCCACGACCAACGGCAAATCCGCCGCTGAACGACGTGATCGCCGGTGAGCTGTCGGCGGCTGTCGATGAGCGGCAACGAGCACCCGACCGGCCCGGTCGCCGAACACGAACATCACGGACTGGGGACCACGCGGCGAGGACATAACGCCTGGTCGTGTCGGGTGTGTGTTCGCGCTGGGTAACAGCCACTGGGCCAAACGTATGCCAACGTGCTAGAGCACTCACCCATCCGGCCGCACCGTCCGACCGAAGCCTGTTGACCGCCTATCGACCGGTCACCGACAACTGCGTGCCGCCGATCGCAGGCAGGGTGCCGAGATACAGACGTAGGTACATCCGGCTTGGTACGCAGGACATGTGCCGCTCGGAGCGAGCGGCCCTGCTGGTTTGTGACATCTAGGGAGGCTGACCACGTGGCGGCAACACCGGGACGTACGGGTTCTGATGCTGCGACCTCGGCGGCGCATCGCGCGGCGACGAGCCCGACCCGGGTCGTGCCCCCCGGCCCGCTTCCGTCGAGCACGCACGAGATCGCGCAGGAGGCCGCCGCGGTCCTCGGCAAGGACGGCGTCGTGCTGCCGAGGCAGACGCTGCTCGGCCGCCGGGTGCACCTCGTCGCGCGGCTGCGGCCGGACGCCCACGCCGAGCGCATCGCGACCGGGATGCCGCCGGTGATCGACCGCGCCAGCGTGTCCACCTGGACCTGGCCTGAGCTCGCGCACGAGGCGCCCGCGCCCGCCGTCGAGGTCCTCGGCGTCATCGCCGTCGCGCGGCACTGGCGCACCGGGCTGGCGTGGGCGGTGCCGTTCGCGCGGTACTTCGACGCCGCGATGGTGCTGCCGGACACGGCCATGTTGACCCACGACTACGTCAACAACTGCCTGCCGCGCGCCCGCGCGTACGGGCTCGACGTGCTCTCGGTCGACGACGACAACATCGTGCAGCGCGATCTGCCCGGCAGGCCGGAGCGGATGATGCTCGCGGACGACGCGCTGTCCCGCTGGCTGAACGAGATCGCCTACGAGCAACTGCTGGCCGTGGACGAGGTCCCGGCCGGTGTGGACTGACCGACGCGCGACTACGCTGGCCAGTCATGCGCGTAGTGATCGCCGGCGGTCACGGCAAGATCGCCCTTCGACTGTCCACATTGCTCTCCGCTCGCGGTGACGAGGTCATCGGCATCGTGCGGAACCCCAGCCACAGCACCGATCTCGCCGAGGCCGGTGCCGAGGCGGCCGTCGTCGACCTGGAGACCGCGGGCGTCGCCGAGGTCGAGAACGTGCTGCGCGGCGCGGACGCCGCCGTGTTCGCGGCGGGCGCCGGACCCGGCAGCGGCGTCGAACGCAAGGAGACGGTGGACCGGGCGGCGGCCGGGCTGTTCGCCGACGCCGCCTCGGCGGCGGGTGTGCGACGGCACCTGCAGATCAGCGCGATGGCGCTGGAGCGGGCCGACGACCCCGCCGTGGGCGAGGTGTTCGCCGCCTACCTGCGAGCCAAGGCCGCCGCCGAGGACGACCTGCGGGCGCGCGATCTCGACTGGACCATCCTCCGGCCCGGCAGGCTCACCGACGAGCCGGGCACCGGGCTGGTGTACCTCGCCGGGCATACCGAACGCGCCGACGTGCCGCGCGACGACGTCGCGGCCGTGCTGCTCGCGCTGCTCGACGAGCCGGCCACCATCGGCACGACGCTGGAGCTGGTCTCCGGCGACACCGCCATCGCGGACGCCGTGGCCGCGCTGCGGTAACCCACACCGCGCCGCTGTTTCCGGTACGCTTGCCCGTAGGATACGAATTTTCTTCGTATTAGGGTAATCCCATGGCCAGGTACGACCGGGCGACGGCCGGCCTCGACGCGCCACTCGCGGTCGTCGACATCGACGCGTTCGACGCCAACCTCGCCGACCTGGTGCGCCGCGCGAACGGCACGCCGATCAGGGTGGCGAGCAAGTCGCTGCGCTGCCGATACCTGCTCGACCGCGCGCTCGCCGCGCCGGGAACGGCGGGTGTGCTCGCCTACTCGCTGGCCGAGGCACTGTGGCTGCACCGGTGCGGCGGCAGCGACGACATCCTCGTCGCCTACCCGACGGTCGACGCGACGGCACTGCGCGCGCTTGCCGCCGACGCCGCCGCCCGCGCGGCCATCACGATCACGGTCGACTCCGCCGAGCACCTCGACCTGATCGACACGCTGCTCGGGCCGGACCGCCCGCCGTTGCGCGTCTGTCTCGAGCTCGACGTCTCCTGGCGGCCGCTGCCGGGGCTGCACATCGGCCCGCGCCGCTCACCGATCCACACCCCGGAGCGGGCGGCGGCGTTCGCGCGGCAGGTCAGCGATCGCGGCTTCGACCTCGTCGGTCTCATGGGCTACGAGGGGCAGGTCGCCGGGGTGGGCGATGCCGCCCGGAACCCGGTGACGTCGCTGGCGATCCGGCTGATGCGGCGGCGCTCCGCCGCCGAGCTGAGCCGACGCCGGGCGGCCACGGTGCGGGCGGTGCGCGAGGTCGCCGACGTCGAGTTCGTCAACGGCGGTGGCACCGGCAGCATCGAGACGACCGTCGCGGACCCGTCGGTCACCGAGGTCGCCGCCGGTTCCGGGCTGATCGGGCCGACCCTGTTCGACGGTTACCGGGGCTTCCGGCCCCGGCCCGCGGTGCTGTTCGCGTTGCCGGTGGTGCGCAGACCGGCACGCGGCATCGTGACGCTGTTCGCGGGTGGTTACGTCGCTTCGGGCACGCCGAGCCCGTCACGGCTGCCTCGCCCGCACCTGCCTGCTGGGCTGCGGCTGCTGCGCTGGGAGGGCGCGGGCGAGGTGCAGACGCCGGTGACCGGCGCTGTGGCCGATCGGCTCGCGGTCGGCGACAAAGTCTGGTTACGGCACGCCAAGGCCGGTGAGGTGGCGGAACGCTTCGACGTCTACCACGTCGTCAGCGGCGACCGCCGCGAGCGCACCGTGCCCACCTACCGGGGCGAGGGTCAGAACTTCGGTTAGCTGCCGAACCGGCTCTCCAGGTAGACCTTGATCAGGTGCTTTGTCTCGTCGACGATCTGCTGGTCGCCCTCGGGATCGCGCCGGAACGCCAGCTTGAGTAGCCCGTCCGCCGCTTCGACGGCGAGCGCGACCGGCATCCTGATCTCGTCTTCCGGCAGGTCGATCCACCCACCGAGCAGCGCGGTGATCGCGTCGGAGACGACGGTGTTGTTGTCGCGCCGGGAGTCGAGCAGCCTGACGTCGACGACGTCGCCGAAGTGGACCTTGGAGAAGCCCGGGTGCTCGCGGTGCATCCGCAGGTAGACGTCGAGCAGCCCGTCGACGACGTCCCACCAGTGGCTGGGGTCGACCTCGCTCATGTGGTCCTGCACCGACTGCATGAACTGCTCGAGGTTGCGCTGGGTCAGCGCCTGCACCACGGCGCGCTTGTCGGGGAAGAACTGGTACAGCGACCCGACGGCCACCTCGGCGCGCTTGGCGATCAGCGTGGTGGTCAGGGCGTCGTAGCCGATGTCGTCGAGCAGCTCGGCGCACGCGTCGAGCATCTTCTCCACCCGCTTCGCGCTGCGCTGCTGCACCGGTTTACGGCGAAGCGGAGTGAACTCGGATGGTAGGACCACAGACTCCACCTTTGGGACCGTATGGACGTCGGACACGCACATCTCCTCGCTGTTCGCATCCCTGCGGTTCCCCCACGCGGCGTCGTGTGCCACGGGCGGAGACAGCGGTGGGGTCACCGTGGTCTCAGCCATTGCAACGCAGGACAGATTTTCATGTTACGCCATGCGGGCGATGCCCGAAACGGGCCGCGGGCCGGCGCCGGTCGGGGGAGGGGGAGCGCGGCACCGGCCCGCGGGGTTTGGGGGATGGGCGGTCAGCGATATGAAATTTGCAAGTTGTCGGGGTGGCCGCAGCCAGGCTCATGACGCTCGGGGGGACGGACGAGCCTGGCCGCGGCCGGTGGCGGATGATCAGCGGTGGCCGATGGGGGCGGTTCGGTCAGCGATCATCGCCAGGTCTGGTGGGTCAACCGGCGCCGAGGCCCGCGACCTGGGGCAGCCGCAGCGCGTGACGTCCCGCCGTGGCGCCGGACGACGTGCGTTGCGCGGGGGCGTAGGACAGGCCACCCGCGACGAGGTGCTCGTGCGCCGCCTGCCAGACCGAGCACGGCGCCTTGCTGCGGTGCCAGCGGGTCGAGCAGGTGGGGCAGTCGCCCCTGTCGTCCGGCTCGTGCGCGCTGAGCATCGCGCGCCATGCCTGGGCAAGCCGGGGCAGTTCGGTACGGGCGACCGAGGCAAACGATCCCGCGTCGGCGTCGTCTGCGAGCGATGCCAGCGTGTCCAGCCGCTCCCAGACCGCGTTGCGGAGCACCTGGCCGAGGATCTGGTCCACTGTGAGCCTTACCTTTCCGCGAGCTTTGCCGCTTCGTTCAAGGCAGCGCGAAGCTGACCGACCTGACCGTTCGTGAGCCGTGCTGTCTCGCCGGGAGGTCCGACGACGACGACCTCGCCGTTGTCCGCGAACACCGTCACGCAGCGATCCCGGTTGATCATGTCGCCGCAGCTGATCCGCCAGACGGTCTGGCCGTTCTCCACCTCCCGCATAACGTCACTCTCAGTGTTAGCGGCGTCGCGATGCGTGTTCGGTGGGAGCGGACGCCGTGCGGGACGTGCCGGGTTGGCGACTGCCCCGATGCGCCGGCTCGCAAGCGAGTCGAGGAGCTCCACCGGATCATCTCCGCTCTTCGTGGTCGGTCGGTCCCTGCTGCGCTCATGGAGCGCTGAGTTAAGACTGCGCGTCCACAGCGGCGTATGGGAGAGGGCAGCGGCGACCGGCACGACCGTGCGATGAGCGGTCACGGAAGTTCGTCTCAGCCGATCAAGGGTTCAATTTCGGGATTTCGCGCGGTTGAATGGGTGTGTCTACTCTTCAGCACGAAGCCACTCCTGATGAGGATGCTTGCCGATGGAAGCGACTGAGTCCGTTCCCGAGTCTCACCCGATCCCCACCGAGGCCTGGGAAGACGACGAGATGCGCGAGGCGCTCGCCGCCAGGCGGGTCAGCTCGGTGTATCGGCTGCTGCGCCGTCACGGCATCTCGCAGCGGCAGATCGCCGCGATGACCGGCCAGTCGCAGTCCGAGGTGTCCGAGATCCTCAAGGGCAGGCAGGTCATGGCCTATGACGTGCTCGCCAGGATCGCCGACGGTCTCGGCATCCCGCGTGGCTACATGGGTCTCGCCTACGACGAGGCCACGCAGACCAAGGTCGTCGCTGCCGGCAGTGACGGCGCTGAACACGCTGAGGAGGACGAGGCGGTGAAACGACGGAGGTTCCTTGCGCACGCCGCCCAGGTCACGATGGGCGCGACCGTGTTCGCCGTGGACTCCGGCTCGTGGGCCGCGGCGAGCCCGGCGACGACGCCGGCACCGGCGCGCATCGGCATGGCCGACGTGCGCCAGGTCGAAGCCGCTACCCGTGCCTTGCGCGCACTCGACTACCAGTACGGCGGCGGCTTCTGCCGCGACGCCGTCGTCGCACAGCTGTCGTGGGGCAGGCAGATGCTCACGGCGAGTGGAACGGACCAGGTCAGGTCGCGGCTCTACGTCGCGCTCGCCGACCTGCACAACGTCGCGGGGTGGACCTCGTTCGACACCGGGCTCGTCGACTCGGCACGCACCCACTTCGCCAACGCGCTCGAACTTGGCAAGGAGGGCGGCAGCCACCCGCTCGTCGCCAACGTGCTGTACCGGATGGGCAGGGTCTACCTGCACCACCAGTCGCCGGACGACGCGCTGAAGATGTTCCAGCTCGGTCAGATCGCGGCGCAGGAGTCCGGCTCCGAGCTGGCCGTCGCCGTGCTCTGCGCGAACGAGGCGTGGGCCTACGCGGAGATGGGCAACGAGCTGCAGTCGACCAAGCTGCTCGGCATGACCCGGGACACCTTCGCCCGCGCCGACGTGGACAGCGCCGAGTCCTGGGTGAAGTTCTTCAACCAGACCGACCTGCACGCCATGGTCGGCACGGTGCACACGGTGCTCGCGCGCACCGCGGGCGCCGGCCACACCAAGTACGCGATCCCCGCGTTGACCAGGGCAGTCGACAGCTACGGCGACGACATGGCGCGCAGCAAGGCGTTCAACCTGAGCTCGCTCGCCACGAACCACCTGCTCGAAGGCGACATCGACCACGGCGCGAAGGTGGGACGGTCGGCGCTCGACGCGGCGGACGGCCTCAAGTCGGCGCGGGTCAAGGACCGGATGGCGCCGATGCGGGCCGAGGCGGAGAAGCGCAAGAACAACGCCGACGCCCGGGAGCTCACCGAGCGGATCAACGCCTTCTACGCGGCTTAGCCGGCCGACCCGAAGGCTGCCACGCGGTGCCGGAGCTGAATCCCCGCTTCACGCGGGACAAGCTCGACGCCGCACTCGGCGATGTCTGTGAGCAGGCTGGCCTCGACCCGGCAGGCGCCGAGCTGCTGCGGTTCACGAACAACGCGGTGTTCGCGCTGGCCGCCGCGCCGGTCGTGGTGCGCATCGTGGCCTCGAAGACGCTGCGCCACCGGGTCGCCAAGGTGGTCGGCGTCGCCGAGCACTTCGCCCGCCACGACGTGCCCGCGGTGCGGCTTTATCCCGGCATCGAGCAGCCGGTCACGGCAGGCGCGCAGGTCGCGACGGTGTGGTGGCGGGTGCCCGAGCGGCCGGTGCGACCGGCGCCCGCCGACCTGGCGCTGTTGCTGCGGCGAGTGCACGCGCTGCCCGCACCGCCGGGCCTGCCCGGGTGGTCGCCGCTGACCGACGTGCGGTCACGGGTGGCCGACGCCGAGGAGCTGGACCTCGCCGACCGGCGGTTCCTGCTCGACCGGTGTGACGAGGTGCAGGCCAAGCTCGACGCGCTCGACTTCCCGCTGCGACCCGCGCTGGCACACGGCGACGCGCATCTCGGCAACGTGCTCGCCGGGCCGGACGGCCCGGTGCTCTGCGACTTCGACTCGGCCGGGTTCGGGCCGCCCGAATGGGACCTGATCCCGGTCGCGATCGGCGTGCTGCGGTTCGGCGAGCCGAGGGCGGTGTACCGGGAGCTGGCGGAGGCCTACGGCTTCGACGTCATGGCCTGGGAGGGCTTCGAGGTGCTGCGAGCGGCGCGGGAGTTGAAGCTGACCACGAGCGTGCTGCCGATCCTGCGCAGCCATCCCGAGGTGCGGCCGGAGTTGCGACGAAGGCTCGCGGATCTCAGAGCGGGCAGTCGCATGGCGCGCTGGGCCCGGTTCCGCTGACTCCGCGCATACCGGAGGAACCGTACGAACCGCCCGGATGGTGGGTGGCGTTCACCGACGTAGCGGTACCGTTCACCGCTTCCGATCATGTGGATCCGCGCGATCCTAGGAATTCGGCCCGGCTAGTCACTCCCGGCCGAGCCGCACCGCGAGCGCGCCACCCGCTCCGAGCAGGGCGACCGCGCCGACGACCCACACCCACACCGGGACACCGGCGTCGTCCTCGCGCTGGTTCGTCCCCGAGGTGCCGGTGGTGGTCTCCGGCGCCGCCGAGGTGCCGGTGGTGTAGGTGAACGGGATCTCCCTCGTCACCGGGTGGCCGTCCTCGGACAGCACCCGGAAGCCGATGGTGTACTCACCGGCCGGGCCGAGCTGGCCGAGCGCGCGGGACACCTCGTTGCCGTCGACCGAGACCGGGCCGTGTGCCCACTGGCCGCCCGACGGGTCGGTGACGACGAGCTGGTTGACGTCGCCGGACTGCACCGGCTCGTCGAAGGTCAGCGTCACCCGCTTCGGCGCGACGTCGACCTTCGCCCCCTTCGCCGGGTCAGAGCCGGTCAGCGAGGTGTGCGCCAGCGCCTGCGGCGCCGTCCCGAGCAGCGCCAGCACCGCGAGCAGTGCCGCGATCGCGGCGCGCGTCAGTGTCGGTCGGGTCATGCTCGGTCCTTCCGTGTTTCGACGCCGAGATGCCGCAGCAGGGTCGCCTCGATCTCGTCCAGCTCGGCAGCGATGGCGCGATGTGCTTCGCGCCTGCGCGCCGACGGCATCCGCTCCGCGGCCCGCACCGCCGAGCTGAGCTGGCGGACGGTGCCGACCGCCTCCGCCGCGAAGGCCGCGCCCTCGGCCGTGCCGCCCACGCGCAGCTCGCTCAGGCCGTCGGAGAGCCCGGCGATCCGCGCATGCAGGGCCGCGCCGTGACCGGAGTACTCGCCGAGGGAGTCGACGGCGACGCCGAGCCGGTGCGCCTGGTACCTGTCGTAGGCGTCGCGGCAGGCCCCCGCCGCCCGCACCGCGATCGGAGCGATGACGGGAAGCACAGCGGGAAGGAGCGTCTTCGTCACCGTCAGCGCGTTGCGCGCCTTCTTCACAGTCAGGGCCTGCTCCTCGTCAGCCGTCGCCGCCTTCTTGGCAGCCTTGCGTTCCTTCTTGGCGGCCTTCCGTAGCGCTTTGGAGCCGGCGGCCTTGTCCAGCGACTCGACGGCTTCCGCCGCGAAGCCGTGCTCCGCGTCGTCCGCCGCCTTCTTCTTGCGCGCCATGCGATCAACTTACTTCCCGGGTGGCCCGGTCGCCCAGCGGGACACGCTCCGCACGGGGTGTCGGTGGCTGCGCTTAGGGTGGTGGCATGAGGACTGCTTGCAGGTCCGAATCATCGGACACCATGCTGGCCGACGTGAGGCCAATGGCGCGGTGTCCGCGCGCGAGCAGGAGGCCGCATGGCTGACGTGCTGCTCGACGCGGGGGTGCTGACGAGGTGCAGGCGTCGCGTGCACCTCGAGAACGACCCCGCGTACGCCGACGTCGAGCTGGCGCCGCCCAACCCGGCGGCCGAGCAGCGCATCGCGGACGCGGCCGAGCATCGGCTCGACGTCATCGAGCGGCTCCGCACCGCCCAGCCGGACGGCTGGGTGTCCGTGCCGCTCACCGCGCAGCCGAGGGAGCGGGTCGAGGCGACGGCGGCGGCGCTGGCCGCCGGTGCGCCGTACGTGTCGGGCGCCCTGCTGCCCGCCGACACCGAGGGCGGTCGGCGCGGCGGGGCCGAGGTGCTGGTGCGCACCGAGCACGGCTACCTGCCGGTGATCGTGGTGCGGCATCGGATCACCGACCCCGGCGCCGGGGCGATGACGACGGCGCTGACCGACCTCGACCCGGCAGCCGCGCGGGAGGACGCCGAGCGCAAGGTGCGCTCCCACCCGAGGGACCAGCTGCGGCTCGCCCACCTGCGCGAACTGCTGCGCGCGGCCGGGTACGCCGAGCCGGATGCCGCGCGGGGCGGCGTGATCGGGCTGGACGCCGACGTCGTGGTGTGGCACGACCTCGACGCGCCGACGTTTCCCGGCGACCGCAGCGCGATGGCCGAGTACGCCGGCCGCTTCGCCGACCGGCACGCCATCGCCGTCGCGGCGGCTACCGGCGCCCAGCCGCTGGCGCAGCCGTCCCGGATCGTGGAGTGCAAGCAGTGCCCGTGGTGGCCGGTGTGCGAGCCCGCGCTGCTCGACGCCCGCGACGTCAGCCTGGTGGTGCGCGGCGACGACGCCGTCAACCTGCGGGAGCGCGGCGTCGCGACGGTGGACGCGCTGGCGGCGCTCGACCCGGCGGGCGAGCCGCCGGTGCCGCTGACGGGCACCACGTTCGAGCACGCCGTCGCGCTCGCGCGGGCGTGGCGCGGCGGTGTCTCGGTGGTGCGGAAGGTGCCCGAGGTCGTGGTGCCACGCGGCGACGTCGAGGTCGACGTCGACATGGAGAGCTTCGCCGACCACGGCGCCTACCTCTGGGGCGCGCTGCTGTCCGGCGCCGACATCGGGCTGCCGCACGGCTACCACTCGTTCGCGACCTGGGAGCCGGTGCCGACCGACGACGAGGCCCGCTCCTTCGCCGAGTTCTGGTCCTGGTTCGGCGAGGTGCGCGCCAGGGCGGCGCGGCGGGGGCTGACGTTCCGCGCCTATTGCTACAACGCGCTCGCCGAGAACCGCTGGCTGCTCGGCTCGGCGACCCGGTTCGCGGGCAAGCCGGGCGTGCCCGAGGTCGGCGAGGTGCAGGCGTTCGTCGACTCCGACGAGTGGGTAGACCTGTTCCAGAGCGTCTCGGACACCTTCCTGTCGACGGCCGGGAAGGGCCTGAAGGTGGTGGCGCGGCAGGCGGGCCACGACTGGGACGACCCCGACGCGAGCGGCGAGGCGTCGATGCGGTGGTACCGCGAGGCCGTCGGCATGGACGGCAGCGCTCCCGCCCTGCGGCAGCGGGAGCGGCTGCTGCGCTACAACGAGGACGACGTCCGTGCCACCCACGCCCTGCGGGTGTGGATGTCGGGACCGGCGATGGCGGACGTGCCGTACATCGGCGACCTGTAGCGGGTCAGCGCGGCGCCATCCGCAGCGAGCCGTCCAGCCGGATGACCTCGCCGTTCAGGTAGTCGTGCTCGACGATGTCGATGGCGAGCTGTGCGTACTCGGCCGGCTTGCCGAGCCGCTTCGGGAACGGGATGCCCTCCGCGAGCGCGGCGCGGAACTCCTCGCCGACCGTGGCCAGCATCGGGGTGTCGATGATGCCGGGGGCGATCGTCATGACGCGGATGCCGGACGAGGCGAGGTCGCGCGCGGCCGGCAGGTTCAGCCCGACGACGCCGCCCTTGGACGCGGCGTAGGCGACCTGGCCGATCTGCCCGTCGTAGGCGGCGATGGAGGCGGTGTTGATGACGACGCCGCGCGCGTTGTCGGCGAGCGGCTCGGTCTTGGCGATGGCCTCGGCGGCGAGGGTGGTGACGTTGAAGGTGCCGATCAGGTTCACCTCGATGACCTTGCGGAACAGCGCCAGGTCGTGCGTGCCCTTCTTCGACAGGATGCGGGCGGACGGGCCGATGCCCGCGCAGTTCACCACGGTGCGCAGCGGGACGCCCGCGCCTGCGGCCGTCGCGACGGCGGCCTGCACCTGCTCCGGGTCGGTCACGTCGGTCTCGACGTAGGTGATGCCCTCGGTGCGCTCGGCCTGCTCGATCGCGGCGGGCAGGTCGAACGCGAACACGCTCGCGCCCTTGGCGGCGAGTGCCGCCGCCGTCGCTCCGCCGAGCCCGGACGCACCGCCGGTGACGATCGCTGCTGTCGAGGTGATGTCCATTGCCCGCTCCTTCGTCCCCCAGCCTTGTGTTGAACCCTCCAGCCTGTGAACGTGCAGGCTAACGAATTGTTGCGGCAAGGGTCTTGTATCACCAGAGCCCGGTGACCGCGATCACCGCGCGTCAGCCGGGGAAGGCCGCCGCGCCGATGTCGGGGGCGTAGTCGGTGTCGGCCGCCGGGGTGGCGAGCGTCTGGTAGCTGCCCCATTCGGTGGCCGTCGCCCATCGGAAGGTGGTGGCGCCGTCCAGCAGCGTGAGCGGGAACCGGAAAACCAGGGTGGCGACGTCCGCGCGGACGTCGACGCCGCTGTCCGCCATGAACCGCGCCACGTCATGACGCCGGGCGGGGTAGCTCGGCCCCCAGCCGTTGTCGGCGAGGTTGGCCCAGATCTCGTAGTCGATCTCGCCGTCTCCGGTGGTGTCGCTGTCCGGCTGCCGGGGTGGCGGCGCGGCCGCGAACCGCACCCGCAGCGTGAACCCCTCCGCCGTCCTGCTGAGCGCGGCGGCGGTGATGTCGGTGTAGCCGGGTGGCGGACGCAGCGTCCAGTGGACGTCGTCGGTGGCGTCGGTGATCCGGGCCGTGGTGACCGTCGGCGGGCGCGGCGCGACCGACGGCCCGGCCGGACGCGGCGGGTGCTCGTGGTCGCGGGTACGTGCGTGGCCGGAATTGGCGCGAAAGAGGGCGCCAATGCGGCACCCTGCGGCGCGGAATCCTTTTCGATATCGCTCGTTCCGCACGCCGCCACAATCGCCAGAAAAACAACGAACAACGCCACCGATCGCGACGACGTGGACGTTGATTGCCCTAGCGAATGCACCGGGAAATACTACCCAGAATCCAACGTTCAAGCGACATCGAAAGTTGGGGCCGTGCCTGCCGATCTGGCCGCAGGATGCCGTTGTGAATGTAGCGCAACGAAAAGGAGCAATGATGCGACTGAGCAGGCTCGTGGCGCCCGTGGCGATCGCGCTGCTGATTGGTGGCGGCGCCGGTATCGCGACGGCGGAACCGGGGCCGAACGGCGAGGAGCACAAGCGCAAGGCCCCGCCGTTCCAGGCGCTGGAGGCCGCGGCCGAAGCACAGGATCAGACCGTCGAAGAATGGTGTGCGGCGAACGGCCAGCATCCCGGCGGCGCAGGTGGCGACTGAGTCGCCACGCGTGCCACGCCCTGCCCAGGGAGTCGGTTCACCCCCCCGCGCTCCCCGGCTGACTCCCTGGCGGGCGTTCCTACTTCAGACTGAACGGATAGGACATGGGGGCCGGGTCGGAGTGGTTCGCGGCGCAGTACGTGTCGCGTTTCTGTGACGTCGTCAGTGGTGGCAGGTAGGCGTTGGACGTCAGCAGCAGCGCGCCTTCGGCCGCGGCGTCTCGCTCGATCCTCGCGGCGGTGAGCTCCCACTCTTCGTCCGTCGTCGCGCTGGCCAGTGCTTCGGCGTTACGCCACGCCCGCTCGCGCCAGCCGACGATCAGCTGGTAGCTGGCCGGGTCGGCCAGGCTGGCATCGCCACTGGCCATGGACGAGTCGAGGCGTGCGGCAAGCTCGGCGGTGAGCGGCTTCGTCAGCATCAGCAGCAGCTCGTTGACCTTGTCGTAGTCCGGCTTGCCCGACTGGCCGTCAGGCCGGACCAGCCCGCTCGCCGCCATCACGAACGCCAGATCGCGGTTGATGTGGGCGTTGATCCCCAGCAGTAGGTTGCCGGTGCCGGTGGCTCGCTTCGCCGCCGCGGCGTCGAACGCGATCTGCCACGCCGCGGGCAGCGTCGGGTCGTTGGCGGTCCATTTGTCGAACGCCCCCAGGTACGCCCGCGCGAACGTCTCGACGACGTAGTTCAGCCATGCCGTGTCCTGGTAGTAGCGGCTACCGTCGGCGTTGGTCGTGGTTCGAATCCAGTTGTATCCCTGCGTGATCCGGGTGTAGGCGAGCGAGAACACCGCATTGTGGTCGCAGTTCTCGACAAGGGAATTGAGCTGGTTTTCCATCTCCCTGATGGTCTTCTTGGCACAGATGTCCTTTCCGGATAGGCATTCATCGGAACTGGCTGGATCGAACGGCCCGATGAATCCGGGCAAGAGGCTTGCCCAATTTATTGTCAACGGATTCGAAACGGCGGCGTCTTCCGCGCTGGCGGTCACCGGAAGCAACGGGACGACTACCAGGGCGAGCACGGCCGCGAGAACCGTCATGAGACGGCGTCGGTGACGAGGGGTGTGGATCGGGGTCATTTCTCACTCCAGCCATGATGTGGCCATAGATCACTGGCGACTGTTTCCATGGCTGAAAATGACGCTAAGCCGGTTCGGTGCCCAGTTCAATCGACCGAACAGCCGCTACGGTGGGTCCGATCGCGGGGCGGGTCGGGATCAACGAGCGGTCGGCGGCGCGTGGTCGACCTGGTCCCGCAGCAGCTTCTCGAACTGCCGCTCGGCGTCGCCGCGGTTCGTGCCGATGGCCCCCACGATGATCACCCGGTTGTGCAGGACGTAGACGGCGCGGAACACCGCCTTGTTGGACCGCTTCGGTGCGCTGTACACCTGGACGCCGCGCATCGAGAGGCCGCCATCGCGCGCCAGGCCGCCGCGTGCCTGCGCCTTGGCATAGGCGTCGGCGACCTCGTCGACCCGGTCCTTCTTCGTGAGCTCGACCGCCAGCACAGCCATGATCGACTTGTCGACCATGGTGATCCTGAGTAGTCCGGTGTCCATTTTGGCCGCCGCGAGCTCGTCCAGCATCGAGGACGGCAGCAGGGTCTTCTTGTTCAGCGCCGCGAGGTCGAACGGGCCGCCGCCCGGGCGCTTCTGGCCGGGCGGTGTGACCAGTGCTGCGGCGTTGCTCGTGGGCGGCGGTGGCGCGGGCGGCGTCGTTGTTGTCGTGGTGATGGTGGTCGGTGGCGTCGTGGTCAGCTCCGCCGCCGCGACCGCCGTGCTCGGCGACTCCGACGGGCCTCGCAACCACAGCAGCCATCCGCCGACCGCCAGACCGGCGACGAGCAGGATGACGACCGCCGACACGGCGATAGTGGTCGTCCGGTCGGTGTGGTCCTCTTCCTGGAACCAGCTCTGGTCGGTCAGCGGCGCGATCGGCGGGAAGTCCTGTCCGCTCCACGGCGGGGACGCGTCGGGCTGAGGCTGGTGCCAGGCCGGCTGCTGCTGTGGAAATCCGCCGGCGGGGGACTGCGGGTACTGCTGGGGAAAGCCACCGGGCGGCGACACCGGCGGCTGCGCTGGCCGCACCACCTTCGTCTTCTCCGCGTCCTCGCCGGTGTCCTCGGTTTCCTGGCTCTTGGCGACGAATTGGGTGGTCTCGTCGTAGCTGTTGCCTTCGTGCTGGTCCTGGGGCGTGGCCGCCGACGACAGCACCTGGTCCCGTCGTTCCCGGTACTGGTCGGCGGTGATCTTCCCGGCCGAGAAGTCCTCGTCAAGCGTGCGCAGCTCTTCCTGCCAGCTCACCGGGACTCCCTTCGCGATCGACCGCCACGTCATGCCTGGTCGTAACTTAGCCGATGGCCGATCTGGATGCTCTCTGGAGTCGCGGGGCTACGCGCGGTCGCGCACCCGCCACGCCCAGGCCACCAACGGCGCCTGCAACGGCAGCCGGAGCAGGGTCGCGATCCGTATCGGCAGCGGCTTGCGGGTGGCGTGATAGTCCACGGCCATCTTGACGTTGCCGGGAAACACCGCGATGAACAGCAGCGCGGTGAGGGTCGCGCCTATGCGGCGGGTTCGCGGCACCGCGACGGCGGCGGCGCAGCCGAGCTCGGCGACACCGGATCCGTAGGTCCAGGCGCGCGGTGAGCCCGGCAGCGCGCGAGGGATCAGCGCGTCGAAGAACTTGGGTACAGCGAAGTGCAGGGTGCCGACCCCGCCGAGGAGCAGGGCCAGTGCGAGCGCGAGCCGCGAGTCCCGACCGGTCACCGGCTCTCCTACAGGCCCCGGCTGATGCTCTGCACGGTGTCGACGGCGGTCGGGTCGCCGTCGAAGTCCAGCCGGGTCTCGTCGCGGCCGTAGGCGTAGAGCAGCAGCTCGCCCGACTCGCCGATGACCGTCACCGGGTTCGCCGCGTGCTTGGCCGTCGTCTGCCTGCCGGACGGCGTGCGTAGCTGGATCCCGACCGGGCTCGACCGCAGCAGCAGCTTGCCCATCCGCGACACGATCTGCCACAGCGCGGCGTCGCGGCGCTTGTCCGGCTCGCGTGGCTCCCAGCCGGGCTTCGCGCGCCGGACGTCCTCGTGGTGGATGAAGAACTCGGCGGTGTTGGTCAGCTCGTCAAGCGTGCCGATGCGGGTGGGCCAGTACCACGGCGGGCCGGACCGGACCTGCTGCACCAGGTCGGACCACGGCTTGGCGGCGTAGTCCTGCTGTATCCGGTCCAGCCGATCGGCGAGTGGCTTGAGCAGGATGCCCGCCGCCTCCGGCCTGCGCTCCCGGACGACGAGGTGCGCGGCGAGGTCCTTGGTCTGCCAGCCGCCACACAGCGTCGGCGCCGCCGGGCCGACCTCGGTGAACAGATCACACAGCGCCTGACGTTCCTGTGCGGCGATTCCCATGCCGGTGAGCGTACGCTTATCCGGCTTCGCTCGCGATCACGCCGTGACCAGCGACTCCCTGCTCAGCTGCCGGTGGCTGGTGTACCCGGCGCCGGTGAGCGTGATGTCCAGCTCGGCCAGCAGGCAGCGCAGCACGTGCTCGACACCCTCTTGGCCGGCCAGCGCTAGGCCGTACAGGTATGGCCTGCCGAGCAGCACCGCCTGCGCGCCGAGGGCGATCGCCTTGACGACGTCGGCGCCGGTGCGCACGCCGGAGTCGAACAGCACGGTGAGCCGGTCGCCGACGACGTCGGCGATGCCGGGCAGCGCGTCGAGCGCGGCGATGGCGCCATCGACCTGCCTGCCGCCGTGGTTGGACACGACGATGCCGTCCACGCCGTTGTCGGCGGCGAGCCTGGCGTCCTCGGCCGAGAGGATGCCCTTGAGCACGACGGGGCCGTCCCAGTGTTCCCGCACGAAGGTGATGTCGTCCCAGTTGAGGCCGGGGTTGGGGAAGACCTGCGCGAACCGCAGCGCCGCCATCGCCGGGTCATCCTCGGGCGGCTTGGCGAGCGAGTCCTTGAACACCGGATCGGTGAGGTAGTTCGCGATGCCGGTGCTCGCGAGGAACGGCAGGAAGCCCCGGTCGAGGTCGGCGGGCCGCCAGCCGAGCATCGTGGTGTCCAGCGTGACGACGACGGTCGAGTACCCGGCGGTCTTGGCGCGTTCCAAGAAGCTGACGCACAGCTCGCGTTCGTTCGGGAAGTACAGCTGGAACCAGCGCGAAGCGTCACCGTTCGCCTCGGCAGCCGCCTCGATGGAGTAGCTGGCCTGCGTCGAGTGGGTGTAGGTGAGTCCGAGCGCGGCGGCGGCTCGTGCGGTGGCCAGCTCGCCCTCGGCATGCGCCAGCGTCTGCACGCCGACCGGGGCGAACAGCACCGGGGCGGGCATCGCGGTGCCGAGGATGGTGCAGGAGAGGTCACGGTCGGGGCCGTTGCGCAGCATGCGCGGCACGATGCGCCAGCGGTCGAACGCGTCCCGGTTCACCCGCGCGGTGGCGCCCGATCCGGCGCTCGGCACGATGTAGCCCATCGCCTCGGCGCTGAGTTTCTCCCCCGCTCGGTCCTCGAGGTGGGCGAGATCGGTGGTGAGCTTCGGCGGCGTGCCGCCGAACATGCCCTCGGCGTAGATCGCCGCCTGGAAGTCGCCGAAGTTCCCCACTGTCCACCCTTACCTTTTCGTGACGTGCTCGGATGCGGGCCGGTTGTCGTGGCACTGTAGAACCATGTGGTTTTCCGGTGACAAGACTAGGCAAGTCAGCGAGCCCGAGGCACTGCCAGGACGAGCTGAACCGATCACTGTCGCCGAGCGGCACGCGGTCAACACCGACGCCCGGCTGACGCCGCCGTTCCCGGCGGGGCTGCGGACGGCGGTCTTCGGCATGGGCTGCTTCTGGGGTGCGGAACGGCTGTTCTGGCGGACGGCGGGCGTCTACTCGACGGCGGTCGGCTACGCGGGCGGCTACACGCCGAACCCCACGTACGAGGAGGTCTGCACCGGCCGCACCGGGCATACCGAGGCGGTGCTCGTCGTCTACGACCCGGAGCGAGTCAGCTACGAGCAGCTGTTGAAGGTGTTCTGGGAGAACCACGACCCGACGCAGGGGATGCGGCAGGGCAACGACGTCGGCACGCAGTACCGGTCGGCGATCTACTACGCCGACGACGAGCAGCGCGCGGCGGCGGAGGCATCGGCGGAGTCGTTCGGCGCGGCGTTGCGGCAGGCCGGGCACGGCGTGATCACCACCGAGGTCGCGCCGCTGGGCGAGTTCTACTACGCCGAGGACTACCACCAGCAGTATCTGCACAAGGTCCCCAACGGCTACTGCGGCATCGCGGGCACCGGCGTCTCCTGCCCAGTCGGCCTCGGCACGGGCTAGGTCAAATGCTCCCACCTTGATAGCGGATCCGCTATCAAGGCGGTGTGACTGGCACCCGTGACGAGACATCGAGCTCGAGCTCGACTGCGGCCGAGCTTGTCCGCGAGGCTCGACTGCGTCGCGGGATGTCTCAGCGCGAACTCGCGCAGGTCGCGGGCGTGCCGCAGTCCACCGTGTCGAACGTCGAGTCCGGCGCCCGGCAGCCGTCCGTCGCCATGCTCGAACGGTTGCTGCGTGGCGCGGGCTTCCAGTTCGAACCGACGCTGGTGAACGCGATCCGGCCTTCGGAGCTGCTCGAGCGATACCACAGCGAAGTCGCACACCTTCTTGGTCGCTATCCGATCGACCACGCCTGGATCTTCGGTTCGGTCGCTCGTGGCGACGACCGCCCGGACTCCGATCTCGACCTGTTGATCGAGCTGACCCCTGACGCGTCGTTCGCCGACTACGTCGGTCTGGACGAGGAGCTGGCCGACCTGCTCGGTTGCTCGGTCGACGTGGTCACGACCAAGGAGCTGGAATCCAACGAGCTGTTCCGTCAGCGAGTCGACCGCCACCGGCGCCAACTCGACATCGCAGCCTGAGATGGACGAGCGGACGGCGGAGCATCTGCTCTACGTCGACGCGACCCTGAACGACTCGGCGAACCGTGGCTTGCTGCCCATCCGGCCGTCGAGTGGCCGCTGATCAGAGGGATGCGCAATCGGATCGCGCACGCATACTGGACCGTCGATGACGACGTCGTCTGGGCCGCCGTCGATGAGCACGCGCCTGAACTGCACCGGGTGCTCGCCGAGGAGATCACCGCCGCGCGGGCGGTGCTGGACTGAGCGGACGACGGGACTCGAACCCGCGACCCTCACCTTGGCAAGGTGATGCGCTACCAGCTGCGCTACGTCCGCATTTACGCCGTGATTTCGGCGTGAGGACCAGTCTATACACCCGCCGCCGCTCTCGGCACAGGGGGCCGCGACGAGTTTCGGACACTCCCGACGAAATTACGGAGTGTGCATTGACTTACCTCGATGGTGGGTGGCACAACTTTGCCTGTGGCGTAAAAGCGTCACGCTCAGTCGGCATTTTCGTCACACTATGCGTGGCGGACGGGCTCCGCCACTCCATAGGGTAACCACCGATGGTGGCGGCCGATCGACGATCGGCGAGGAGGTACCTGGCCGGATGACGCAGGCGATCGACGAGCCAGCGCTGCTCCGCCGACTGCGCGAGGGACAGGACGCTGCCTTCAGTGAGCTGTTCGAGCAGCACGCCCCGGCCGTGCGCAGGCTCGCGCGCGGACTGGCGAAGGACCGCGCCGAGGCCGAGGACATCACGGCGGAGACCTTCTTCCGCGTGCTGCGCGCCGTCAAGCGGGGCAACGGCCCGAAGGACAACGTGCGCGCGTACCTGCTCACGGTCGCTCGCCGGGTGTCATGGGAGTGGAAGGGCGCGGCCCAGGACGTCCCCGTCAGCGACGACGAGCTGACCAGCCGCGCGGGCGTCATCGACGCGCATCCCGCCCGCGCCGCCGAGCACTCCTTGATCGTCAAGGCGTTCACCAGCCTGCCTGAACGCTGGCGCACCGTGCTGTGGCAGACCGAGGTGGAAGGCGCCAAGCCCGCCGTCGTCGCCCCGCAGATCGGCCTGAGCCCGAACGCCACCGCCGCGCTCGCTCGCCGCGCCCGTCTCGGCCTGCGCGCCGCCTACCTCCAGGCCCACCTTGCCACCGGCAAGAGCGAGAGCGGCTGCCGGTCGGTGGTCGAGAAGCTCGGCGCGTACACCGCCGGCAGCGTCACCGGGGTCGAGGCGGATCGGATCAGCGCGCACCTCGGCGACTGCTCACGCTGCACCGCCACCCACGACGAGCTGCGCGACGTCTGCTTCTCGCTGCGAGACAACGCCGGCGGGATCGCCATCGCCGCCGCGGCGGCCGGTTCGGGGGCGGGCCTCTCCGGCGCGTTCAAGTCGGTCTTCACCGGCACCAAGGTGAAGGTGGCCGTCGCGGTCGCCTCGACGGCCGCCGCCGGGGTGTTCGGCTTCTCGGTCGGCCCCGCGATGAACAAGGCGGCGACCGACTACTCCGGCCTTGTCGGTCAGCAGGGCATGCCCGAACCCACCGACGACGACCTGCCTTCCCTCGAACGCGGTGGCCCCGACGACGGCTACGCGCTCCCGCGTTCGAGCGTGTCCCACGCTCGCGACGCCGTGTCCCCCACTCCGGACGCCGAGTCGCCCACTCACGCCAACGCCGGCGTCGCCAAGCAGCCGCGCGCCGACCAGGTGAGCCAGCAGTCTGCTCTCCCAAGCCAGGTGCCGGCGTCGCCGCAGCTGCCGGAGCGGACCACCCATTCCGTGCCGGCCACCCCGCTCACGACACTGCCCAGCAGCACCCAGCCCGCCGCCAGGTCGGGCTCCTATGCGCGGGCCGGGACCACCACGCCGACGAGCAGCGAGGCGCCGAGCGTTCTCTCCGGCTTGCCGCTGCCCGACTACGAACTGTGCGCCAGCACCTACACGTACCGCGACACCTACAACGAGGCGGAAAACCGGCGTGAGGTCTACGAGTTCTCGTATGACGACGGCCAGGGCCACGTGTCGATCAAGTACCACTACGACGACGGCCGCACCGAGTCGCGCGAGCGCTACTGGTACGACTTCTGCCCATGATCGACATCCCGCGATGACCCTCGCCTCGGCGTGTGCGCCCACGGTAACGTTGGGTGTCCATGAGGGTTGCTGACGAATCGCGACGGGAGCTGAGATGGATCGGCAGGTGAGGGGCGCCGACGGACGTCAATGGGCCCTTCGGAGCGAGCTGGAATGGCGCACACCAGCCACGGCCGACGACTTCGAGCACGACGTCGCGGGCGGGTATGTGTCCGGCGCCGCGATGATCGCGGTGATCGTCGTGTTCGTCATCGTGCTCGTCGCCTGGCGCCCCGCCGACGTGATCGTGCCCGGCTGGGTGCTGCTGACCCTGCTGCTGTTCGCGCTGTTCTTCCCGCTGCGGTGGGTGCTGCGCAGGCCGTGGAAGGTGGTCGCCGAGACCGACGGCGACGAGTCGGGCGACCCGCCGTCCGAGCGCTGGGTCGGCACCGTGCGCGGCATGATCAAGGTCCGCACCGAGATGACGCGCGCCAGACAGTCGATCGAGCGGGACTCGCTGCCTGAGTTCGAGGGCCCGCTCCGCCCGGTCGAGTAGCGGCCATGCCCGAGCTGCCCGAGGTCGAAGCGCTCGCACACTACCTGCGCGAGCACGGCGTCGGGCGCGAGATCACCCGGGTCGACGTCGCGTCGCTCGCGGTGCTCAAGACGTTCGACCCGCCGGTGACCGACCTCGTCGGCCGCACTGTCACCGATGTCGGCAGGCACGGCAAGCACCTCGACCTGGTGGCGGGCGAGCTGCACCTGGTGACGCACCTGGCGCGAGCAGGCTGGCTGCGCTGGTCGGACTCGCTGTCGCAGGCCCCGCCGCGCCAGGGCAGAGGACCGATCGCGCTGCGGGTGCACCTCGGCGGCCCGGGCTTCGACCTCACCGAGGCAGGCACCAAGAAGGGCCTCGCGGTGTGGGTCGTCGCCGATCCAGCCGCCGTCACCAGCATCGCGCGGCTCGGGCCGGACGCCCTCTCGCTCGGCCGCGATGACCTCGCCGCGGTCCTCGGCGGCAGCACCTCACGCCTCAAGACCGCCCTAACGGACCAGTCACTGCTCGCGGGCATCGGCAACGCCTACTCCGACGAGATCCTGCATCTGGCCAGACTTTCGCCGTATGCCACGGCGAACAAGCTCGACGCCGAGTCGCTCGACCGGCTCGCCGAGGCGATGCAGCAGATCCTCGCCGACGCCGTGCGGCGCTCGGTCGGACAGGAGGCTGCCAGGCTCAAGGGCGAGAAGCGCTCCGGATTGCGGGTGCACGCCCGCACCGGGCTGCCGTGCCCGGTCTGCGGCGACACCGTGCGGGAGGTGTCGTTCGCCGACAAGTCGTTCCAGTACTGCCCGACCTGTCAGACCAAGGGCAAGCCGCTGTCGGATCGCCGGATGGATCGACTGCTCAGGTAACCCTCTGTATGTCGATTTGAGGGGTCATTCACCTCACCGGGCGTAGCGGCTGGCCCATTCAGCCCAGGCCATGCACCGAAAGCGTCAGGCAACACTCAGCAGAAGCCTTGTCAACGGAGCGTTACTCACCGAGCATTGAGGGCGTGCTCGACACGCCGCTGTCACAGCTTCTTCCGTGGGGTGTGGCTGTGCTGGCCGTCATCGTCACGGTGTGGGTCTTCGCACGGTCGCGCCGGCCAGGCAAGGCCACGGAGGACGCCGTGCTGCACGCGGTGCATCAGCTCTCGCTGGCCGCGCCCGATCTGCGGGAGGGCCTCGACCAGGAGGCGGCCGACCGGATCACCCGAAACCTGCTCGACCTGCTCGGCTGCGTCGCGATCGGCATCACCGACGCCCACGGCATCCTGCAGAGCTGGGACGGCGAGGCGAACGATCACTACGTCGACTTCGTCGACGCCATCGCCGCGGCGCGGGACGGCAACCATCGCGAGATCGTCGTGCACGAGAAGCTGCCGTGCGAGCGGGGCAGCGCGTGCCGGATGCGCACCGCCGTCATCGTGCCGCTGATCGTCGACGGCTCCACCCAGGCGGTGCTGATCGTCGTCGGCAAGAGCCGGGGACAGCGACTGATCCACATGGCCGACGCGGTGGCGCAGTTCGTGCGCACCCAGTTCGAGCTGGCCAGCCTCGAGGAGTCGAAGCGGGCGCTGCACCAGGCCGAGATCAAGATGCTGCGGGCGCAGATCTCGCCGCACTTCGTCTACAACGCGCTCAACACCATCTCTTCGATGATCCTGACCGACCCCGAGGAGGCCAACGAGCTGCTGCTCGAGTTCGCTGACTTCACCCGCTACTCGTTCCGCAGCTCCGGCATGTTCACCACGCTCGCGGAGGAGCTGCGCAACATCGACCGTTACCTCACGATCGAGACCGCCCGCTTCGGCGGCAGGCTCAACGTGCGGCTCAAGATCGCACCCGAGGTGCTCTCGGTCGTGGTGCCGTTCCTGATCGTGCAGCCGCTGGTGGAGAACGCCGTCAAGCACGGCCTGGCGAGCAAGCCGGGTGGCGGCACCGTCACCGTCATCGCGGAGGACGCGGGCAACGAGGCGATGATCAGCGTCGAGGACGACGGCGTCGGCATGGACCCGGCCCGGCTCGAGGAGCTGCGCGACTCGCACCACACCGGCGCGCACGTCGGGCTCGGCAACATCAACCACCGGATGCGGCAGCTGTTCGGCCCCGACTACCCGCTGATCGTCGAGACCGCCAAGGGCGCGGGCATGAAGGTGACGTTGCGGGTGCCGAAGTTCCACCCGGCCGCGCGCCCCGACGTGCCGACATACACCCCGCCCAAGGACACCACCGACGGCTCGGGCTCGCCGCTGCTGCCGCCGCAGCAGCAGAACCGCGCCGAGCGGAACCGGGCGACGCGGCCGAGGATGCGTCCTGCCCGGGGCGGGGTGCGCTGATCCCGGCGTCCGCGGCTTGTCGTGGCTAGGCTGGGGCGCATGAGCGTGACCGAACGACTGTCCTCCCACCTGCCCAAGAAGATCGCCGAACGCACCGACAAGACCGACGTCGTCTCCGTGGTCAAGCTGCACGGCGTCATCACCCCGCACAGCACGCCGTTCGGCAGGGGAACGCTCAACGTCTCCTCGGTCGAGTCCGCGCTGACCCGGGCGTTCGGCCACGACCGGCTCAAGGCGGTCGCCCTGCTGGTCAACTCGCCCGGCGGCGCGGCGACGCAGTCGGGGCTGATCGCGGAGCGCATCCGCGAGCTGGCGGCGGACAAGCAGGTGCCGGTGCTCGCGTTCTGCGAGGACGTCGCCGCCTCGGGTGGCTACTGGCTCGCCTGCGCTGCCGACGAGATCTACGCGCACCGGACGTCCATGGTCGGCTCGATCGGCGTCGTCAGCGGCGGCTTCGGCTTCTCGCAGCTGATCGAACGGTTCGGCATCGAGCGCAGGCTGTACACTGCGGGCGAGAACAAGCGGCGGCTCGACCCGTTCCAGCCGGAGGACCCGGCGGACGTGGCCTGGCTCAAGAACATGCACGAACAGCTCCACCAGCTCTTCGGCGAGTGGGTGCGGGAGCGACGCGGCGACAAGCTCGCCGACGATCCCGGCCTGTTCAGCGGTGACATCTGGCTCGGCCCCAAGGCAGAGGAACTGGGCCTCATCGACGGCATCGGCACGATGCGCGAGGTCGTCGGCAAGCGTTTTCCCGACGCCGAGATCACGGTCGCCGAGCCGAAGAAACCGCTGCTCGCGCGGATCGGTCTCGGCGGTCCCGCCGCGGCGGGCGCCACCGCGTTGGTCAACGCGATCGAGCAGCGATCGACCTGGTCGAGGTTCGGTTTGTAACAGAAAGCGACAGGCGCCAGGGTCCTGATTTCACTCTGGACATTGCCTGCGGTACTAGGCAGGATGCTAGTTACTGTGAGTACTCAAGACGACACCAGGAGGCTCGTCGTCCTCGCCGTGGACGACGAAGAGCCCGGCATGGAGATGCTGACGCACCGGCTGGAGAACAACCCGCACGTCGGCAAGATCTTCAACGCGGTGGACGCGTCCGAGGCGCTGCGGTTCATCTCCTACGGCCACCCGATCCTGGAAGAACGCAAGGCCAGCGGCCTGCCGCCGGTGGACGTCGTGTTCGCCGACATCCACATGCCAGGACTCACCGGCATGGAGATGGCGCGGGTGTTCGCCGCGCTCAATCCGGCGCCGTTGCTCGTGTTCGTCAGCGGCCACACCGACGAGGCGGTCAACGCCTTCGATCTCGGTGCGATCGACTACATCCTCAAGCCGTACGAGCAGCCCCGGCTGGACAAGTCGATCGACAGGGTGCTCGAGAAGCTGCGGGAACGGCCGGACGACGGCGCGGCGGACGAGCGGCTGATGCCCGGTGACGACGAGGTCATCCCGGTCGAGCTGGCGGGCACGACCAAGCTGATCCAGCGCGCGCAGGTGCGGTGGGTCGAGGCGCAGGGCGACTACGCCCGGCTCTACACCACCGACGGCGCCTCGCACCTCGTCCGCATTCCGCTCGCCCAGCTCGAGGAACGCTGGGGCAGGGCGGGGTTCGTGCGGATCCACCGCTCCTACCTCGTCGCGCTGCGGCTGATCACCGAGCTGCGCATGGGGCAGGGCGGGTACCAGGTCGTCCTCGGCAACGGCGACAAGGTGCTGCCGGTGTCGCGGCGCCACACCCGGGAGCTGAAGGACAGACTCACCGGCAGTGTGAGAAACGGCTGACGGGCATGTCCGACGGAGCGCCATCGCATCGCAAACGGGTGAGAAGTCCGGACCCGACGCTCGGCAGGAGCAGGCCGTCGATGCGCCCGGTCCGTGCCGCGACGGTCGAACGCGTTCCCGGCACGCCCTCCCATCTGAAGGGCGAGCTCGACCAGCCGACGAAGCCGAAGCGGCAGCGGGTCGTGCTCAGCGGACCGCAGAGCGCGCCGCCACAGTCGCTGCGGTCGCGACTCGAGCTCGCCGAGCAGACGAGCTGGGGCGAGATGTTGATCAGAGACCTGATCAACGCGCTGCTGCGCTGGAGCGTCGTGTTCGCGGCGGCCCTGGTGCTGCTCATCGGCGGGCTGCCGCTGTTGTTCTGGCGGCTCCCCGAATTGGCGTCATTCACCGTTGTGGGTGTCCCCATCGCCTGGCTGATTTTGGGAGTCTTCTTGACGCCGGTGCTGTTCGTGATCGGCATCGTCTACGAACGGCTGTCCGAGCGGCACGAACGCGAGTTTGTCGACATGATCGAGAACTGACACAGGCGATGACAGGTTGGCAGATCACGGCCGCGAGCGTGGCCGGGCTCGTGGCGGTCGTCGCCTTCTACCTCGGCCGTAGGCCGACCACCCTGCAGAACGCCGCGCAGGACTTCGACATGGCGCGCCGGACGGTCCGGTCCCGCCGCAACGCCGCCGCCGTCTCCGGCGAGTACCTGTGCGCGGCGTCGTTCCTCGGCATCGCGGGCGCGATCCTGGCCGACGGCGCGGACGCCCTCTGGTATCCGATCGGCTTCACCGCCGGGTACCTGGTGCTGATGCTGTTCGTCGCCGCCCCGCTGCGGCGAAGCGGCGCCTACACGCTGCCCGACTTCGTCGAGGGCAGGCTCGGCTCGCGCGGCATCCGCTGGTTCGCGAGTCTCATCACCGTGCTGATCGCACTGCTCTACCTGGTGCCGCAGCTCCAGGGCGCGCAGCTCGCGGTGACGGCGCTGCTGCCGATTCCCGGCTGGGCGGGCCCGGCCGCCGTCATCGGCGTCGTGCTGGTGACCGTGCTCGGCGGCGGGATGCGGGCGACGACGCTGGCGCAGGCGTTCCAGTACTGGCTCAAGCTGTTCGCGATCGCGGTGCCGACGCTGGCGCTGTGCGTCGTGTTCATCGGCACCGGCGGCCAGGCGGCGACCGGGCTGGGCACGGCCGCGCCGCCGACACTGCCGTCGGACACCACCGTCACCGTCGACACGCCGGTCACGCTCGAGGTCGACGCGCCGACGAGGCTCCACGCCGAGGGCGTGGTCGACGGCGCTCCCGCCGACGGCGAGGTGCTGTGGTCGGCCGAGGTGCCGCACCAGGTCGCCGCGGGCACCACGCTGCGGCTCGCCGAGGGCACGCCGACGCCGATCGTGGCCGAGGCGCCCGCGGACAACACCGACTGGCTGGCGCCGGGCAACGACGGCACCTGGGACCTGCTCGGCACCTACTCGCTGCTCACCGCGCTGCTGCTCGGCACCATGGGGCTGCCGCACATCCTGGCGCGGTTCTACACCAACCCGGACGGCAGAGCGGCGCGCCGCACCACGCTGCACGTCGTGCTGTTGATCGGGCTGTTCTACCTGTTCCCGACGTTGCTCGGCGCGCTGTCGCGGCTCTACGTGCCGCAGCTGCTCATCACCGGCAGAACCGACGCCGCCGTGCTGCTGCTGCCGACGGCGATGCTGCCGGGGCTCGGTGGCCAGCTGATCGCCACCGTCGTCGTGGCCGGGGTGTTCTCGGCGTTCCTTGCCGCGACGTCCGGGCTGGTGTACAGCGTCGCCGGGGTGATCTCCGCCGACCTGATGCCGGAGCGGGTGCGCGACTTCCGGGTGGCCGCCGTGCTGCTGGCGCTGGCCGCGCTCGGGCTGTCGCTGCTGCCACGGCATCCCGACATCGCGCACAGCATCGCGATCGCGTTCGCGCTCGCTGCGTCGACGTTCTGCCCGGTGCTCGTGCTCGGCATCTGGTGGCGCGGGCTGACCGCGAAGGGCGCCGCGGCGGGCATGGCCATCGGCGGGCTCGCCGTGCTCGCCGCGCTCGCGCTCGACATCGTGAGCGACTACACCGGCGGCTGGGCGCCGGTGCTCGTCGAGCGGCCCGCGCTGCTGTCGGTGCCCGCGGCGTTCGTCGTCACGGTGCTGGTCAGCCTGGCGAGCAGGCAGGCGGAGACGACGATGGTCAACTCGTTCATGCTGCGCATGCACGCCCCCGACCGGCTCGGCTTCGTGACCGACGCCGCGATCCCGCGCTACGGCCGCGCCGAGGAGCGCATCCGCCTCAGCCACGGCCAGGGCAGGCACCGCAGGTAACCTCCGGCTCACGCGCAGGAAACGGGTGGTCGTGGCACCATCGGAGTGTGCTGTTCGCAGAAGACGTACCCACCGCATCGGTGTCCGACCTGCCGCACTCCGGCCTCGCGCTGCTCGACGTGCGCGAGCCGGACGAATGGGCCGCCGGCCACGCTCCCGACGCGCTGCACATCCCGCTGCGGGACGTGCCCGCCCGGCTGGGCGAGCTGAGCGAGCTGCCGGACGACCAGCCGATCTACGTGGTGTGCCGCACCGGCGGCCGCTCCGAGCAGGCGACGGCGTTCCTCAACGCCAACGGTTTCGAGGCGGTCAATGTCGCCGGCGGCATGAAGTCGTGGCAGACCGAGGGCAGGGACATGGTCAACGACCACACGGGTGCCGATCCCACGGTGCTGTGAGCCATGGCGGACGCTCGGCAGCGCCGGGGCGGCGCGGTCAGGTGGGTGGCGGTCACGCCACCTCGCCCCGACGCGCAGCCGGCGACGCCGCGCCATGAGCCGCCCTACACCGGCCCGCCGTCCTACCCGGCGCCGCCGAGGTGGGGCTTTCCCAACCTGATCTGGCGGCTGCCGACGCATGTGCCGGGCACCGCGAGCAGCGCGCCGGACCCGGCGGCGGCGCAGCGCACCGTCGGCGTCGGCGCCACGGTGGTGCTGCTCGTGCTCGCGGTGTTCACCGCGCTGGCGGGCGCCGCGGAGCTGTGGCGCTACGCGCTGCTGGTGCAGAGCAGGGAGACCGCGCTGAGCGCGACCGCGGTCGGCGTCTCCGACCGGCTCGTGGTGTGGGGGTACCTGGCGACGGTGCCGCTGCTCTCGCTCGCCGCCGTGATCATGACGTTCGGCTGGTTCGTGCTCGCCCGGACGGTGGCCGCCCGGCGCTTCGGCTATCAGCCGCCTCGTTCGATGTTCGGCGTCGTGCTGCGCATCTTCGGGCCGTGGCCCGCAGTCGGACTCGCGCTCGGCCTGCTCTGGCTCCTCTCGCTGGTTCCGGCGCTGTCGGCCGTCGCCGTGACCCTGATGCCAGCGGTGGCGCTCGTCGTGGTCACGGTGGGTCTCGTGCTCGGGGGCCCGGTGCTCGTCGAGCTGGAACACGCCGCGCTCGGCAACGGCCCCAGCGCGCGGATGCGGCCGTCGTGGCAGGTGCTGCTGTGGTGGGTCGCCTGGGTCGGCAACGGCGTGCTCGTCGTGGTGACCGCGATCTGGCGCGCTCGCGAAGGCCTGCAACAACAGGCCGACGCCGTGGTGCTGACCGCGTCGACCGAGCTGGCCGCCGCCACGCTCGCCGTGCTGACCGTGCTGGTGATCCGCAGGGTGATGGCGCTGCTCGAACCGAGGCACCTTGGCTCGTTGCGGCGGCTCAGGGTGGTGGGGGTGCGCGGCGCACCGGCGCCCGAGCCACGTACGGCGCGCCCTGCCGGGGCGAGCAGATAGCCGCCGGGTAGCGTCTCACCAGCGCACTCGAACTTTGTCGCGAGGAGGACCGACGTGGGCAAGGGTTCCCGGAAGGCACGGACGGAACGCCGGGCGGAAGGCAGGCGCCGCAAGGTCAGGGACGTCTTCGTCGGCAGGCCGTTCGAGGGGCTTGCCGCCGAGCCCGAGCTGATCGCGCTGCGGGAGTTCGTCCCGTCGGCGACCGCGCCGCTGACGCTGGCCGACGCCGGGGACAAGCAGGTCACGCTGGCGAGCGTGCTGCCCGGTGCCGCCGCCGCGATGGTGCGCGCCGACGGCGAGCGGTTCGTCGGCCTCCAGGTGCAGACCCGCTCCTCCGACGTGAGCCGGGACGTCGGCCGCTCGCTGCGCTGGGTGCTCGACGCCGAGCCCGGCGCCGTGCTCGCCGCGCCGGACACCACCAGCGAGCCGAGCGAGCACGAGCGCCTGCAGGACCTGCTCGTCGCCGACGCCGAGCTCGAGCCGCAGCTGCACGAGGACTTCTCCTGGTGGATGGACGCCGACACCGAGCCGACCAGCGAGGTCGCGCTCTCACTGGAGCGGGCCAACGAGGCGATCAAGCCGACCGAGCGCATCGGCCCGGCCGCGTACTGGGTGGACGCGGGCGAGAAGGCGCACCTGCGCTGGGTGCGGCAGGAGGACGAGAACGAGGTGCTCAAGGCGCTGGCACGGTTGTCGGTGCGGGGCGAGCTCGCGCTCGGCGAAGAGTCCCGCTACGCGGGGTCGTTCCGGGCGCATGGGCTGCTCGTCCCGGTGTGGGACCTCGACCCCGACGCGCACGCGCGGGAGTGGGTCGAGCCCGCCAAGCAGCTCGGCGCGCGGCTGGAGGAGGCCCTGGTGAGCCTGGCGGAGCAGCCACTCGACGCGGCCGAGCGCCGGGCGAGGGACGGGCTGATCGGCCGGCAGTTCACGCTGCGCTGACCGGGAGGCATTCGTGGCAAGCGACCTCGCGGACTTCGGGGAGTTCGTCGAGGCCGAGCTGTCCGGGCTGTTGCGCTACGGCTACGTGCTCACCGGAAACCCGCACGATGCCAGCGATCTGGTGCAGACCGTGCTGGAGAAGATCGGCTCGAGGTGGCCCAGCGTTCGCCGCAAGACCACCGACCCGGTCGCCTACATCAGACGGTCGATGGCCAACGCCCACATCAGCAGGTGGCGGCGCGTCAAGCGGGAGACGCTGGTCGCCGAAACCCCGGAGCAGCGCGGCTACACCGAGGCCGACCCGTTCGAGCACGAGCCGTTGCTGCGGGCGGTCGGGCAGTTGCCGCCGAGGCAACGCGCCGTCATCGTGCTGCGTTATTACGAGGGACTCTCCGAAAGCGAGATAGCCGACTCGCTCGGGGTCAGTCCGGGAACGGTGAAGAGCCAGGCGAGCAAGGCGATCGCGACGCTGCGGACCCGGGTCGGCACGCCGATCGAGAGCGACGGGTGAAGGGAGGCCGGACGTGACCGAGCACGACGACGACGCCGAACTCGCCGAGTTCACCGACGGCCTGCGCGCGTCGCTCGCCGACGACCGGCTCGCGCTGCGGCCGACGGCGGCGGCGAAGGACGCCATCGTGGCCGCCGCGCGGCGCAGGCGCAGGCGGCGCGAGATCGGCTACGCGACCGGCGGCTCGCTCGCCGTCGCCGCCGCGCTCGCGGGCGGCGTCCTGCTGGCGATTCCGCAGCCGGGCACGGAGTCATCGCTGGCACAGGACGCGCGACCCACGTCCGCCCCGCCCGCGGCCGAAGCCCGCTCAGGGGCGGATGTCATGGCACGGCAGCTCGCGCCGTCGAGGCCGACGCGGCTCGGGCCGCGCGGCTACGGCGTGCTGCGGCTCGGCATGTCGTACGCCGAGATCCGGCAGACCGGCATGCTCGCCCACCCCGCGGCGCCGCCGGCCACCGGCTGCGCGCGGTACCGGCTGGCCGAGGCCGGCCGCGAGGTGCGCGACATCGTGGTCTCGGCCGAGGACGGACTCGCCGTCGTCACCGCGAGCACGGCGAGCACCCCGGAGGGCGTCTCGGTCGGCTCGACCAGGGAACAGGTGGAGCGCAGCTACCCGGTCGACCGGTCCGCGGCGCGCTACACCATCGCGACCGGCGCCGGTGGCTACTACCGGGTGACGATCGGCGCCGACGACCGGGTCAGCCGCCTGCAACTGGTCAACGAGAAGCAGGACTGCGGCTGACCCTGGCCTGCGTCGCGAGTCCCACGTTCCGGTGCCGCGAGTCCCCGGAACTCGCGACCGTGTATCCCGGGACTCGCGACCCGGTAACTCGGGACTCGCGACGTTACAGCGCGCCGCCCGCGACCGGCGGCATGGTCGGGTCGACGCCGCCGCCGGACTCGGTGTCGAGGAACCGCTCGATCTCGAACACGTTGCCCTTCGCGCGCTTGGCGACGTTGAGCAGCGTCGACATCCGCGAGATCTCCTCGACCTGTTCCTTGAGGAACCATTGCAGGAACTGCTCGCCGGTGTAGTCGTCCTCGGCGCGGGCGGTCCGTGCCAGGTTCTCGATATCGCGCGCGACGTCCTTCTCCTGGTTCAGCGCGAACTCGATGAGTTCGACCGGCTCGGAGAAGTCGTTGCGGATCTCGCCGGTGCCGGGAATCTCGACGTGATGGTCGGTGTCGAGCAGATACTGCACGATCGCCAGCGCATGATTGCGCTCCTCGACGGCCTGCGTGTAGAAGCGCTTGGCGAGTCGCGGCATGTCCTCGGAGTCGAACCACACCGCGAGCGCGACGTACTGTTGCGACGCGCGGACCTCATTGCTCACCTGCTGTTGCAGGAGCTCATAGAACTTCGAACGCGGTTCTTTCTTGGTTGTAGACATATTTCGACAATAGCTCCGATATCGACGGGAATGCCATCGAAAAAATAGTGATCTACAATTCGCGAGGAAAGGTTTGGCTCATTTCGGTAAGGCTCTCCTCTTCTTTGCAGGAATCATTCCCGCGAAATGGGGCAGGACATGCAGCGCGGCCCGCCCCGGCCGGAGCCGAGCTCGGAGCCCGCGATCGGCAGCACCTCGATGCCCGCCTGCGTCAGCCGCGCGTTGGTCTCGACGTTGCGCTCGTAGCCGACGACCGTGCCCGGCGCGATCGCGAGGGTGTTGTTGCCGTCGTCCCACTGCTCCCGTTCCGCCGTAACCGGGTCGAGCCCGGTGTCGATCACCCGCAGCCGGTCGATGCCCATGGCGGCGGCCGCCGCCATGAGAAACGGCGCGGGGCCGTCCACCCGCAGGCCGTCGTCGTCGGCGCGCAGCGTGTAGGCGATGAGCTCGTCGCGGGCGAGCGGGTACATCACGACGGCGTCGGTGTCGACCATGGTGCACACGGTGTCCAGATGCATGGTGGCCCTGCGCTGCGTGATCGGCACGGCCAGCACGGTGTGGGCGAGGTCGTCGGCGAACACCGACCGCGCCAGCGACTCGGCACCGGCGGCCGTGGTCCGCTCGCCGACGCCGATGGCGACCACCCCGGGCGCGAGCAGCAGCACGTCGCCGCCCTCGACCGGGGCGTGGTGGGAGCCGTAGGCCAGTTCGGTGTCGGCGAAGCGCGGGTGGAAGTCGTAGATCAGGTCGAGCAGCGACGTCTCCCTGCGCCTGGCGGGCAGGGCCAGCGACGCCACCGCGGCGGTGTCGGCGATCCACACCGACGAGTCCCGGGTGAACAGCAGGTTCGGCAGCGGGTCGATGGCGAAGTCGTGCGGGTGGTGCATCTCGCGGACGAGCGAGGCCCCTTCCGCGGCGGGAAGCTCCTCGAACGTCAGGCCCGCGATCAGCGTCTCGGCGAGCGTCGGCGCGTCCACACTGGACAGATGGGAGCTGAGCACGTCGGCGAGGTCGGTGCCGAGCCTGCGCCGGTCGACGGCCGCCAGCACGCCCGCGTCGTGCGCGGCGGGATCGGCGAGCGCGGTGCGCAGCATGTCGGCGAGCAGCAGCACCTCGACGTCGCGGGAGCGCAGCACCTCCGCGAACCGATCGTGCTCGTCCTGCGCGCGGGCGACCCACGGGATCGAGTCGAACAGCAGCGCGTCGTTGTTGCGGGGCGTGAGCCGCTTGAGCTCCTCGCCCGGCCGGTGCAGCAGCACGGTGCGCAGCTGGCCGACCTCACTGTCCACCCGGGATATCACGTACCCGAGCTTAAGGCAGCCAGGGCAGCACCGGCTCGAGCAGCGCGTAGCCGACGAAGGCGACGAAGTCCAGCAGGGTATGCGCGATCACCAGCGGCCACAGCCGGTTGGTGCGTTGCCACACCCGGCCGAAAACGAGTCCCATCACGATGTTGCCGACGAACCCGGCCGCGCCCTGGTAGAGGTGATAGGCGCCGCGTAGCAACGACGAGAGCAGCAACGACGAGTTGGCGGACATCCCCAGCTGCCCCAGCCGGGTGAGCAGGAAGCCGACGAGCAGCACCTCTTCGGCGAAGGCGTTGCCGAAGGCGGACAGCGTCAGCGTGATCGGCCGCCACCAGGTCTCGTCGAGCAGCGAGGGCACCACCGTCACGCTGAGCCCGAGCTGCCAGCTGACCAGGTACAACACCAGGCCGGGGATGCCGATGACGGCGGTGAGCGCGACGCCGATGCCGAGGTCGCGGCCGCCGATCCGGGGCGGCATGCCGATCTGAGCGAGCTTGAAGCCGGCCCGCCAGAGCAGGTACAGCCCCATGGCGCCCCAGGCGATCAGCTGCACGGCGCCCAGCACCTGCATGAGCATGTCGATGAGGCCGATGGCGGCCTGCGGGCGGTTCAGCGCGATGTGCTGCTCGGACAGCGCCCCGGCTCGCAGCAACGACTCGAGCAGCGAGAGCAGGCTCTGCATCGCGGAGAGGCCGAGGGTGAGGGCGAAGACGATGACGACCTCGATCACGATCGCCCTGCGCTGCGAGGCGTCGGTGACCACGTCGGGGCGCGGGGCCTGCGCGGGCGACAGCCAGCCGCGTAAGTTGCTCAACACGGTTCCTCGTTCCCTGCCGGGGGAGCTACACCTTACGCGGCGAGGAACGGGCAGCCGACGAGACGTCGCATCTCGACGCCGAGCTGTTTCGGGGTGACCGCTGGCTGCCGGAACGCCAGCCGCACGTCGTGGTCCCCGCTGTCGGTCTCGACCCGCAGCCGGAGCCCGAACTGGTCCAGGCTGAGCGGCCGGATCGTGCCGTGTCGCAGCTCGGCGGGCACGTGCCGCGCCAGCGCGTCGACGACGTCGGCGTGCTCGCCTTCCAGATGCCGCAGCCAGTAGTGCTCGTACTCGCAGAACGGATCCGGCTCGGCCTCGGCGAACTGCCGGGGCAGCAGCGGCTGGGTGCCGTCGCTGTCGGCGAGCACGAGCGACGACGGGTGCAGGCACAGCAACCGCACGCCGTGGCCGATGTCGAGCAGTTCGGCGGCCGGGCGCTCCTCGGCGATGTCGAGCGCCAGCTGCCGGTCCGTCTGCGTGGGCAGCAGCCGGAGCCAGCCGGTGATCCACAGCAGGCCCCGGGTACGCTCCCGCAGCCCGACCGGCGCGAGGTCGGTCAGCTCGAGCAGCACGGGGAGGTCGCCGCCGGGTGCGGTCGACGTGGTGTCGACGAGCGGGTCCCGCTCGTCGAGCAGGATGCTCGCGCCGCCGCTGTTGTGCACGTGGCACAGCCGCGGGGTCGTCGGCGCCGCCGCCCCGGTCGCCCTGCCGGTGATCTCGCCGGTCAGCTCGTGCGCGGCGGCGGGCGCCAGCCGTGCCGATGCGCGCCGCGCCGCGATCGACTTGGCCTTCGCCTCGGGGGAGGGCGCGGGGGGCCGCTTCCGTACCGTGCTGGTCATGTTAGGTGAGCCTAACCTTGGCGTGGGTCGAAGGCAACCGACGCCGCGAGTCCCGCGTTCTGGTGCCGCGAGTCCCGGGGACTCGCGGCACCGTATCCCGGGACTCGCGGTGCCGGAGGTCAGCGAGCCACGCCGCGCGCCACCGCCTCGATCAGCTCCGGGCGCAGCCGGGTGTGCGAGATGATGGCGTCCACCGAGCCGACGTCGACGGCCCGCCGGATGCTGTGCACCGCGTCGAACTCCGCTGCCACCTGCCCCAGCTTCTCCGAGCGCACCGCCGCGCGCGTCTCGGCGAGCTCGGTCGCCAGCGCGGCCCGCTCGGCGCCCGACGCCGCAGCCAGCCGCTCCTCGACCGCCCGCACCCGCTCGTCGGCCGCGGTGCGCGCGTTGACCTCGCCCGGGAACACCACCGCCGCCGCGGGCGCGCCGCCGATCACCGAGGCGTACGAGCCGTCGACCGCCAGCACGGTCATGTTCGGGTTGAGCGCCTTGGAGAACACCACGAACGCGCCGCCGTGGTAGCGGGAGATCACGCAGAACACGATCGGCCCGTCGAAGTTGACGATCGCCCGCCCGATCTCGGCGCCGTACTCCAGTTGCAGCTTGCGCATCGACTCCGGCGAGCCGTCGAAGCCGGACAGGTTCGCCAGCACCACCAGCGGCCGGTTGCCGCTCGCCGCGTTGATGGCGCGGGCCACCTTCTTCGACGAGCGCGGGAACAGCGTGCCCGCGGTGTAGGTGTCCGGCCCGTCGGTCGGCGGGAAACCACGGCGCGGCACGGACTGCGACTCGATCCCGATCAGGCACACCGGATAGCCGCCGAGGTGGGTGTCGGTGACGACGGCCATCTCGGCGTCCGCCATGCCCGCCCAGCGTTCCAGCAGCGGGTGGTCGGCGTCGGCGACCGCCCGCATCAGCGTGCGGATGTCGAACGCCTTCTTGCGCTCCGGGTTCGCGGTGAAGATCTCGCCGACCGTGGTGAAGTCGCTGCCCGCCAGCTCGTGCGGGAACGGCGAGATGTCCCGATCGGTCGGGTCGGACGTCGTCACCCGGCGCGGCCCGGACTCGCCGGGCACGACGTAGGAGTGGTCGTAGTGCGACATCAGCACGTCCCGCGCCCCGGCGAGGTCGGGCGCCCAGTACTGCGCCTGCCCGTTCGGCCCCATCACCCGGTCGTAGCCGCCGATGCCGAAGTTGTCCTCGGCCGAGACGCCGCCGGAGAAGTCGAGCGACTGCTTGCCGGTCAGCACCATCGCCGAGTCCGGCGTCATCACCAGGATTCCCTTGGTGTGCATGAGCATCGTCGCCTCGGCGTTCCAGTACGGCTGCGCGCCGACGTTGATGCCCGCCACCACGACGTTGATCTCGCCGCCGTCCTGCGTGAACCGGACTATGCGTTGCAGCGTGCGACCGACCCAGTCCAGGTTCTCGGTGCCGGAGTCCATCGAGATCTTCGCGCCCGCCGACAGCGCGAACCACTCCACCGGCACCTCGAGCCGCTCGGCCAGGTTCAGCGCACCGATCACCCGGGCACACTCCGGCTCGGCCAGCGCGCCGAGCGCCTTCGTCGGGTCACCCAGCAGCACCACCCGCGTGACGCCTTCCGGGTGGCGTGCGGTCGGCGTGCTGACGACCCCGGTGACGATCGCCGCCTTGTTGTGGCCCTTCGGCCGGTCGACCGGCACCAGTGCGCCGAAGTCGTCGAGGTCGTACTCGGTGAAGTCGCCGTCCTTGCCGGTGAGCAGCTCGATCAGCTCGTACGGGTACACCGTGCCGCGCCTGCGCGCCCGTAGCACCCGCTGCGCGTAGTCGTCCAGCGGCGTGATCGGCTCCGTCGTCGGCTCGCCGATCGTTACCTCGACCCCGGAGCTCGGGTCGTAGGACACCCGCACCGCGACGTCGTGCAGCGTGCCGGTGTCGCGGTCGCGCTGCCGCCCGATGAATCGGACCTCCTCGATGCCCGCGCCTGCCGTGGACGGCACGATCCGCTCCGCGAGCGCGGTCACCTCGTCCGCCGTCAGCTCGCTCGGTGGCCAGGCGTAGATCAGGATCCGGTTGGTGTCGAGCCGGTTCTTCTGCTGCCGCTGCGCCTGCACCTTGCGGATCGCGTCGAGGCACGCGGCGAGCGCGCCCTCCGCCGCGGGCAGCGAGACCAGCCTGTCGTCGTTGTCTCGCAGCGGTGTCAGGTCACGCACCTGCGCCATCGCGACCAGCCGCTCGTCGGACTGGTTGTGCGGCGCGACGCACCGGAACAGGTAGACGTCCTCGTCGGCGGACGGCAGCCGGGTCAGGTCGAAGTTGCTCAGCCGCTGCAGCTGCAACCGCTGCGCGACGAGCGGGTGAAGTCCCCTGATCAGCCGCTCCTCGGTCAGCCCTGCGGTGGACGGCCGGAACGTGAAGTGATGGTGCATCGTCGGGCCGCGCCCCGCGCCCGCCACCGTCGTGGTGACGCGGCGGGCCCGCGTCAGCTCGGGCACCTCGCTGAGCACGGCGCGCAGCCGGGCCGCCATGACATCGGCCGCGTCGGCGCCGGTCGGCTGGTCCGGCCAGGTCAGGTAGAGGTCCGCGACCAGATCGGAGGTGCCGTCCTTACCCGCGGCGATCTCGGCGAGGGTGCGCGCCGCCTTCGGCAGCTCGGCGTAGTCGGTCGCGGTGGCCAGCAGCCGTAGCCGCTGGTCGTCCAGGACGAACGACGTCGACACGAACGACTGGCCGCCGGTCTCGTAGCAGCGGACGTCCTCGAGCCCGCGCGCCCGGTAGTAGCGGCGGGTCATGACCTCCAGCAGCGGGCCGAGGTCGCAGCCCTGCCTGCCGATGCGCTGTCCGAGCAGCCGCACCAGCGGCTCGGGACTGGCGACCATCTCCTTGACGCGCTCGGCGCGGTCGGGCGCGTCGGGGTGTTCGTCCAGGTAACGCAGGTGTCCTCGCACTCCGGCATAGACCTCGGCGCGGGTGCGGCGCAGCATCGGCTGGGCGAACCAGCGGAAGGCGACGCCGCGGGCGAGGTCGCCGACGGCGGGGAAGCGCAGCTGGGTCGCCGCGACCAGGTGCTCCACCGCCTCGCCGGCGGTGAACCGGGCGTCGCCGACCGGCGGCGGGTCGGTGAGCCACTGCCGCAGCACCGTGGTGACCACCTCGACGTCGGCGCTGACCCGCTGCTGCGCGAGGAAGATGCGGAACACCGCCTCCTCCAATGCCTCGGAGCGTTCGAGGTCGTCGACGCCGTAGCGGCCGAGCACCTGTTGGAGCCGGTGGGTGAAGGTCTCCGACACGCCCGCGCGTTCGACGTCGAGGCTCTGCAGGTAGGAGTGGAAGTACTCGCGGGCGCTGTGCACCCGGGTCTCGGCCCTGGTCTCCTCGCCCGCCGGCTTGTTGCGGCTCAGCTCGGAGATGTCGGCGAACAGTTCGAGCAGCTCGACCTCGGCGGCGAGCCTGGTCTCGTCCGCGGCGGCGCGGTTGGCGACATAGCCGCGCAGGATGCTGCCGTCGTCGTCCGGGTCGACGTCGAAGCCGAGCAGGATGCTGCGCATGTCCTCCAGGTGACGGGCGGCGCGGTCGGCCGGGGAGCCGTTCGACGGGGCAGGCAGCGCGAGGTCGACGGGTGCGGCCGTGGCGGCCGGTTCCTCGTCGTCATCGGCGCGGGGTTCCAGCCGCAGCAGCGGCGCGCCCGTCTCGACCTGGCTGCCCGCGGCGACGAAGCACTCCCGCAGCGTCGCGGCGAACGGCGCCCGCAGCACCGTCTCCATCTTCATGCTCTCCAGCACGATCACCGGCGCGCCCGCCTCGACCTCGGCGCCCGCCTCGACCGGCGTCGCCACCACCAGCGCCGGGGACTGTGAGCGCAGCACGCCGCCCTCGTCGCGGCTGACCCGGTGCGCGGTGCCGTCGACCTCGATCAGGTGCACCGGGCCGTGGGTGTGGGTGACCAGCCGGAAGCTGTGGCCGTTGACGACGATCCTGCCGGTGGCGGCGTCGCGGTGGCCGTTGCCGCCGGAGCCGTAGCGCTCCAGATCGGCGTCCACAGTGGTCACATCGGTGTCGTCGGCGCCGATCTCGATTCGGAAGCGATGCGGGCCGATCTTGGCGACCTTCACCCGGTAGCTGGTGCCGCGCAGGCTGAGGTCGATGGCGCGGTCCACCTCGTGCTGCACCTGCGGGCGGCCGCCGTGCGCGGTCGCGAACAGCCGCTGCCGCTCGGTGTGCTCGGCGTCCTCGTACGCCTCGATCGCCGCCGCCGCGAGCGCGATGCCGGAGTGCCGGTCGGAGACGAGGCCGCCCTCGGCGCGCACCCGGTCGATCCAGCCGGTGTCCGCCGTCGCCGAGACCACGGCATCCTCGTCGAGCAGGTCGAGCAGGAAGCTCTTGTTGCTGACGCCGCCCTCGATGATCACGGTGGTTTCCCGGATGGCGCGGCGCAGCCTGCCGAATGCCTCCTCGCGGGTGCGGCCGTACGCGATGATCTTGGCGATCATGGAGTCGAAGTCGGCGGGAATGGTGTCGCCCGCCGTGACGCCGGTGTCGACCCGGATGCCGGGACCGGCGGGCAGGTCGAGCAGCGCGATCCGGCCCGGGGCCGGGGCGAAGTCGCGGTCGGGGTCCTCGGCGTTCAGGCGTGCCTCGATGGCGTGGCCGGACTCGGGCGGCATGTCGCCGGTGAGCTTCCCGCCGGACGCGACGTGCAGCTGCGCCTTGACCAGGTCGGTGCCGGTGGTCGCCTCGGTGATCGGGTGCTCCACCTGGAGCCGGGTGTTGACCTCGAGGAACGCGAACAGCCGTTCGATCGGCTGGTACAGGAACTCGACGGTGGCCGCGCCCCGGTAGCCGACCGCGACGGCGAGCCGTTCGGCGGACGACTTGAGCTGGTGGATCTGGTCGGCGTCGAGCAGCGGGCAGGAGGACTCCTCGATGATCTTCTGGTTGCGCCGCTGCACCGAGCAGTCGCGCACGCCGAGCGCCCACGCCGTCTCGCCGTCCGAGATCACCTGTACCTCGACGTGCCGCGCGCCGGTGACCAGCCGTTCCAGGAAGACGACCCCGCTGCCGAACGCCCTCGCCGCCTCCTCGCTGGTGCGGGTGAAGGCGTCGGTCAGCTCGTCGTCGCTGGTCACGACCCGGATGCCGCGGCCGCCACCGCCCGCGGTGGCCTTGAGCATGAGCGGGTAGCCGATCTCCTTGGCGGCATGGCGCGCGGCGTCGGCGTCGCCGATCGGCCCGCCGCTCCACGGCGCCACAGGTACCCCGACCTCCTCGGCGAGTTGCTTCGCGCCGATCTTGTCGCCCAGCCTGCGCATCGCGTCGGCGCTCGGCCCGATGAAGGTGACGCCGATCCGCTCGCACAGCTCCGCGAACGCGGGGTCCTCCGCGACGAAGCCCCAGCCGACCCAGGCGGCGTCGACGCCGGTGTCCGTCAGGGCGCGTTCCAGGACGGCCATGTCGAGGTACGGCCGGTCGGCGGCAGGCCCGAGGCAGTAGCCGATGTCGGCCTCTCGGACGAACGTCGCGGTGCGTTCGGCGTCGGTGTAGAGCGCGACGGTCTCGATCGGACTGCCCGTCTCCGCGCTGAGATCGCGGACGGCGTGGATCAGCCGCATCGCGGCTTCGCCTCGGTTGACGATGACGACACGGCGAAACACCGGTGAGCCTCCTGGGTGGGGTCGCGGATTGTGGCCGGAACTGTGTGAGTCGGCCAAGGAAACCGGAACAACAACACTGTCGAGATCAAGCGGGCGATTCCCGCTTCCCTTCTGCAAGCATGCCGGTTACTTGCCGGTACCGGAATGGTCGTGGCCCTCACCCGGCCACGCCCCGAGGTTGTAGACCCCCAACAAAGCCGGGCGGATGTCGCGGCCCTGCGGTGACGCCCCTCACCCTCGCGTCGTGTCCCGCGCCCGGGACGTCGTGTCCCACGTTCCCGCCGCCGTGTTCCACACTCGCGGCGCTAGTGTTGGACCCGCTGGACCGGAAAGCGGGCAGAGAGGACGGCGAGGACACGTGATGGTGCGCAGGGGGATGGTCGCGGTGGCGGTGGCGCTCGCGGCCGGTGGGTGCGGCACGAGCACCGAGGACGTCATCTCCGTCCAGAACCTGGAGCACGGCGTCGCCGACGCGCTGCGCAAGGCCAACACCCCGCCGGACGAGCTGCGGTGCAAGGGCCCGGTGACCGCGCAGATCGCCGAGCTCACCACGTGCACGATGACGGCGGACGGCGTCGACTACCACGTCGAGGTCGTCGTGACGTCGATCAAGGACGGCCAGGCGTCCTACGAGATCGAGCTCAAGCGCACGACGTCCTGACCGTCACTCCGTCAGGTGGCGCTCGACGCGCTCCCGCTTCGCCGTGAGCTGCCCGGTGTGCCCCGGCCGCACGTCGGCCTTGAGCACGAGGCTCACCCGGGGAGCGCGCTGCTGCACGACCTCCGTCGCCCGCTTGACGACGGCCATGACCTCGTCCCAGTCGCCTTCCACCAGGGTGAACATGGCGTTGGTCTCACAGGGCAGACCCGACTCGCGGACCACCCGCACCGCCTCCGCGACCGCCTCGCCGACGCTGTCGGACTCCCCGCCGAGCGGGCTCACACTGAACGCGACCAGCACATGTCCTCCTCACGACTGTCGTATACCGTAAGTCACAGATTGGTTTCGCCGCCCCTCTAACGAGTGAACTTTGAGTGTGGCATGCTGCGGTCGCAGGTGTCTCAGCGTGCACGGTGGAGGGCCGATGGAATCCGACGACGAGCTGGCGTGCCACGAGCTGCTGCTCCTGCTCGCCGGCCGGCTGCCCGACGTGGCGCTCTGGCGGTTCCGGGACTGGCTCGGCGAGGGCCAGCTCAGCGTGCTCGCCAGCACCGTGCCGAAGTCGCTGCTCCGGCACGGAATCGAGCTTGACCAGCGAGAACACGCGTTGCTGTCGAAGGGGCTCATCCCGCACGGCGCCGACTTCCATCAGCTCAGCGCGACGCTGCGGGTCGGCGAGACCGCTGTTCCTCGCTATACCTTCTCCGACACGCCGCCGGAACGAGCGAGCGGGCCCGACTCGGTGGCGGCGTTGCTCGATGCTGCACTGCGCGGCAGGCCGGACGTCGGTGAGGTCCGCGCGAGCTGGCGTCACGACGAACGGGGCCGGAACCCGAAGCGGGTGTTGCTGGTCGCCGCCGTCTCCGGCTGGCCCCGGCTGACCGGCGAGCTGCAACGGGTGCTGCGGGTGCTCGGCGACGACGAGCCGAGCATCGAGGTGCTGCCGGAGAACTTCGAGATGCCTGACTACCACCGGGAGGCGCTGGCGAACTCACGTCCCGTCAGTGTCGGTGCGGTCGGGGCCACGGCATGAGCCCGTCCGCACCACCCGCGAGCTAGAGGGAGTCGCAAGGTGGCAAACCACGAGGGGAAAGCGACGTCGGTGCCGATGCGGCTGCACAGCGTGCTGCTGGCGCTGGCGGGCAGGATCGATGACGGCGCGCTCGGCCACGCCAGGCAACTGTCGGCGTCGGCGCGGGCCGACGAGGCGGCCGAGTTGGTCGCGGGCACCCTCATCGCGGGTGAGATTCCGCTGCGGTCGTCGGAACGGCAGGAGTTCGGCGAGGTGCTGGCGGCGAGCGGCGGTGACGTCTCGCTGCTCGAGAAGCTGACCGTCGGCGAGCAGGACGTCGAACCAGCGCACCAGTTCGGCGCGGACAACCAGCCGGACGCGGGCGTGGCGGCGGCGATCGAGCCGATCAAGGCGGCGCTGCCCGACCTGCGCGCCGTCCACGCGGTGTGGCGCAACACCGCCGCGGGCAGGGTGCCCGGCGCGGTGCCGCAACGTGTCGTGCTGATCGAGGTCGGCGCCAAGGGCAGCCCGCCCGCGACGGCGCAGCGGGTCGCCGTCGCGCTACGCGACGCGGGCGTTCCGGCCGTGGTCGAGGTGGCCTCGCCCGCGGTGGACTGGCCGAGCTACCAGCAGCGGGCGCTCGCGGCCGCGATGCCGGTCCTGACCGCCGAGGCGGCGAGCAGCGCGCCGGTGCGGGAGCTGCGACGGCCACAGCAGGAGGCCGAGCCCGCGGCTGCCGGCTTCTCCGCGCCGCCGGAGCAACCGGCGTTCGCGGCGCACCAGCCGACCGAGTCCACCACGACCGAGCCGCGCCGCACCAACGGACACCACCGCGCGGATCGGCAGCCCGGTGAGTCGTTCTGGCCGCAGCTCGAACCGACCGCGAAGCAGCAGACCGCCGAGCACGCGCGCGAGGACAGCCAGGCCGAGCCGCCGGACCAAGGCGCGAGCCGGGTGGTCAACTTCCCGGAGTCCGCCGTGGAAAGCACGACGGAGCTCTCCGACGCCGACGTGCAGAAGCTGCAGGACGCGTTGCGGCGGGCCGAGGCCGCCGAGCGCGCGCCGCAGCAGGAGTCGGTGCAGATGCCTGCCAGCGACGCGGAGGCCCAGCTCAGCGAGCGGGACCGGGAGCTGCTGCGGGAGCTGCATGCCGAGCTGGCCAAGCGCGAGCGGGAGCAGGCGGAGCAGGTGAAGCTGAACGGCTGGCATCGGCCGAGCTGACAGCGGCTAGCCTCGCGGGAGTGGAAAACGATCCTTATCTGTGGCTGGAAGACGTCACCGGGGAGGACGCGCTCGACTGGGTGCGCTCCCGCAACGACGAGGCCCTCGCCGAACTGACCGCGTCGACCCGCTTCGGCGAGCTGCGCGACGACAGCCGGGCGGTGCTCGACGCCGACGACCGCATCCCGTACGTCGCGCGCCGGGGCGAGTACCTCTACAACTTCTGGCAGGACGCCGCCCACCCGCGCGGGCTGTGGCGGCGCACCACGCTCGAGTCGTACCGCACGCCGGAGCCGGACTGGCAGTTGCTGATCGACGTCGACGGGCTCGCCGCCGCCGAGGGCGAGAACTGGGTGTGGCAGGGCCCGAAGGTGCTGCGCCCTGGCTACGACCGCTGCCTGGTGCAGCTCTCGCGCGGCGGCGCCGACGCGACCGTGGTCCGCGAGTTCGACCTCGAGTCGCTGACCTTCGCCGACGACGGCTTCGCGCTCGAGGAGGCCAAGAGCCGCGTCGGCTGGATCGACGCCGACCACGTCTTCGTCGGCACCGACTTCGGCGACGGGTCGCTGACCACCTCCGGCTACCCCCGGCTCGCCAAGCGCTGGCGGCGCGGCACCCCGCTGTCCGAGGCGACGACCGTGTTCGAGGGCAAGCCGGACGACGTCGCCGTCGTCGCGTACCACGACCCGACCCCCGGCTACGAGCGCGACTTCGTGGCCCGCGCCGTCGACTTCTACCGCACCGAGCACTACCTGCTCGGCCCCGGCGGCGAGCTCACCCGCATCGACGTGCCCGACGACGCCGAGATCGACGTCGAACGAGAGTGGCTGCTGGTGCAGACCCGCTCCGACTGGACCATCGGCGACGCCACCCATCCGGCCGGGGCGCTGCTCGCCATCCGGTTCGCCGACTTCTTCGCCGGATCGCGCGAGTTCACCGTGCTGTTCGAGCCGGACGAGCACACCTCGCTGAGCTACCACGCCTGGACCCGGAACCACCTGATCCTCGCCACGCTGACCGACGTCAAGAGCAGGCTCGACGTGCTGACCCCGGGCGAGGGCTGGCGCAGGCAGCCGCTCGCCGGCGTGCCGGATGTCGGCACGGCCGACATCCGGGGCACCGACCCCGACCACAGCGACGAGTTCTTGCTCGACGTCAGCGGCTTCACCCAGCCCGCCACGCTGCACCGGGGCGTGATCGGCGGCGAGTTGGAGACGCTCAAGCGGGCGCCGGCGCGGTTCGACGCCGACGGCCTCACGGTGGCCCAGCACTTCGCGACCTCGGACGACGGCACCCGCATCCCGTACTTCGTCGTCGGTCCGCCAGAGCCGGACGGACCGGCGCTGCTCACCGGTTACGGCGGTTTCGAGATTTCGCTCACGCCGTCCTACAGCGGAATTGTCGGCCGGTCCTGGCTGGCGCGCGGCGGCACCTATGTGGTGGCCAATATCCGGGGTGGCGGGGAATACGGACCGCACTGGCACCAATCCGTGCAGAAACGGAACCGGCTGCGGGTGTACGAGGATTTCGCCGCCGTCGCTCGCGACCTCGTCGAGCGCGGCATTACCACCGCCGACCGGCTCGGCGTCGAGGGCGGCAGCAACGGCGGGCTGCTCACCGGCGTCATGCTGACCCGTTACCCGGAGCTGTTCGGCGCGGTGGTCAGCTCGGTGCCGCTGCTGGACATGCTGCGCTACCACCTGCTGCTCGCCGGGGCGTCCTGGATGGCGGAGTACGGCGACCCCGACGACGCCGACGACCGCGCCTACCTGCGGAAATACTCGCCGTATCACAACGTCGCGCCAGACCGGACCTATCCGCCGACGCTGCTGATGACGTCCACCCGCGACGACCGGGTGCACCCCGGCCACGCCCGCAAGATGGTGGCGCGGATGCGTGAGCTCGATCTCGACGTGCGCTACTACGAGAACATCGAGGGCGGCCACGGCGGCGCCGCCGACAACGAGCAGCGGGCGGTCAAGTGGGCGCTGGTGTTCGAGTTCCTGTTGCAGCGACTGGCGCGCGGAAAATGTGATTGAGGCGCGCCGAAAAATAGGGCAGCCGCGCGACAAAAATTGCGATTAGCAATTCCGATAATATGGACCTTCGTATTCCCTTTCCGTTAGCGTGGAATGGAAAGGGGACGCAGGTAATCATGACGACCGAATTGCTGGCACTGCTCAGCGCGTTCGCGCTGGTCTTCGCGGTCGAGCTGCCGGACAAGACGCTGGTGGCCACGCTGGTGCTGACCACGCGCTACCGCGCGCTGCCGGTGTTCGCCGGGGTCAGTGCGGCGTTCGCGGTGCACGTCACCGTGGCGGCGCTGTTCGGCGGTGCGTTGCGACTGCTGCCGGACATGCTGGTGACCGGCGTGGTGGCGCTGCTGTTCGGCGTCGGTGCTTACCTGCTGCTGCGGGAAGGTTTCGCTCCGGTGCGCGACGGCGCGGAGGACGCCAGCCACCACGGCGCTCGCCCGGTGTCGTTCGGCCGGGCGGCGCTGACGTCGTTCGGCGTCCTCTTCGCCGCCGAGCTCGGGGACGCCTCGCAGCTCGCGACCGTCGGGCTCGCCGCGCGCTGGGGCGCGCCGCTCGCGGTCGGGCTCGGGTCGTTCGCCGCGCTCGTCGCCGTCGCCGGGGTGGCGGTGCTGCTCGGCCGCAAGGTGCGCTCCCGCATCGACCCGCGCCTGCTGCACCGGGTGTCGGGCTTCGCCTTCGCCGCCTTCGCGGTCGTCGCCGGGGTGCAGACCTTCGCTTGACACCGGCTGCCCGGTGGATAGACGCTTGTATAAGTCCCATCGAGCAGGGAGGCGGCGATGGCGCGAGAACTCAGCGGACGCGAGGCACTGCGGTTCCTGCCCACGCTGCGCGCGGACCCGCTCGTCGCCATCTCGTCGCTCACCCGGGACCAAGACCTGGTGCGGATCCCGCTGCCGCGCGGCAACCAGCTCGTGCTCACCTCCCGGCCGGAGCTCGTCGGGCAGGTGCTGGTCGGCTACCAGGACAACTACCGCAAGGCGCGCACCTACCGTCCGCTTACCGAGCTGCTTGGCAACGGCCTGCTCACCAACGAGGACGAGAGCTGGGCGCGGCAGCGCAGGTTAGTGCAGCCGATGTTCGCCCGCAGGCGCATCGACGCGTTCGCCCCGGCCATGGTCGACGCCGCAGGCAGCGCCATGGACCGCTGGGCGGCGCTCGGCGGTGGCAGCGTCGTCGACGTCGCCGACGAGATGAGCGCGCTCACCCTCGATGTCGTCGGACGTGCGCTGTTCAGCGCCGACCTCAGCGGCGAGGCGGGCGAGATGGGTCCCGCGTTGGAGACTGTGCTGACGGCCTTCGTGAAGGTGGTGCGCCACCCGCTGTTCCTGCTGGTGCCGGACTATCACCGCTGGCCGACGCCGGCCCGGCTGCGCGCCAGGGGCGCCGAGCGGCATCTGCGCGGCGTGGTCGACGGCCTGATCACGCGCCGCCGCGCCACACCGGCCGGCAAAGACGAGAGGGACCTACTCGACGCCCTGCTCGCCGCCCGCGACGATGACGGCAACCCGCTCGACGAGCAGCAGGTCCGCGACGAGCTGATGACCGTCCTGCTCGCCGGGCACGAGACCACCGCCAACGCCCTGGCGTGGACGCTGCTGCTGCTCTCCCGTCACCCGGACGCCCGGCAGCGGCTCGTCGCCGAGGTCGACGACGTGCTCTCCGGCCGCGCTGCCACTGCGGCCGACCTGGGCAAGCTGGAGTGGACGTCGGCCGTGCTCTCCGAGTCCATGCGGCTCTACCCACCGGCCTGGATGATCGAGCGGGAGGCCCGCCAGGCCGACGAGCTCGACGGCATCTCGGTGCCCGCGGGCAGCGTCGTCGCCACGCCGCCGTACCTGGTGCACCGCAACCCGGACCATTGGCCGAACCCGGAGGGGTTCGACCCGCGTCGTTTCCTGCCGGGTGCCCCGGAACGGCACCGGCTCGCCTACCTGCCGTTCGGTGGCGGGCGGCGGCAGTGCGTCGGCGGTGGCTTCGCGATGCTGGAGGCGGTGCTGCTGCTCGCCACGATCACGCAGCGGTTCGAGCTCGACCTCGTGCCGGGGCACCAGCCGCAGGCGCTGACGGCGGTCACGCTGCGCCCAGCCAACGGCATCCCGATGACGCTGCGGCCCCGGGGGTAGCAGCACGCACGTGCCCCACGCCGTCAGCCGGTGTCGGGCGGATGGAATGTGTGGTTGCGGCGGGGCGTCTGCTTCGGATCGAACCATGGCGGCGGTATGCATTCGGGTTTGCCGTCGTCGGCCATGCGGCTGGTCCACTCGCTGGTGTGCATGAGGCGGTGGTGCATGCCGCACAACAGAACGAGATTGTCTAAATCGGACGGTCCGCCGTTGATCCAGTCGACGATGTGGTGTGCTTGGCACCAGTTGCTGGGCCTGGTGCAGCCGGGGAAGACGCAGCCGCGGTCCCGTAGGCCGAGGGCGCGGCGTTGTGCTGTCGTGGCCAGCCGGGTTTCGCGGCCGAGGTCGAGCAGTTCACCACTGCTGCCGAGCACGGCGGGGATGACCCGCGCATCGCAAGCGAGCAGTCGGGCCTCGCCAACGGGAATCGGGATATCTTCGTTGAGCAGTGGCGGTTCCCGTCGCCCGTGCAGACCATCGATGCTCATGGTGACGAGCAGGGCGGGTTTCTCGCCTGCTTCGGTCGGGAGGTCTGCTGCTCGTTGGGTGTGGTCCAGCAGTTCGGCGAAGGCGTCGCCGTGGCGTTGGTCGATCGGGCGGGTGTCGCGTTGGCCGTCCGGTCCGGGGCGTGGATTGGCCAGTGGTGACAATAGTTTCTCGAACAGCGCACCCGAGACCGCGTCGAGGCGCCCGGCGAAACAGAGCTGCCGGTCCCGGTTCCACGCCCAGTTGAGTTCGCGTGCGGGTGGCGGTGGGGGTTCGGCGGGGTCGCGGGCGAGGTGGTCTTGTTCTATGCGTGCCAGCAGGTGCCTTCCGGCTCGATCTACCGCTGCCGGTGGTGACTCGCGGGCCAGGTCCGCCAGAATCTTCTCGTAGCCGAGGCGTTCCTCCTCCGGCACGGTGCCGGGGATCTCCGCCAGCGTGCGCAGAATCGAGTCGATGTGCCGGGCGCTGATCGCGCCTTCGGCCGAGGTGGCTGCGGTGGCCGGTGCGGCGGCGGGCATGCGGCGGGTGCCTTCGGTGTGCTCGTGGCACGCCAAGGCGCGGCGGACTCGGGCCCTGGCCTCGGGCCGGTCGCAGCGGATGACGTCCTTGACCACGGCTTCGACGTCGGCGTAGCCGAACGTCTGCGGCACACCCCGCGACTGCATCTCCGCCAGGATCTCGCTCTGCGCCGCCTGCGCCCGCCGGATCATCGTCTCGGTCTCGCACAAAGCCGTGACCAACGCGGTCCGATCCGCCCGGTGCCACGCGGTACCAGGCGAGAACGGAAGGCGGGTCGGATCCGGCATGCTCCGATACTAGAACACCTGTTCGAATATGCCAACCCGACACGCCGGTCGAGTCAGCGCAGCACGCGAGCCAGTTCGGTCGCCGAGGACACCACGCGCGGGCCGACCTCGTCGGGGTCGAGATGGTGCAGCGACACCACGCCGATGCTGGCGCGCAGCCCCATCACCTTCCGCACCGGCGCCGCGACGCCGAACGCGCCCGGCTGTAGCTCGCCGACCGTCGCCACCCACTCCGGGTCGTCCTGCCGCAGCGTGATCGCCTTGCCCGCGGCGCCCTTGCTGATCGGGTGCCTGCTGCCCACCCGGTAGCCGACGTGATAGCTGGTCCACGACGGCTCGATCACCGCGACGGCCTGCACGGTGTCGCCGTCGGCGATGGACAGGTGCGCGGTGGCGCCGACCTCCTCGGCCAGCGCGCGCAGGATCGGCGTCGCGGCCTCGCGCAGCTGCGGCAGCACGCGGTCGGCCAGCCGCAGCAGGCCGACACCGAGCCGCACCTTGGTGCCGTCGCGCCATACCAGCCCGCGCTCGACCAGCGGCCCGAGCAGCCGGTACACCGCCGCCCGGCTGACGCCGATGCGGTCGGCCAGCTCGGAGACGCTGCACGCCTGCCCCTCGGCGTCGGCGACGGTCTGCAACAGCGCCAGTCCTCGGTCGAGCGTCAGCGAACTGCCTGAGTTCGCCGTGCTCATGACCGGGACCTTGCGGTCACAGCAGGCCCAGCTCCTCGAGGTCGTCGACGGCCTCGGTGAAGGTGCCTGAGCCGTAGCAGGCGAACAGCTCCCGCACCGCCTTGGCGGCGGAGTCGCTCAGCTCGCTCGCCTCGGCGGCGAGCGCCTGGCCGTCGGTGGCTTCGAGCGCTTCGCGGACGTCACCGCCGGCGAGGCAGCGGGCCGACGCGATGAGCAGGTTCAGGAAGCCGTGGTGGGTGAAGCCGGTCTCGTCGTCGACATGGCGCACCGCGCGGTGCAGGCTGTTGGTCGCCTTGAACGAGGCGCCGGTGACGCCCGCGACGACCGAGAAGAAGTCGGCCACCTCGTCGACGGTGGGGAAGTTCTCGGTCGACACCCCGCCGCAGCGGATCTTGGGCCAGCTGCCGTGCTCGATGACCTTGCGGACGCCGTCGAGCCAGCCCTTGCCGCGCCGGGGCTCGACGACGCGCACCACGTCCTCCGGCACGAACTCGGACACCCGCTCCAGCCAGACTTCGTCCACATCGGACGGAGCGGGCATTTCGACCATGCGCAGGGTCAGCAGTTCGGCGCGGGACTCGACGATCGAGATCGCCTTCGGCACGCCGCCGAGGCCGGTGTCGATGATCAGCGAGATGGGCAGCGGGGCGGACGGCTTGATCTTGATGATCTCGGTGATGAGCTCGGGCAGCCGGGACGCGGGGCAGAGAAAGAGGCCGAGGATGCCGGAGTACTCACCGGCGCGGGCGTCGAGGTAGGCGTGCAGCGCATCGGACATCGCGGCGGCGCCCGGCGGGAAGAGCGCGGAGTCGTCGACGAGTCGCGTGAAGAGGGGCGGGATGCCGCTGGGGCCGGGCGGCGTGAATTCCACTGCGCTTGACACGACTGACACGCTAGTAGCGTACTATAGTCGAACGAAATGTTCCGATTATCGGACACAGTTTTCTCCCGTATCCCAGGAGATCCTCATGCCGTACTACCGCAAGGTCGGCGAGATACCGCCCAAACGGCATACCCAGTTCCGTTCCCCGACCGGCAGCCTCTACGCCGAGGAGCTGATGGGTGTCGAGGGGTTCTCCTCCGACTCCGCCCTGCTCTACCACCGCAACCTGCCGACCGCGATCGTCGGCGCGGAAGCCGTCGAGGACGAGCGCGGACCGATCGTGCCCAACCACCCGCTCAAGCCGCGCGCGTATCGCACCCAGGACCTCGGCTTCAAACCCGACGCTGACGCGATCACCGCGCGGCGCAGGCTGTTCGGCAACAACGACGTCACCATCGGCTTCGCCGTGGCGAGCGAGCCGAGCCCGCTCTACCGCAACGCGGCGGGCGACGAGCTGCTCTACATCCAGGGCGGCACCGGCACCATCGAGACCATCTACGGCGCGCTCGACGTCGGCGACGGCGACTACGTGGTGCTGCCGACCTCGACCACCTACCGCGTCGTGCCTGGTGCCAGTTGGGGTGGCGGGCGGGACCAGAATGTCGCTGCGCCGTTGCGCATCCTGTCGCTGGAGGCGCGCGGTCATGTCGGGCCGCCCAAGCGCTACCTGTCCGCCAGGGGACAGTTCCTCGAACACGCGCCGTACTGCGAACGCGACCTGCGCGGACCGGTCGAGCCGCTGCTCGTCGACGGGCACGACGCCGACGGCGACACCGACGTCCTGGTGCGCCACCGCGCCGGGCTGACGCGGTTCACCTACGACCACCATCCGTTCGACGTCGTCGGCTGGGACGGCTGCCTGTATCCGTGGGTGTTCAACATCGACGACTTCGAGCCGATCACCGGCCGGGTGCACCAGCCGCCGCCGGTGCACCAGACGTTCGAGGGGCCGAACTTCGTCGTCTGCTCCTTCTGCCCGCGCAAGGTCGACTACCACCCGCTGGCGATCCCGGTGCCGTACAACCACGCCAACGTCGACTCCGACGAGCTGATGTTCTACGTGCGCGGCAACTACGAGGCGCGCAAGGGCTCCGGCATCGACGTCGGGTCGCTCTCGCTGCACCCGTCCGGCTGCACCCACGGGCCGCAGCCCGGCGCGGCCGAGGCGTCGGTCGGCGCCGAGTTCTTCGACGAGACGGCGGTCATGGTCGACACCTTCGCCCCGCTCGAGCTGGGCGAGGCCGCCGAGGCGTGCGAGGACACCGGGTACGCCTGGACCTGGACCGGCCGCGCCCGGCCGTAAGGTGTTTGCCGCCAGGGCGCGGCGGCTATCCACCCGATATGACGACCAACCCAGAACCCGGCCATGCCCAGTACGGCGAGGTCGTGACGGAGCGGCCGACCGGACGGCTCGCCTTCGTGCGGGTCGTCAACGGGGTGATCAGCGTCGTCACGGGGCTGTTCGCCATTGTGCTCGCGATCCACATCGTGCTCGTCGTCGGCGAGGCCAACATGGCCAACAACTTCGCCCAGTTCGTCACCAACTGGGCCGGGGCGATCGACCTCGGCCTCGGCAACCTGTTCACACCGGCAGGCGCCAAGCTGGACGTCCTGCTCAACGAGGGCATCGCCGCCCTGCTGTGGCTGGTGATCGGTGGCGGGGTGACCACCCTCCTCGCCCAGATCCTGGTGCCGGAGGGCGAAAGCCGCGCCTGGTACCGGACCACCGCCCGCTGATCACTCCGATGGCGGGCGCTCGTGGCGGCGCAGCGCGCGTTCGGCGTTCTCGGCCTCGCGCTCGGCGGTGCCGAGTTCGAGCTGCGCCGCCCGTACCGCGTTGCGCGCCAGCTTCTCGTAGCGCTGCGCCTTGACGAGCTTCGCGCGAAGCGTGTTGACCTCGTCGGTGGCCTCGCGGGCGCGGGTGCGCGCCTCGGCCAGCGTTTCCGCCGCCGTGTCCCGCCGTTCCCGGGCCGTCTCTGCCTCGCGTTCGACGCGCTCGCGTTCCTCGCGCCTGCGCCGCAGCTCGTCGGTGTTCTCGGTGGACCGGGAGGGACGCGGCTGCCCGCGCGGCTCGGGGCGGGGCCGCTCCGGCGGCATCGTGCCCGCCGTGAGCCACTGCTGCGCGTCGGAGGGGTCGAGCGCCGTGGCCAGCCGTCCCGCGACCACCAGCTCGGCGGCGTCGCCACCGGCCAGCGCCGCCTGCAACGTGTCGTGCACTTGGTCCGCGACGACGTCGCTGACGCCGAGCCCCGCGTTCCGGCCGATCTCCCGCGTGGCCAGCGTCAGCGCGTCGACGGCCTCGCGCCGCCCCACCGACAGCGTGCGCAGCCGCTCACCGGCCAGCTCCTCGTGCGCGGCACGCAGCTGCTCGCCGAGCCGGGTCAGCTCGGCCAGGTCGTCGGGCCGTTCCCTGGCCAGCCGGTTGACCAGCCACGCCGCCAGCGTCGGCTTGCGCAGCGCCTTGATCCGGGCGGCCAGCTTCGCGTCGGCCGCCTCCGCCGCCAGGGCGTTGCGCCTGCGGATGAACTCCTCGCGCGGGCGGCCGTAGAGCTCATCGGCAACGGCATCGAAGTCCACCGTGTCAGAAAACCACACCGGGGACGCCGATGGGACGTGCCGTGCTGCCGTCGGCAAAGCGCAGCCGGAGCGAGTCGACGGCGGCCGCCGCCTCGGCCCGCGCCGCCCCCGCCTCGGGCGAGGCGGTGACGACGTGGCCGAGGTAGGCGTCGTTGCTGCGCGGCAGGCCCGCCCGCGCCGGCACCGACAGCCGCCAGCGCACCACGCCGGGGTCGGCGTCGAGCGCGCCGGTGCCCGCCACGCCGACCACCGTGCCCGGCCGGGGAGAGATCACGAAGGACACCGCGGCGCTGGCCGTGCCGGTCGGCTCGCTCGCTTTCGGTGACTCGCCGAGGCTGAGCCGCACCAACTGTTCGAGCGGGTCGACGCCGGTCACCAGCCGCAACAGGTCGAAGATGTAGCCGCCCGGCTGGCGCGGGTTGATCTCGATCAGGCGGGGGCCGTCGCTGGTCAGCCGCAGCTCGGTGTGGCTGAGGCCGTGGCGGTAGCCGAGCGCGCGCAGCACGTCCCGCACGTACGCCTCGGCCTCGGCGACGGCGGACCCAGGCGGCTCGGCGGGGAACATGTGCCCCGACTCCACGAACGCGGGCGGCGCGGCGAGGCTCTTGTCGGTGATGCCGACGATCGTGGTCTCGCCGTCGCTCGTGACGGCCTCGACGCTGACCTCGGGCCCCTCGACCAGCTCCTCCAGCAGCACCACCCGCTCCCGTGGCTGGCCGCGCGTGTTGTGCTCGTCGGCGGTGATCTCCTGGCAGGCGTCCTTGAGCTCGGTGTCGTCCTCGACGCGCTGCACCGAGGTGCCCGAGTTGAGGTCCACCGGCTTGGCGACCAGCGGGTAGCCGAGCGAGGCGGCCGCCGTGCGGGCGGCGTCGAAGCTGTCGGCGACCGCGAAGCGCGGGCTCGGCACTCCCGCCGCGTCCAGCGCCTGGCGGACCCGGTGCTTGCGGGTGGCGGTGTGCAGCACGTCCGGCCGCGCGCCGGGCAGCCCGAGGGCGTCGGCGATGTGCGTGGCGGTGGCCAGGTAGTAGTCGCACGTCGTCAGCACGCCGTCGATCCGGCGTCGCCGCGCCACCGCGCGGGCCGCCGCGACGGCGGCGTCGGGGTCGTTGGTGTCGGCGCGCACGATCTCGCTGGCGTTGCCGCGCACCGGATGACGCCGGCCCGCGGTCGAGTCCGGGTACAGCGCCGGATCCTTGGTGAGCAGCACGTAGTCGTGGCCGAGCCGGCGGATCAGCGGCGGCAGGCTGTGCCCGGTCGAGCGCAGCCAGCTCTCCACCATGAGCAGCGTGGCCATGTCACTCGATCCAGCTAATGGAAATGATGTTCATGATCGAGATGATGCCACAGCCGGTCGGCGGTGGCACGGTGCGCTGCGGGAGTCGATACTGGTGGCGTGCGTATCCGAACGGCTCGTGCCGACGAGCTGCTTGCGCTGCAGGACATCGAGCGTGCCGCCGGCCGGTGTTTCCGTGACATCGGGATGGCGGAGATCGCCGACGACGATCCACCCACCCTCGCCGAGCTGGCATATGCCCAGCGCAACGGGGAGGCATGGGTGGCGGTCGGGCCCTTCGGCAGGCTGATGGCGTATCTGATCACCGATGTCGTCGACGGCAACACCCACATCGAACAGGTCTCGGTGCATCCCGACTTCGCGCGGCGCGGCATCGGCAAGGCGCTGCTCGACCATACCGCCGACGAGTCGGCGCGGTGCGGCGTCGAGGCGCTCACGCTGACCACGTTCTCGCAGGTGCCGTGGAACGCGCCGTACTACCTGCGGTGCGGCTTCCGGGAGCTCGACCTCGCCGAGCTGACGCCCGGCCTGCTGGCCATCCTGGAGGACGAACGCGGCAACGGCCTCGGCAAGTGGCCGAGGGTGTGCATGCGGCGTGACCTGGTCGCCGTCATGGCGCCGCTCGTGCCCTCGCCGGGGTCGGTCAGTCGTCGCTACTGACCGGGTGGAAGTAGCCCATCCGGCTCGACGCGAGGTCGGCCGCCTCGCGGATCCCCGGCGCCAGCTTGCGCAGCTCGTCCGCGTCGAGCCGGTACGACGGGCCCGACACCCCGATGGTGGCCACGACCGTGCCCTCGGCGTCGCGGATCGGCGCCGCCGCCGCGTTGAGGCCCTCCTCGAACTCCTCGATGGTGGTCGCGAAGCCGTTGCCGACCACCTCGTCGAGCTCCTCGCGCAGCGCGGCCGGGTCGACGATGGTGTTCTCGGTGAACCGCTCCAGCTCGCCGGACAGCAG
>WHUB01000002.1:31432-47221 GCA_009377395.1 Actinophytocola sp. | reverse complement strand
GACCTTTGAGTCTAGGGCACTGGGGGTAGTGCGACGTCGGCCCGCACACGATCACGTCTTAGACCGGCTGTCGATCTCCTTCACGATCGCGGGCAACACCTCGTGCACGTCGCCGATGACGGCGTAGTTCGCCCGGCGTACCAGCGGCGCCTCCGGGTCGGTGTTCACCGCCATGATCACCTTCGAGTCCATGCAGCCGACCCAGTGCTGGGTCGCGCCGCTGATGCCGCAGGCGAGGTACAGCTCCGGCGTGACCTTGGTGCCGGTGAGCCCGACCTGGTCGCTGTGCGGGCGCCAGCCGTTGTTGGTCGCCACCCGCGAGCACCCCACGACCCCGCCGAGCCGCTTCGCCAGCTCCTCCAGTACCGCGTAACCGTCGGCGCTGCCGACGCCGCGCCCGCCGGAGACGATCACCGGCGCGGTGGCGAGGGTCATGCCCGAGCCGCGGCTGGTGCGCTCCACGACGCGGGCCTGCGTCGCCGTCAGCTCCGGCGTGAACTCCCGCACCTCGCAGGACGCGACCGGCCCGGCGCCGATCTCGCCCGACACGCCCTGCGCGATGGTCAGCAGCGCGACGTCGGCGGTCAGCTCGGCCTCCTCGAGCAGCATCCCGCCGCCCCTGACCCGGGTCAGCAGCCACGGGTCGCCGGTGGTGACCTCGACGCAGTTGGTGGCGAGCGGCAGCCGGGCCAGCGTCGCGGCGTGTGCCATCGCCTCGGTGACTCGGTCGGAGCTGACCGCGAGCACGCCGTCGGGACGCACCTGCTCGATCAGCCGCAGCAGCGCCTCGCCGCTTGCCGCCGGGGCGTAGTCGGCCAGCTCGTCGGACGTGATCCGGTGCAACGTCGACACGCCGCGCTTGGCCAGGTCGTCCGGGTCGCCACCGCCGAACGTGACGGCCTCGACCGGCTGCCCGAGCGACTGCGCGAACGCGAGCACGTCCAGCGCGGCCGGTGAGTCGTCCAACACTGTCAAGATCATGCGATCACCCCGATCTGCGTGAGCACGTCGACGACCGCCGGTGCCGCGTCGGCGCCGTGGCCGAGCACGATCGCCTCCTCGCGGTCGTCGTTCGGTTGCCGCAGCCGCACCTTCCGCAGGCCCCCTGGCTCCGGCGTGTACGGCACGACGTCGATGCGCGCCTTCTTGGCCTTCAGCCTGCCCGGCATGCTGGGGTAGCGAGGCAGGTTCAGGCCCTCCTTCACGGCCGCGGCGGCGGGCAGCGGCAGCCGGTACACCTCGACGCCGTCGGCCACCTCGCGGCGCAGCGACACGGCGCCGTCATCGACGGCAGTGTCCAATTCCAGGCCCTTGATGCCGCCGACGATCGGCACCCCGAGCGCGCTCGCCACCCGGATGCCGACCTGGTAGTGGCTGGCGTCGGCCGACTCGGTGCCGAACAGCACCAGGTCGTAGCGGGTGTCACCGACGGCGTGGCTGATCGCCGCCGCCGTCGCCTCCGGGTCGAGCTCGGCGTCACCGACGTCGACCAGCACGCCCCGGTCCGCGCCCATCGCGATGGCGTAGCGCAGCTGCTCGTCGGCGGCGGCCGGTCCGACGGCGAGCACCGTGGCGCTGCCGCCGTGCGCCTTGACGATGCGCACCGCCTCCTCGACGGCGCACTCCTCGTGCGGGCCGATGGTGTGGCCGAGGTAGCGGGTGTCGATCTCGGTCTGGTCGTCGGTCAGCGGCACCTTCGCGCCGGGCGCCGGCACCCGCTTGACGCAGACAAGCACCTCCATGACATGCCTCCGATCAGGACTTCATGCGCTCGTCGTCGGGGTCGAACAGCGGCGTGCGGCCGACGCGGGCCACGGTCACCGGGTACTGCTCGGCCATGTACTCCACCAGCAGCCGCTCGCCCTCGACGGCGTGCTCCGGCGGCAGGTACGCCATCAGCAGGTACTTGCCGAGCGAGGGACCCGACCCGGCGCTGGTGACGTAGGAGCCCCGGCCCTTGCGGTCGGCGATCCGCTCGCCGTCGCGGGTCAGGATCGGCTCGCCGCCCTGCGGGTAGCGGGCGATGCCCGCCGCGCTGGTGTGGTCGTCGACGGTGAGCGTGCACAGCGTGGCGGCCGGACCCGACTCACGTGCCGCGAGGTACGCCTGCTTGCCGATGAAGTCGGGCGACTTCACCTTCGGCAGCGCCAGGCCGGCCTCGATGGCGTTGTACTCCGAGTCCAGCTCGGCGCCCATCAGCCGGTAGCCCTTCTCCAGCCGCCCGGTGGTGCCGTAGACGCCGATGCCGGCCGGGATGACGCCGTGCGGCTCGCCCGCGGCCGCGATGGCGTCCCACAGCCGCTGTCCCTGCTCGAACGGCGCGTGCAGCTCCCAGCCGAGGTCACCGACGTAGGACACCCGCAGCGCGAGCACCGGCACGCCGCCGACCACGATCCGCTGCGCGGTGCCGAAGCCGAACGCCTCGTTGGACACGTCGTCGGCGGTGGTGGCGGCGAGGATGTCGCGCGCCCTCGGGCCCCACAGCCCGAGGGTGCACACCGCCGACGTCACGTCGGCGAAGACGACCGAGCCGTCGGACGGCAGGTGCGAGCGGAACCAGAACGCGTCCCGCGCGCCGTCGGCGCCACCGGTGATGACCCGGAACGACTCCTCGCCGAGCCGGACGATGGTGAGGTCGCTGCGGAAGCCGCCGTTGGGGGCGAGCACCGGGGTGTAGATCAGCCGGCCGACCGGCTTGTCCACCTGCGCCAGCACCATGTGCTGCAGGTAGTCGAGCGCGCCGGGCCCGGAGACGTCGAAGTGCGCGAACGCGGACAGGTCGATCATCGCCGCCCGCTCCCGCATCGCCAGGTGCTCGGCGTTGCTGATCGGCGACCACCAGCGGGCGTCCCACTCGTGCGGCCGGTCCGGCACGCCGAACTCCTCGACCAGCGGCCGGTTCGACTCGTACCAGTGCGGCCGCTCCCAGCCGCCGACCTCGAAGAACATCGCGCCCGCCGCGACCTCACGGGCGTGGAACGGCGACAGCCGCAGGTCGCGGTTCGACGCCCACTGCTCGCGCGGGTGCACGATGCCGTAGGTCTTGTTGAAGCCCTCGTTGGCGCGGGCGATGACATGGTGCTTGCTGCGCTGGTGCTCGTAGAACCGGGCGATGTCCGCGCCGTGCAGGTCGACGTCGGGAACCTCGCCCGACATCCACTCCGCCAGCATCTTCCCGACGCCCGGCCCCTCCTTGATCCACACGGCCGCCGCCGACCACAACCCGCCGACCTCGGGCGACTCGCCGAGCACCGGCGCGCCGTCCGGGGTGAGCGAGAGCAGGCCGTTGATCGCGTGCCGCACCCCGGCGCCCGGCTCGTTGAGGATCGAGCCGAACAGCTCGAGCGCGTCCTCGAGCTGCGGGTCGAAGTCGTCCTGCGTGAACGGCAGCTGCGTCGGCGACAGCGCGGCCGCCTCGATCGACGGGATCTCGTCCGGCTCGTGCAGGATGGGCCGATGCGCGTAGGAGCCGACCTCGAGGTCGGCTCCGCTCTGCCGCTCGTACATCAGCGTGTCCATGTCGCGGACGATCGGGTACGCGATCTCGGTGCCCGTCTCCGCCAGCGCCGGAATCGGGCCGACGTCCATCATCTGGTGCACCGCGGGCGTCAGCGGGATGCTCGCGCCCGCCATCTTCGCGATGCGGGGGCTCCACACGCCGCAGGCGACGACGATGGTCGACGTCTCGATGTCGCCCCGGTCGGTGTGCACCGTGCGCACCGTGCCGTGCGTGGTGGTGATGCCGGTGACCTCGGTGTTGGCGGACACGGTGAGCGCGCCGTGCGCGATGGCCTGCTCCCGCATCAGCGCGCCGGTCTGCAGCGGGTCGACCACCGCGACCGAGGGCGTCCAGAACCCGGCCAGGATGACGTCGGAGTCGACGAACGGCACCAGCTGCTTCACCCGCTCCGGCGTGATGAGCTCCGACGGGATGCCCCACGACTTCGAGGAGGCCAGCCGCCGCCGCAGCTCCTCGACGCGCTCCTCGGTGCGGGCCACCTCGATGCCGCCGCAGGTGGTGATCGTGCCCAGCTTCTCGTACTGGCGCATCGCCTCCAGCGTCAGCGCGGTGATCTCCTTCGAGTGGTCGACCGGGAAGATGAAGTTGGACGCGTGCCCGGTCGACCCGCCCGGGTCGGGCAGCGGCCCCTTGTCGAGCAGCACGATGTTGCGCCAGCCCCGCTCGGCGAGGTGATAGGCCACCGAGTTCCCCACGATCCCGGCGCCGACGATGACGACGTCCGCCCGGTTCGGCACGGTGGATGTTGGCGTGCTCATGGCGATCAACTCCTTTTAGGACAGCCCCACGACCTGCCCGGTCTCGTCGATGTCGATGCGTTCCGCCGCCGGCTGCGACGACAGGCCGGGCATGGTGCGCATGTCGCCGCAGATCGGGTAGATGAAGCCGGCGCCGACCGAGGCCCTGACCTCGCGGACCGGCAGCCGCCAGCCGGTCGGCGCGCCCTTTCGGGACGGGTCGGCCGACAGCGACAGGTGAGTCTTCGCGATGCACACCGGCAGCGAGCCGAAGCCGTTGCGCTCGAAGCTGTCGAGCTGCCTGCGTGCGGTGGGTGAGAGGTCGATGCCGTCCGCGCCGTACATCCGGCGCGCCACGGTGTCGATCTTGTCTTCGAGCAGCAGACCGTCGTCGTAGAGGTAGTGGAAGTGCGACGGCTCCTCGCACGCCTCGGCGACGACCTCGGCCAGCTCGGCCGCGCCCTTGCCGCCCTTGGCGACATGGGAGGACACCGCCGCCCGGACGCCCTCGGACGCGGCGATGTCCACAATGGCCTGTTTCTCGCTGTCGTGGTCGCTGGGGAAGGCGTTGACCGCGACCACCGGCGTGATGCCATGCGCCTTGATGTTGGCGATCTGCTTGCGCAGGTTCGCCGACCCGGCATGGACGTCGTCCGGGCTCTCGGCCAGCATCTCCTCGGGCAGCGGCCTGCCCGCGACGACCTTGAACTTGCCCGAGTGCGCCTTGAGCGAGCGCACCGTCGCCACGATGACCGCCGCGTCCGGCACCAGGCCGGACGTCCGGCACTTGATGTTGAAGAACCGCTCGGCGCCCATGTCGGCGCCGAACCCGGCCTCGGTGATCAGGTAGTCGCCGCCGTGGATGCCGATGAGGTCGGCGACGACGGACGAGTTGCCGTGCGCGATGTTCCCGAAGGGTCCACAGTGGACTAGCGCGGGCGTCTGCTCGATGGTCTGCATCAGGTTCGGCTTGATCGCCTCCCTGAGCTGCACACACATCGCGCCCGCCGCGCGCAGCTGCTCGGCCGTGATCGGCGTGCCGTCACGGTCGTAGCCGATGACGATGCGGCCCAGCCGGTGCCGCAGGTCGGACAGCGAGCGCGACAGCGCGAGCACCGCCATCACCTCGCTGGCCGCGGTGATGTCGAAGCCGGTCTGCCGCGGGATGCCGTGCGCCTTTCCACCGAGGCCGGTCGTGATCTCGCGCAGGTCTCGGTCGTTGACGTCGAGCACCCGCCGCCACGAGATCGAGAACGGGTCGATGCCGAGCGCGTTGCCCTTGTGCAGGTGGTTGTCGATCATCGCGGCGAGCAGGTTGTGCGCCGAGCTGACCGCGTGCAGGTCGCCGGTGAGGTGCAGGTTCATCGACTCCATCGGCGCCACCTGCGACCAGCCGCCGCCCGCCGCGCCGCCCTTGATGCCGAACGTCGGCCCCATGGACGGCTGCCGGATGGCGATCACGCCACGCTTCCCGATGTGGCCGAAGCCCTGGCCGAGCCCGACGGTCGTCGTCGTCTTGCCCTCGCCGAGCGGGGTCGGGGTGAGCGACGAGACGACGACGTACTTGGCCTTGGGCCGGTCGGCCAGCTCCTCGATCGCGTCGAGCGAGATCTTGGCGACCGACCGGCCGTACGGTTCCAGCAGGTGCTCGCCGATGCCCATGTCGGCGCCGATGTCGGTGAGCGGCTTCAGCATCGCACCACGGGAGATCTCGATGTCGGATGGCATGGTTGGCCCCCTTGTCAGGCCGCCCGCCGGTGGGTTTGCCGTACCCAGCGGGCGGTCGCCGCGACGTGGTTGAAGGTGTAGAAGTGCAGGCCGGACAGCGCGCAGTCGCCGTCCGCGACGCGACCGGCGAGCTTGCGCACCAGGCCGTCGGGGCGGTAGCCGCCAGGCCGCAGCAGCTTGCCCGCCACGGAGCGGTTGCCGCGCGTGAACCGCAGCGAGTCGCCGACGCCGATCCGCAGCCCGACGCGGAGCAGCTTGGTCATGTCGACCACGCCGGGCGCGCCCGCCACGATCGGTAGCGTGATGCCCTCCCGCTGGGCCGTCGCCGCGAACTGGCAGATCGTGTCGGCGTCGAAGCAGAGCTGCGTGACGGTGTAGGTCGCGTACTCCTGCTTCTCGTGCAGCGACCGCCACAGCGTGGCGTCGTCGATGGCGTGATGTCCCTCGGGGTAGGACGGCACGCCGACCTCGCCGGGCAGCCTGCCGAGCTCGGCCATGCCGCGCAGCAGCGCGAGGCCGTCGGGGAAGTCGCCGGCCGGATGCTGGCCGTCACCGCCGACGACGAACACCTCGTCGATGCCCGCCAGCTTCAGCCGGTCGAGCACGCCGGACAGCTCGGCGGTGTCGTGAAGCTGCCGCGCGGCCAGGTGCGGTACGGCCCGCATCCCTTGCGCGGCAAGGCGTTCCGCGACGTCGATGGTGGCGTCGACGCCCTTGTGCGGCGAGGACGTCACCGTGACGACCGAGCCCGCCGGGAGTTGCTCGGTCGCCTCGAGCACTCTCGGCAGCGGCAGGACCTCGTATCGGGGCGCCGCGAGCAGCGGGGCGATGTTCTGCCGCTTGCGGGGCCCTCGGGGTAGCGGCTGGTTCGTCATCGTCCGCCCCATCAACCCTTCGGGGTTTCCTTGCGCGGGTCGATGAACGGCTTCTCGACGACCGTGCCGTGCCGCAGGCCGGTCGGCGTGCGCACCGTGACGGTGCTGCCGAGCTCGGTCAGCTTGATCGGCAGCATGGCCAGGCCGATGTTGCGCTCGAGCCGGGGCGAGTAGCAGGCGCTGGTGACCTTGCCGACCGGCTCGGTCGAGCTGGCGAAGACGTCGAACGGCTCGATCATGGAGCCGTCGTTGTAGGTGCCGAGCGGCGGCCCGTCGATCTCGACACCGGCCATCCGCCTGCTGACGCCCTCCGCCCTGATGCGGGTCAGCGCCTCCTTGCCGACGAAGTCCGCCTCCTGGTCGAGATCGACCATCCAGTGGTAGTCGTAGCCGACCTCGAGCGGGTTGGTGTCGAGCGTGATGTCGCAGCCGTAGGCGAGCATGCCGCCCTCGATGCGGCGCATGTGGCACGGGCCGATGGGACGAATGCCGTGCGGCTCGCCCGCCTGCCAGACCGCGTCCCACAGCCGTTCGGCGTCGCGGGAGGCGTTGTAGAGGTAGATCTCGTAGCCGATCTCGCCGGAGTAGCCGGTGCGGCTGACCACGACGTCCATGTCGTCGACGGTGAAGTCGCGCATCCGGTAGTACGGCACGTCCAGGATCTCGGCGCCGAACAGGTCGGCCATGACCTGCTTGGCCTTCGGCCCCTGGATCTGCAGCGGCGCGACGTCGGCCTCGCGGATGCGGACGTTCCAGCCGCCGGCGTGGGCCAGGCCCATCGCCCACAGCCCGACGTCGCTGTCGGCGAGCGAGAGCCAGAAGCGGTTCTCCTCGACCCGGAGCAGGATCGGGTCGTTGATGATGCCGCCGTCCGGCGCGGTGATGAACACGTACTTGCACTGGCCCACGTCGCACTTGTTCAGGTCGCGCGGGACCAGCATGTTGGTGAAGTCGAACGCGTCCGGGCCGGAGATCTCGACCTGCCGCTCGACGCCGACGTCCCACAGCGTCACGCCCTGCAGCAGCGCCCAGTACTCGCCGACCGGGTCGCCGTAGTGGCGGGGGTGATAGGTGTGGTTGTAGACGCTGTAGCTCGCGACGCCGTGGGCGCGCGACTTCCAGAAGTACGGCGACTTCCTGAGCCTGGTGTAGAGCATCACCGACGGCTGGTCGACTGCCGTCGCTGGGTATGGGTGAAGCACATCTGTCATGGGAGACACCTCTTGCTGTGCGCCTGGGATATGCGGAATCGGGGCGTTGTGAAGCTGCGGGACGTAGCCGTTTCGTAAACTGTGGCGTTGCGTAATGCACATCGGTTGTGCTCTACGCAACACCAGTGTGAAACTGATCTCTCCTTGGCGTCAAGTAGTGGTTTCTGCTCCGATGGGGCGACGTCAGGTGAGGGTGCAGTTCGGCCCGCATCCGGCCGGCCAGAACTCCATTTCGCACCCGCCTGATCGTGGACGTCGGCGAGGAGCTACATCTAGTCTGTCTAGATGCAAGGCCGATGGTCGACGCAGGACGCCAAGCAACGTCTCAGCGAGCTGCTGCGCGCGGCGCAGGACGAACCGCAGCTGGTCACCAAGCACGGGGAGGAGGTGGCCGTCGTGATGGACATAGGGCAGTACCAGCGGCTGGCCGGGATCGAGGTCGAGGTCGACCTCAAGCAGGCGCTGGCGGATCAGGAGCGGCTGGCCGGTGAGGCGGCGGCCGTCTTCGACGAGATCGTCGCCGAGCGATGAGCTACCTCGTCGACACCAGCGTCATCGCCGAGGTCCGCAAGCGCCGCCCCGACCGGGGCGTGGCGGCGTGGTGGGAGCGGGTTCCGGCGCACGAGCTGTTCCTGAGCGTGGTGACCGTCGGCGAGTTGCAACGCGGCATCGAACGGCTGCGACCGCGCGGCTACGACGCGCAGGCGGACCGGCTGCACGAGTGGCTCGACGGCATCGTGGCGCGGTTCGCCGACCGCGTGCTGCCGGTGACGGCGGCGGTCACGAGCGCGTGGGGACGGCAGGACAGCACGCGGATCCCGGTGCTGGACGGCTTGGTCGCCGCGACGGCGAGCGTCAACGGCCTCACCGTGGTCACCCGCAACAGCCGTGACGTGGCCAGCGCGGGCGCGCGGGTGCTCAACCCCTTCTCCGCGGTGAGCTGACGCCTCAGGCGGTCTTGGAGGGGGTTGATGCGACGGGGTGTCGTGGCGGCTGGGACGGCCAGCTGTAGTGGTACTCCGCCGCGATCGCCTTCCGCAGATTCACGATCAGCCGGGCGGCGTCGTTGGGCTCGAGGTACACGGCCTCGCCGTCCTCCCCGACCCGCAGCGCGATGTTGAGCTTGCCGTTGGCCTGCGCGAGACCCACGACGACCGGACATGTCCGCCCCGATGGTTCGGCGCCATGCACGATCAATGCGGTGTGCAGTCCGTGCGATTCTGGCATGACATCCCTCCGAGTCCCGCCGAAGCGGCCGTGGGCGTACGCAGGACTGACGGCGGGTAAGCCGATGCTGCGAGCCCTCCTGCTACCACATCGCGTCACGAACCCCAGACGTTTCGCTCCGTGACGAATTGGCCCACCCGCCTACTCCGAGTAGGCGTGGCGCGGCCGCGCTGGGGCACCAGAACGCGGCGCGTACCGTCGAACCGGACATGCGCGAGGACGACATCGAGTACCACGAGCCGGACAGTCTGGTGTGGATCCCGACGCTGCCGGTATGCGAGAACGACGAGCGGGTGGAGTTCGACCTGCGACCGACGCCGGACGGCGGCGCGCAGCTGCTGGTCTACTCCTCACCCGACGCGTTGCGGGCGAACTGCGGTCCGCAGCAGGCCGGCATCGCGGTGAGGCTGGAGCGAGTTGCCGAGATCGCCCGCGAGGTCGACGCAAGCGGAGTGCTGTTCGACCTGGTCACACCGGACGTGCGCGACTGAGCGTCACCGCACACGCGGCGAAAACCACCCCATCGTGTGGGCCTGAACCACGCAGGTGGTTACCGGGGCCACGTGGCAAAGTTGGCGCATGGACCCGCTTGCCGACGGGCTCTCCGACACCGTCCGCACCATCCGCCTCGAGCGCACGCTCGCGGTGCTGCGCGACCGGTTCGGATCGGACGGTGCCCCGGCGGAGCCGGTCGACCCGCCGGAGGTCATCGCGCGGCACGTCGCGGCGGCCGTCCGCCGCCGCATCGAGACGGAGTCCGACGACGAACGTCGCATCGCACTGGCCAACCGGCTGCTCGCGGTGCTCGAATCCGACGAGGGCATGCCCGGCTCGCTCCACCGGCTCATAGCGTCCAGCGGTCTGACCGCCGCGCACGCTCCACGCCAGCGCCCGCCGTCGCTCACCGATGCCGCCGAGCCGACGTCGCTGGCGACCGAGCTGCACACCGAGCTCGCCACGGCCGACCGGGTCGACCTGCGGTGCGGGGTCGTCCGCCGCGACGGCCTGCTGCTGCTCGACGGCGCGCTCAGTGAGCTGCGCCGCAGGGGCGTGCCCTTTCGCGTCATCACCACGGCGCAGCCCGGCGCGACCGAACGCGACGCCGTCGATCGCCTCGTGCGATGGTTCAACGCCACCGTCCGCATCGGCTACGACCCTCGGGCCGCCCGGTCACACGCCAACGCGTGGCTGTTCCACCGGGTTTCCGGCGACGACACCGCGTTCGTCGGCGGCGCGAACCTGTCCCGCGCCTCGCTCACCGACGGCATGGACTGGACGTCGCGGCTGTCCGGTGTCGCGACGCCCGAGCTGCTGCGCAAGTTCGCGGCCACCTTCGACGAGCAGTGGGGCTCGGCCGCGTTCGTGCCCTACGACCCCGCTCGCGACGCGGCCCGGCTCGACGCGGCGCTCGCGGGCGGCGGCGACGGGGCCGCCGCGCTCGGCACGGCGGGGCTCGACGTCCGGCCGCTGCCGCACCAGCAGGAGGCCCTCACCGCGCTGGACACCGCGCGGGGCGACGGCAGACGCCGCAACCTCGTCGTCGCCCCGACCGGCACCGGCAAGACCGTGCTCGCCGCGCTGGACTACCGGCGGCTGCGCGAGCGCCGCGACCTCGGCCTGCTCTACGTCGCGCCCCGCGACGAGGCGGTGGAGCGGGCGCTGCGGACGTTCCGCGAGACGCTCGGCGACGACGGGTTCGGCACCGGTTTCGTCGACGGCAAGCCGCCGAGGCGGCGGCACCTGTTCGCGAGCATCGCCGCACTCGAGGCGCACGGGATCGAGCAACTGCCCGCCGAGCGGTTCGACGTCGTGGTCGTCGACGAGCCGCAGCCCGCGTGCGCGCGGCTGCTCGGGCACCTGCGCCCGAAGCAGGTGCTGGGGCTCAGCGTGGCCTCGGATCTCGGTGCTGAGCTGCGGGAGCACTTCGACGGCCGGGCGGTGTACGAGCTGCCGCTGTGCGACGCGCTGGCGGCTGAGCTGCTCGCGCCGGTGCACTACTACGGCATCGCGGACGACGTCGATCTGTCCGGCGCGGCCCGCAAGTACGGCGGCTACGACGCCGACGACCTCGACCGGCGCTACACCGGGAACGACGCGCGGGCGGACGCCGTGCTCGCCGCGCTGCGCGAGCATGTGCCGGATGTGGCCGGGATGCGGGCGGTGGGGTGGTGCGTGTCCGCCGCGCACGCCGAGCACATGGCGCGGGTGGCCTGCGAATCCGGCATCCCCGCCGCGACCGGGGCGGAGGCGCTGCGAACCGGCGAGGTCCGGCTGCTGTTCACATCGGACGAGGACACGCTGGACGTCCCGGAGATCGACACCGTGCTGCTGTTGTGGCCGACCGACGATCCCGCGCGGTTCCTGCGGCAGCTCGGCGCCGGGCTGCCGCGCGTGCCGGGCAAGTCGGCACTCACCGTGCTCGACCTCATCGGCGGCCAGCGGCCGGAGTTCCGGTTCGACCTGCGCTACCGCGCGCTGACCGGCACCTGCCGCCGTGGCCTTCGGCGGCAGGTGGAGCAGGGCTTTCCCGGGCTGCCGTCCGGTTCGCGTGCGGTGCTCGATCCGGCCGCGCGACGGATCGTGCTCGACAACCTGAGCGCGCGGCCGAGGCTGTCGAGGGAGCAGCTCGCCGCCGACGTCGCCTCGCACGGCGACCTGCCGCTCGCGGCGTACCTGCACCAGGCCGACCGCACGCTGTCCGAGGTCTACCGCAACGGCGGCGGCTGGACGGCCGCACGGCGCGCGGCCGGGTTCGCCACGCCGTCCGGCGGTCCCGCCGAGGACGCGCTGCTGCGGCGGGTGGCGGCGTTCGCGCACGTCGACGACGCCGAGCGGGCCGAGGTGTACCGGCGGCTGGTCGACGTCGACGGGCCGGGCTACGGCGAGCTGTCCGAGCGCGAGCAGCGGCTGGCGCGGATGCTGCTGTTCACGGTGTGGCCGAAGCGGGGCGGGATGGCGTCGTACCCGGCCGGGCTGGCGCGGCTGCGGCGGCATCTGGCGGTGTGCGCGGAGATCGCGGAGGTGATCGACGTCGGGCTCGACGCGGCGCGGCACGTCGCCGCGCCACTCGACGCCACGCTGGCACACGTACCGCTGGCCAGCCACGCCAGCTACCTGCGGGAGGAGATCCTCGCCGGGCTCGGCTACACGACGCTGCGGCGGGTGCCGGGGAACCACACGGCGGCAGCGGCGTGGTGCCCGGCGACCAACACGGACGTGGTGCTGATCGGCGACGGCGCGGGCGAGCCGCTGGGCGGCGAGCGGTTCCGCTGGCGGCCGAAGCACGCGCTCTCGGCGTCGTCCCCGGCGGGACGGCGCTACCGGCAGCACCGCGAGCGGGGCAGCGAGGTCGTGCTGTTCCTGCGGCGGGAACCGGCGGCCGAGGGCGGCCCGGCGACGTTTCGCTGTCTCGGCAACGCGACGTATGCCGAGCACGAGGAGGATCCGCTGGCGATCACCTGGCGGCTGCACCGGCCCATGCCCGCCGAGCTGGTCACGACGGCTGACGACTCCTGAGCCGGTCTTCGAGCTGCGCGAACCGCTGCGCGATCTCGCCCGGGCCGGCGGAGCTGACGTGGACCCAACCGTCGGCGTGGGTCAGCAGGGCACGTCCGGTCTCGTTGTCGATCCAGCAGCTCAGCGGGGGTGTCGTGACGATGCGTTCGCCGTCGGCGTGGTGCCGGATCGCGGCGTGCAGCTCGCCGACGTTGGTTCGTTCGAGGTGCAGCCAGCTGCGCATGTCGTGCGCGTCGGTGACGCTGGGTCCGGGCGGGGGACGGTGGCCGTGCTCGAGCGCGTCGAGCAGCGTGCGCTCGCAGGTCATCGGCCGGACGCGGGCCGCAGGCGTGTCCGGGAGTGCGGTCACGACGTGGATGCCGAGCTGGTCGACCGGGATGGGCTCGATGTCGAGCGTGCCGCCCGCCGCGATCATCAGCACGGCATCGCGGCCGACCGCGGTCGCCCTGATGGTGACCGACGTGCCATTCACCGTGGCGTAGGTGTAGTACTCCCGCGCCGACCGCTGCATGACGAACAGCGTCGCCTCGAAGGCGTCCGAGACGGCCCGGCGAGAGGTCAGGCCCTGCTCGGCGAGCTGGGCGAAGATCCGCCGGTCGGTGGTCGCGGCCTCGTCGGCCGGGTACCACAGCTCGCCGCCGACCAGCGTCGGATGTGGCTCGCCGAGGCCGAGCCACTGCGTCGTCCGGGTGTATGCCTCCAGCGTGATGGAGACGGCATGCGTGATCACGTCGAACCTCCGCCTGTCGCGCGCTGCGGCTATTCGCCGATGACCGGCGAGACGACGAAGAAGCCGGTGTCCTGGTCGATCAGCCGCTCGCCGTCCTCGTTGCGCTCGACGGGCAGGCTGGCGTCCACGTCCTGCTTGACGGAGCTGACGTCCCGGTGGTCGACGTCCTGGCCCGCGCCCCCGGCCGTCGTCTGGTCGGGGTGTCGCTGGGGCTGGTCGTGGAGGTTCCGGTACTGGACGATGTTGTGGCGGCTCGTGGCCGCCCACTGCGTGTTCTTGTCCTCCTGGCTGTCGATGCCAGGCAGGAAGCCGAAGAAGCCGGCGGCTTCCGGTGCCGGTGGCAGTGGGTGCAGGCGGTCGCTCAGCGAGGCATGGTGCGCTCTGCGATAGATCTCGTAACCATTCATGCCGCTCATGACGTGCCCCCTCCATGGTCCGCACCGCGAGCCTCGCGAAGATCTCCATCTCTCCACGGGGCCAGCCCCTCAACGGGCGGCCCTCCCATGGCCGCCGTCAAACCCACGTCACGGTAGCGAAAAGGTTAACCGGTCACAATTGGATCAAGCGCATCTTCAGATGTTGACCGGCTCAACGCTGCTTGCGGTAGCAGGCCGGGCAGGTGAGAGACGTCAGTGGTCGAGGTCGATGCGGACCGTGAGTAGGTCCGTGCCGAGCGAGCGAACCGCTGCGGCGTTCAGACGTGCGCTGAGCCGCAACCGCGCGAGCATGCGCTGCCGCTCGCGCGGGTCGTCGTCGGTGAGCACGTGGGCGGTGCCGCTGCGCCAGCGGCCACGCACCCGGACCCGTACCCGGGAGTTCGCCTCGATGTTCCGCACATACGCCGACCGGCGTCCGTGCTCGACGACGATCCAGAACACATCGCCGTCCAGCCCATCGCCGACCGGCGTGCGTCGCGGCAGCCCGGACTTGTGGCCGGTGGTCTCCAGGAGTGCGTAGCCGGGCAGCGGCACTCCGCGCTGCAACGCGGTGCGCACTATCGGGTTCGCGATGCGGCGCTGCACGAACGTCACCAGCCGGTACTTGTCCACCATGGCATTGTGCCGTCACGGCTCACCGGCGCAACCGGACTCTCCCGGTTCGTTGGTGGTCGGTGCTGGCGTGGCACCATGTGCGCCATGCCCAAGCCCGAACAGTCCGATGACGGCAGGCACCTGCGGGCCGTGCCGGATCAACCGCAGCAGGACGACATCGACCTCGACGCCATGCGCAAGCAGCTCGAAGACGCGGGCGCCCCGGCCGAGCTGCTCGAGACGCTCGACGGCGTGACCGATCCGGAGCTGTTCATACAGCGCATCGCCGAGGCGATGCCGGAGCCGGACACCACGCCGGACGCCGTGATCGAGGGCTTCGCCGACCTGCTGACGCCGGAGACGACGCCGCTCGCGGCCGAGCTCACCGGCGCCGACTTCCTCGGCATGGTGCGCAGGGCTGCCCCCGACGTCGACGTCACCCGCGAGCTGCTCTCCGACTTGATCGCGAGCGCGGAGAAGTCGGCCGAGCCCAGCGGCCTGGCGATGCTGCGCGCGGTCGCCGCCGCAGGAGCGCCCGGCGTGCGCGAGGCCGCGAACGACAGCGCCGCCAAGCTGTCCGCCGCAGGCGTCGCCGAGCCGCCGTGGCTCGATCGCATCGGCGCGCCCACGTACGACCGGGCCTTCGGCTACCGGGACGAGCACGGCGCGCAGGAGGCCATCGCCACCGTGTTCCACTACGACGACGCCGAGCACGCGGTCGTCGTGCTGATCGACCACGGTATGGGCGGCGGCGTGAAGGACGTCTTCTTCAGCGACCAGACCGACGTCATCCGCGGCGAGTACGAGCGCGCCGCCGAGGCGATGGGCTGCGACCTCGTCGACCACGAACGCAAGCAGGCGCACCGGATCCTCGCGTCCGCATTGGAGCAGCCGCACTGCGCCGAGCATGACGAGCAGGTGGACGACGTGCTCGACTACCGCGACCTGCTGCGCCGCCGGGTGGAAGTGCTCGCCTAGCGGCTCGTGAGCCAGCGGTGCAGCCGCGTCGCGAGCCGCACCGGCTGGTCGAGCTGGACCAGATGCCCCGCGCCCTCGATCACGTCGAGCTGGGCGCCGGGGATCGTCCCGGCGAGCGTGCGGCCACGGTCGACCGGGATCCAGGTGTCCTCGGCGCCCCACATCACCGTGACCGGCAGGTCCAGCTCCGCATAACGCGGCTCGATCTCGTCGGTGTACGCCTGATCGGCCTGGGC
>WHUB01000002.1:0-31422 GCA_009377395.1 Actinophytocola sp. | reverse complement strand
GAGCCCCACGGCGCCACCGCCACCACGTCGACCAGCGCGAGCGAGGCGTACCGGGCGTCGTGCAGCAGGTGCGCCCGCAGCGACACCGCGCCGCCGTAGTCGTGCGCGACGAGATGCGGCGCCGACAGTCCCCAATGCCGCAGCAGCTCGGCCAGCAGCTCACCCTGCACGTCGAGCGACACCCGATGGTCGGAGTCCATTGAGGACTCTCCGTACCCCGGCATGTCCCACAGGTAGCAGGTGAACTCGTCGGCCAGCGCCTCGGCGTAGGGCTGCCACAGCCTGCTCTGCCACGGCGTGCCGTGGCAGAACACCACGGCGGGTCCGCTTCCTGTCCGTCCCCATCGGACTCTCCGGCCGTGCCACTCGAACGTCTCCGTCAGCCCCATGGTGCTCAGCCTACGGCTCCCGGCCAGGATGGACGGCATGCGAATCCGATCAGGCGATACCACGCTCGCCGCCGACCTCGTCACGCCCGACGCCCCCAGCGGCGCGGGGCTGCTGTTCGTGCACGGTTACCGCAGCGACCGCCATCGCTACACCGCTCGCGCCACCGAGGTCGTCCGGCGGCTCGGCCACACCTGCCTCACCGTCGACCTCAGCGGCCACGGCGAGAGCCCCGGCGACCTGCTGGCGTGCACCCGCCAGGACCATCTGCGCGACGTCGTCGCCGCCTATGACGCGCTCGCCTCGGCGGAGAACGTCGAGCGGATTGGCGTCTGCGCCGCGAGCTACGGCGCGTACCTGTCCTGCCTGCTGCTCGGCGAGCGCCCCGTCGAGCGACTGCTGCTGCGTGCGCCCGCCCTCTACATCGACCCCACCGGCCCCGACCCCGACTCCCGGCAGCACCTGCGCAGTCTGATCGACGTCGACCACGCGCTGACCAACCTCGCCGCGTTCGACGGCGCCACGCTCGTGCTCGAGTCCGAACACGACGAGTCGATCTCGCAGCGCACCATCGAGGCATACCTGTACGCCGCGCGGCACGGCAGCCACCACGTCCTCCCGGGCGCGACGCACGCGCTCACCGACGACGCGAGCAACGCCGCGTTCCTGGCCGAGATCATCGACTGGTTCACCGGTACCCTCGCCTGATGGCGAGGTACTACGACGTTCATCCGGTCAACCCGCAACCGCGCGCGGTCGGTCAGGTCGTCGACCTGCTGCACCGGGACGGCCTGATCGCCTATCCCACCGACTCCTGCTATGCGCTCGGCTGCATGATCGGCAACAAGAAGGGGCTCGACCGGATCAAGGAGATCCGCCAGCTCGACGACCGGCACCACTACACCCTGGTGTGCCGGGACTTCTCGCAGCTCGGGCAGTTCGCCGAGGTCGACAACGCGGTGTTCCGCGCGATCAAGTCCGTGACGCCTGGCGGCTACACCTTCATCCTCCCCGCGACGCGGGAGGTGCCGCGCAAGCTCATGCACCCGAAGAAGAAGACGGTCGGCGCCCGGATTCCCCGGCACACCGTCGCCACCGCCTTGCTGGACCAGCTCGGCGAGCCGCTGCTGTCCTCGACGCTGCTGCTGCCCGGCGTCGACGAGCCGATGACCGACGGCTGGCAGATCAAGGAGGAGCTCGACCACGTGGTGGACGCGGTGATCGACTCGGGCGAGTGCGGCACCGAGCCGACCACGGTGATCGACTTCTCCCACGGCGACCTGGAGATCGTCCGCCACGGCGCGGGTGACACCTCCCGGTTCGAGTAGTCCCCGGGCCGGGCGGCCCGGACTGTCGGGCGCGGCCGATATCCTCGCGGGGTGCGTTATGAGGTGCCCCTGGACATCGACCCGGCCGACATCATCGCGGCGGTCGGCGAGAGCACCTATGCCCGCGGCCGCACCTACGCACGTCAGGGCCGGGTGGAGCGGGCGATGTGGCGCGCGAAGGCAGGCGTCGTCGTCGGCACCGTGCACGGCACCGCGCGTAAGCCGTACACCACCACCGCCCGGCTCGCCGAGGACGGGGGCTTCGATCACGGCCAGTGCAGCTGCCCGGTCGGCCACAACTGCAAGCACGTCGTCGCGCTGCTGCTCGCGGCCGCCGACGGCGAGGCGTCGACACCGGGGGAACAGCAGCAGGGCGGCTGGGAGCAGTCGCTGCAACAGCTGTGCGGCGCCAAGCAGTCCACCTCCCATCCGCCGCTCGGCATCGAGCTGACGGCGTCGCGCGGGCTGCGCGGCAGGGAGCACAACGTCTCGGCGCGGCTGGTGCGGCCGGGCAAGCGCGGTGGCTGGGTGGCCGGCGACCTGAGCTGGAGCAGGCTCGACACGCTGCACCTCTACGGCGACTACGACGACACCCAGGTGCGGCTGCTGCAGGAGCTGTACGCGCTGGCGCAGCCACCCGGCGGCGCCGCCCGGTACCCGGGCCGCTACCTCGGCTACTCGTCCGCCGACGACAAGCACCTCGACCTGTCGACGTTCGGCTCCCGGCAGCTCTGGCCGATGCTGGAGCAGGCGCGCGCCGCCGGGGTGCGGCTGGTGCACGGCACCCGGCGCGGCGAGCTCGACCCGGTCTGCGACGCCGAGGTCTGCCTCGACGTCACCCGCGCCCGATCGGGCGGGCTGGACGTCATGCCGCTGCTGCGCGTCGACGACGGCGGCGAGGACTTCCTCGACGGCGTCGAGCCGCGGCCGCTGCGGTTCGTCGGCCGCACCGGCCACGGCCTCGTGTTCACCGACCGCGCGGCGGCCAAGGCGGCGCAGGACCCCGGCCGCTGGCCGTTGTGGCTGGCCAAGCTGGCGAAACCGGCGTCGGAGCAGTTGCAGCAGCTCGTGCTCGACGGCCGGAAGCTGCCCATTCCCGCCGCCGGGATCGACCGGTTCCGGGACGAGTTCTATCCGCAGCTACGCCACACCGCCACCATCGTCTCCTCCGACGGCTCGTTCGCGCCGCCGGAGATCTCCGAGCCGACGCTGGTGCTCTCCGCCGACTACCGCGAGGGCCATGAGCTGGAGCTGACCTGGTCGTGGCGCTACGACGTCGGCGACTCGCCGCTGACCATCCCGCTCGACGGGCCGATGTCGGACAGCGGCGTGCGCGACCTGCCCGCCGAGCAGGCGATCGTGGAGCGCCTCGACACCGGCCTCGACCGGTTCTGGCTCGCGCGCGGCGGCAACGGCCAGCCGCGCACGCTGCGCGACGTCCGGCTGTCCGGCGTCGACACCATGCGCTTCACCACCGAGCTGCTGCCGCTGCTGTCCGACACGGCCGGGCTCGACGTCGCGGTCACCGGCGAGCAGCCCGACTACCGCGAGGCGGGGGAGTCGCTGCGCATCGGGTTGTCGACGGAGGAGTCGGACGGCCGGGACTGGTTCGACCTCGGCGTCTCGATCACCGTCGAGGGCCGCGAGGTGCCGTTCACCGACGTGTTCACCGCGATCGCGCGAAACGAGTCGCACCTGCTGCTGCCGGACGGCGCGTTCTTCTCGCTGGAGAAGCCCGAGTTGCAGTCGCTGCGGCGGCTGATCGAGGAAGCGCGGACACTGCAGGACGTCGACGGCGACACGCTGCGGATCAGCCGGTTCCAGGCCGACCTCTGGGGTGAGCTGACCCAGCTCGGCGTCATCGACAGCCAGGCGTCGGCGTGGCGGGCGCAGGTCGACGGCCTGCTCGCGCTCGGCACGCTGGAGCCGCCCGAGCTGCCCGCGACGGTGAACGCCCAACTGCGGCCGTACCAGACGGAGGGCTACGGCTGGCTGACGTTCCTCTGGCGGCACCAACTCGGCGGCATCCTGGCCGACGACATGGGCCTCGGCAAGACGTTGCAGACGCTGGCGTTGGTCAGCCACGCCAAGCAGACCAGCGGCGACATGCCGCCGTTCCTGATCGTCGCGCCCGCCAGCGTGGTGTCGAACTGGGCGGCCGAGGCGCACCGGTTCACGCCGGACCTCGACGTGCTGGCGGTCGGCGAGACGCTGGCCCGCCGGGGTGAGTCGCTGGCCGACGTCGCGGCGGGCGCCGACGTCGTCGTCACCTCGTACACGCTGCTGCGGCTCGACTTCGAGGAGTACGCGGCGGGGGTGTGGTCCGGGCTGGTGCTCGACGAGGCGCAGTTCGCCAAGAACCACAAGTCGAAGGTGTACCAGTGCGCGCGGCGGCTGCCCGCGCCGTTCAAGCTCGCGATCACCGGCACCCCGATGGAGAACAACCTGATGGAGCTGTGGTCGCTGCTGTCGATCACCGCGCCGGGGCTGTTCCCGAACCCGACCGCGTTCAAAGAGTACTACTCCCGGCCGATCGAGCGCGGCGACGAGCCCGAGCTGCTGGCGCAGCTGCGTCGCCGGATCAAGCCGCTCGTCAAGCGCCGCACCAAGGAGCAGGTCGTCGCCGACCTGCCGAGCAAGCAGGAGCAGGTGCTCGAGGTCGAGCTGCACGCGCGGCACCGCACCATCTACGAGCGGCACCTGCAACGGGAGCGGCAGAAGGTGCTGAAGCTGCTCGACGACGCCGACCGCAACCGGTTCACCATTCTGCGGTCGCTGACGCTGCTGCGGCAGCTCAGCCTGCACCCGGCGCTCGTGGATGAGCAGTACGAGGGGGTGCCGTGCGGCAAGCTCGACGCGCTGTTCGAGCACCTGGCGGAGGTCGCCGACGGCGGTCACCGCGCGCTGGTGTTCTCGCAGTTCACCGGCTTCCTGGGCCTGGTGCGCAAGCGGCTCGACGCGGAGGGCGTGCCGTACTGCTACCTCGACGGCAAGACCCGCAACCGCGCCGACGTGATCAATCGGTTCAAGGACGGCGCCGCGCCGGTGTTTCTGATCAGCCTGAAGGCGGGCGGGTTCGGGCTCAACCTGACCGAGGCGGACTACTGCTTCCTGCTCGACCCGTGGTGGAACCCGGCCACCGAGTCGCAGGCGGTCGACCGCACCCACCGCATCGGCCAGACCCGCAACGTCATGGTGTACCGGCTGATCTCCTCGGACACCATCGAGGAGAAGGTGATGGCGCTCAAGGAGCGCAAGGCCGAGCTGTTCGACAGCGTCATGGAGGACGGTGCCGCGTTCAGCTCCGCCATCGTCGCCGACGACATCCGCGCGCTGTTCGAGTAGCGCCTACTCCGCCAGCTTGGCGAGCAGCTCGTAGGAGCGGCGCCGGTCGTCGTGCGAGTGCACCATGGTCGTCACCATCAGCTCGTCGGCCTGGGTGTCCTCGACGAGCTTGGCCAGCCCGCGGCGCACGGTGTCCGGCGAGCCGACGACGCTGCCCGACCGCCGGGTGTCCATGAACCGTTGCTCCTGCTCGTCGTACGGGTAGTTCGCCGCGAACTCCGGCGTCGGTAGCGCGATCGGCTTGCCGCGCCGCAGGCTCAGGAACGCGAACAGTCCCGGCCCGGCGAGCCACTGCGCCTGCTCGTCGGTGTCGGCGCAGATCACCGAAGCCGCGACCATGGCGCGCGGCGCGTCGAGCACGGCGGACGGCCGGAAGTGCTCGCGGTAGGCGGCCAGCGCGGGCAGGGTGTTGCCCGCGCTGAAGTGGTGCGCGAACGAGAACGGCAGCCCGAGCATCCCGGCGAGCCGCGCGCTGTAGTCGCTGGAGCCGAGCAGCCACACCGGCGGCTGGTTGCCCTCGGCCGTGACGGCGTTGACGCCGCGGTCGTCGTCGTGCTCGAAGTAGGAGATCAGCTCGGTGAGCTGGTGCGGGAAGCCGTCGGCCGTCAGTGACGACGTGCCCCTGACCGCCGCCGCGGTGCGCGGGTCGGTGCCCGGCGCGCGGCCGATGCCGAGGTCGATGCGGCCGGGGTGGAAGACCTCCAGGGTGCCGAACTGCTCGGCGACGACGAGCGGCGCGTGGTTGGGCAGCATGATCCCGCCGGAGCCGACGCGCAGCGTGCTGGTCGCGTTGGCGACCTGGTTGATCAGCACGACGGTCGCCGAGCTGGCGATGCCCGGCATGTTGTGGTGCTCGGCGAGCCAGTAGCGGTGGTAGCCGAGCGACTCCGCGTGCTGGGCGAGGTCGACGGTGTTGTGCAGCGCGGTCGCGGCGCCGGAGCCCTCGGAGATCGGAGCGAGGTCGAGCACGGACAGCGGTACACCAGAGAATGCGGCCATATCAGATGCCAACGCCCCCGGCCATCGTGATCTTCCGCTGTGCGTCGTGTCCCGCGTTCCTGCCGCCGTGTTCGACATTCGAGGACCGGGGCAAACCACGCGTTAGGGGTGAAACCCCAGCGCAACAGCCCCTAGATACGTAGTGGGCTGCGTAGTTTCCCCGCTTCGGCGCTGTCACGGATCTGCGACCGTTCTCGTGTCCGGTCCTCCGCCGAGACACATCGCCTCCAGCCACGGGCGGAAGGCCGGACATCAAGCCAGCGGCCGACGAAGGACGTGTGATGACCGAGAGCGTGCGCAACCGCCTGACATGGTCCAAGGACGCCATGTCGGGCGGGACGACGTGCCACGGCCTCGGCGGCAACGGACGTCCGGTGCTGTTCCTGCACGGCTGGGGCCTGAGCGGGCGCACCTACGAACCGGCGCTCCGACGGCTGATCGCGGCGGGCAGGCGGGTGTACGCGCCGTCGCTGCCCGGCTTCGGCGGCACCAGCCCGCTGCCGGATGACCTCACCCTCGAGACGTACGCGGCCTGGGTGGCCGGGTACCTCCGCGCGGTGGGCGTCGACGTGCCGGTGGACGTCATCGGCCACTCGTTCGGCGGCGGGGTGGCCATCCAGCTCGCCCACGACGCGCCCGAGCTGGTCGGACGGCTGATCCTGGTCAACGCCATCGGCGGCTCGGCGTGGCAGGACGGCCGGGGCGCCGTCCGGCCGATGGCCGAGCGACCGCTGTGGGACTGGGGTTTCCAGCTCCGCGGTGAGGTCCGGCCGAGCGGCCGCGCCGTGCTCGCGATGCCGAGGATCGTGCGCGAGGCCGTCCCCAACATCGCCCGCAACCCCGGCGTGGTGTGGCGGGTGGCCAGCATGGCGCGCGCGGCGGACCTCGCCACCGAGCTCGTCGCGCTGCGAGGCCGGGAGCTGCCGGTGACCGTGACCTGGAGCGATCGCGACACCGTCATCCCGTTCGCGTCGTTCGTCAAGTTACGGGCGGCGCTCGGCAACCCGCACAGCGTGATCGTCTCCGGCGGGCACGGCTGGCTCATCGACGACCCGTGGCTGTTCGACCGGATGATCCCCGACCTCTTCGCCGACAACGACGACGTCGAGGGCGCCCGGCGTCCGGCGGCATGAGCCGCGCTTGACCGGGAGCGAGCGCCCCGGCTAGGGTCCCATTACCCGTTACCTCAAGTAACAGTAGTGGGAGGCGAACGTGACCCGACGCGTGGTGTCCCAAGACGGCGTGTCGCTGGCCGTCGCGGAGAGCGGCGCGGGCGACGCGACCGTGGTCTGCGTGCACGGCTATCCGGACAACGGCGCGCTCTGGCAGCCCGTCGCCGGCGCGCTCGGCGACCGCTACCGCGTCGTCGTCTACGACGTCAGGGGCGCGGGCGAGTCGGACAAACCGGTGGCACGGAGCGCCTATCACCTCGACCGGCTGGCCGACGACCTCGCCGCCGTGATCGACGCCGTCAGCCCGGACCGTCCGGTGCACCTGCTCGCGCACGACTGGGGCTCCATCCAGGCCTGGCACGCCGTCACCGGCGACCGGCTGCGCGGCCGCGTCGCCTCGTTCACCTCGATCTCGGGGCCGTGCCTCGACCACGTCGGGCAGTGGCTGCGCTCCCGGCTGCGGCCGAGCGGACTGCGCGAGCTGCTCCGGCAGGCACTGCATTCCTGGTACATCGGGTTCTTCCAGCTCCCGAAGCTGCCCGAGCTGGCATGGCGGACCGGGTTCGGTGGCCGGCTGATGGAGCGGCTCGACGGCAGCGGCACGCCGCCCGACACCAGCGACGCGATCCGGGGGCTCGCGCTGTACCGCGAGAACATGTTCACCCGCGTCGGCCGCCCCCGGAGCCGTCACACCGACGTCCCGGTGCAGGTGATCGCGCCGCGGGCGGACGGCTTCGTCACCACGCCGCTGCAGACCGACATCACGCGCTGGGTGCACGACCTGTGGGTGCGCCGGGTGGCAGGCGGGCACTGGCTGCCGCGCAACCGGCCGGACGTCGTCGCCCGCTGCGCGACGGAGCTGATCGACCACGTCGAGGGCGCGCCGGAGACGCCGTCGCTGCGGCGTGCCAGGGTGACGTCGGAGGCGAACGGCCGGTTCGCGCGGCAGGTCGCCGTGATCACCGGCGCGGGTAACGGCATCGGCGCGGCCACCGCGATCGCGCTCGCCGAGGAGGGCGCCGACCTGGTGCTGACCGACGTCGACGAGGCCGCCGTCATCAGGACCGCCGAGCAGGCCCGCCGCCACGGCGCGAGCGCGCAGGCCATCGCGTGCGACGTCGCCGACGCCAGCGCCATGGCCGGTCTCGCCAAGCAGGTCGCCGCCGAGCACGGTGCACCCGACATCGTGGTCAACAACGCCGGGATCGGCATGGCCGGCCCGTTCAGCAAGACCACGCTGGCGGACTGGGAGCGCGTCATCGACGTCAACCTGTGGGGCGTGATCCACGGCTGCCGGCTGTTCGCCGAGCAGATGATCGCGCGCGGCGAGGGCGGCCACATCGTCAACCTCGCCTCGGCCGCCGCCTACCTGCCGTCGAAAATGCTGCCGGCCTACGCGACGACGAAGGCGGCGGTGCTGATGCTGTCGGAGTGCGTGCGGGCGGAGCTGGCCGCCGACGGCATCGGCGTCACGGCGGTGTGCCCAGGGTTCGTGCACACCAACATCACGGCGACCGCCCGGTTCGTCGGCGTCGACGAGGGGGAGCAGCTTCGACGGCAGCGGGCGACGACGGCGGCCTACCAGCGGCGCGACTACCCGCCGGAGAAGGTCGCGGCGCAGATCCTGCGGGCGATCGAGCGGGACACGCCGGTGGCCCCGGTCGCCCCCGAGGCCCGCATCGGCCTCGCCCTGTCCCGGCTGACCCCGGCCGCCGTCCGGGCCGCCGCCCGGCTGGACCTGACGCCCGGCGGGTGACGCCGACCCCAGCCGCGAGTCCCGACTTCTGGTGCCGCGAGTCCCCAGATCTCGTGCCGCCGTAACGTGGGACTCGCGCCGCCAGATCGTGGGACTCGCGATGGCGCTACGGCACCAGCACCGCCGCGCCGCCTCACTGCGGGTCAGCACGTGCACCGTCGCGCCCTCCGCCAGCGCCACCTGCGTCGCCAGGTGCGCGCTCGCGCCGAAGCCGTACACGCCGAGCCGCCCGCCGCGCGGCAGCCCGGTGCGCCGCAGGGCGCGGTAGCCGATGATGCCCGCGCACAGCAACGGCGCCAGCTCGACGTCGGAGTAGCCCGGCGGCAGTGGATGCGCGTAGCCGGCGGGCACCGTGACGTACTCCGCGTATCCGCCGTCGGCGTCCCAGCCGGTGTAGGTCGAGTCCGGGCACAGGTTCTCCGCACCCCGCGCGCAGTACCGGCATCGCCCGCAGGTGCCGCGCAACCACGCGACGCCCACCGTGTCGCCGACGGCGAACCCCGGTGCGGCGCCGACCACCTCGCCGACGACCTCGTGGCCCGGTACGACACCGGGCCGGTGCACCGGCAGATCACCCTCGGTGACGTGCAGGTCGGTGCGGCACACCCCGCACGCGCGCACCCGCAGCAGCAGCTCGCCGTCCGCCGGGGCAGGCACTGGCTCGCGGTCGAGCCGCAGCGGCTCGCCGGTGACCGGACCGGGCCGGTGCACCCGCCACGCGCGATGCGTTGCTGCCATGACATCCAGTGTTGCCTATCGTGGCGCTGTGGCATTCACCGGTTTCGGCGAGCACGTGATCGACTTCTACGACGGCCTGCTCGCGGACAACTCGAAGGCGTACTGGGACGACAACATCGACGTCTATCGGCGTGACATCCGGGCGCCGATGGAGGCGCTGCTCGCCGAGCTCGAGGTGGAGTTCGGCCCGGACTTCGGCAGCGGCAAGGTGTTCCGGCCCAACCGGGACGTGCGGTTCGCCAGGGACAAGAGCCCTTACAAGACGAACTGCGGCGCGGTGATCGAGGCCGGCCGGGGCGGCGGCGCGTACTACGTCGAGGTCTCCTCGGCGGGCATGATGGTCGGCGGCGGGTGCTTCCACTTGCAATCCGACCAGATCGCGCGGCTCCGGCAGGCCGTCGACACCGACCTGCACGGCCCCGAGCTGGGGCGGATCGTCGCGGCGCTGCGCACGGCCGGTTGGGAGATCAAGGGCGAGCGGCTGAAGACGAAGCCACGCGGCTACCCCGACGACCATCCGCGCATCGACCTGCTGCGGCACAAGTCGCTGTACGCGGTGAAGCGCTGGGAGCCGGACGACATGCTGCACGAGCCCGGCTGCCTCGACCGGGTGCGGCGGGCCTGGCGCGAGGTGCGCGACTTCAACGCCTGGGCGGCCGATCACGTCGGCGTGAGCGAGCAGCCACGGCGCCGCTAACGCCCCCGCCACGCGGGGTCGCGGCCCTCGGCGAAGGCGCGCACGCCCTCGGTGGCGTCTTCGGAGAACAGCGCCGCCGAGGCCAGTTCGGTCTGCCTGTCCCACGCCTCCGCGCCGCTCCACTCCGCCCGGGCGTCGATGATCCGCTTGCTCACCTCGACCGCCAGCGGCGCGTTGGCCGCGATGGTCGCGGCGAGCTCCAGCGCCACCTCGCGCGCGGAGCCGCGCTCGACCAGCCGGTTCACCACGCCCAGCTCGTACAGCCGCCTCGCGGGCAGCGGTTCGGCCGTCAGCGCCAGCTCGAGCGCCGAGTTGCGCGGCAGCCGCTCCGCGAGCCGTAGCAGCCCACCGGCCGCCGCGACCAGCCCGCGCTTCGGTTCCGGGATGCCGAACTCGGCGTCCTCGGCCGCCACGATCAGGTCCGACGCCAGCGCCAGCTCGAACCCGCCCGCGTGCGCGTAGCCTTCGACGGCCGCGATCACCGGCTTGTCCGGCGGCCGCTGCGTCATGCCGAGCGGCCCCCTGCCCTCGGTCAGCGGGTACTCGCCCCTGGCGGCGGCCTTGAGGTCCATGCCGGAGCAGAACGTGCCGCCCGCCCCGGTCAGCACCGCCACCCGCGCGTCGTCGTCCGCGTCGAACGCGTCCATCGCGCGTTCCAGCGCCTTCGCCGTCGCGAGGTCGATCGCGTTGCGTGCCCTCGGCCGGTTCAGTGTGATCACGTGCACGCCGTCGATGTGCTCCACCCGTACCGGCGGCGGTGGCGGCTCCGGCAGCGGGGAGGGTGTCCGGTCGACCACGCGGCAGGTGTCAGGTCCGTCGATCTCGACCGTCCAGCCGAGCGGGTCCGTGGCCGCCATGACGTCGACGACCTCGGGGTCCTTGCTGCGCACCAGCACCCGTGCGCCGTCCGGGGTCAGCGCGCTGATGATGACGGCCTCCGGGTCACCGTCCCTTGTGTACGGAACGGTGTACGACTCGACGACCGCGGTGCCGGTTTGGTGCGTCAGCACCGGCCTCGGCTGCGGGCGCTCCATCAGCGGCCCGGCGTCGATCTGCCGGAACGTCCGGCGCGGCGGCGTGGCGGAGTAGATCCCGATGGCGTGTTTGGTTACGTACCAGCCGAGCCCGGTGGTCAGCCCGTAGTCGGCCGGGTTGTCCCGCAGCAGCCCGACCATGGTCGCCAGCGAATGCCCGGTGTAGTTGTTGCCCGGCCCGCCCGCGAAGGTCAGCCCGCCGGTCACGGTCAGCGGCCGGTCGGTATCCAGCCCGAGCTCCCCGGCGGCGATCTGCACTGCGGACGGGAAGCACGAGTACAGGTCGACGTGCCGGACGTCCGCTATGGACAGACCGGCATGACCGAGTGCGGCGCTGCCGATGGCGTTGATCGCGGGCGACGCGGCCAGCTCGGCGCGTTCCGAGACGAACCACTCGTCCTCGGCGTGCGCGCCTGCGTGCGGGAATATCCAGCGCTCGGACGGAATTCCGGCCTCGTGCGCCGCAGCGGCGCTGCACATGATCACGCCACTCGCCAGGTCCACCTGGAGGTTCGCCGTCAGCAGCTTCGGGTACGGCGACGACACCGGGCGGTTCCGCGCCGACGTGCTCGCCAGCTCGTCCGGGGTGAACGACTGCGGCTGCCAGGCGTACGGGTTGCGCGCCGCCACGGTGGAGAACCGCGACCACAGCGCGGCGATGTCACGCAGCTGTGCCTCCGGCGTGACGCCGCGCCGGGCGCGCACGGCGTTCTCCAGCAGCGCGTAGACGTAGATCGGCGCCATCAGGCCGGCCGCCGTCTCGGCGTCGTTGTTCGCCTCCCGTTCGGTGCCGATCACCCGGTGCGGCGAGGCGTCGGCGGGTTGCTCCGGCCAGTCCGGCGACGTGCCCCTGCGCTGGTATTCCACAATGGACGCGCCGGATTCCGCGCCAGAGATCAGAACGACGTCGGCGAGGCCGTCGGCGACGCACTGCGCGCTGTCGTTGACCAGCCGCTGCGCGCCGTCACCGCCGAAGGGCGCCGATGCCACCGTCTCCCGGGGCGACGCGCCGACCGCGTCGGCGACCAAACGCGCCTGGTCGCGGTACGCCCAGGACGCGCTCGACACGCTGCGCACCGAGTCCGCCGTCGCCAGCAGCCGCTCCCCGGCGCCGCTGTCCTCGGCCGCCCGCCGCAGCGCCTTGATCGCGAGCGTCGCCGGGTCGGGCAGTTCGCCGTCCTTCGCGGGCCGGTGCACGACCTGTCCCGCGCCGACGATGACGGGCGTGCGCGGGTCGAGCAGCGCGCCGGAGTGGTGCGGCACCGGCTCGCCGCCCTCGCCCCGCAGCACCGACAGCGGCTCGGCCTGCTGCGGTGCGCGCGAGTCGGACGGCGTGCTCGCCTCACCGAACAGCGCCGCGAGCCGCTGCAGTGAGGCGTCCAGTTCGGACGAGAAGCTGCGGGCCGCCGACGTTCCCATCGGTCCCTTGAGCGGGTCACCGCCGAGACCGCAGTCGACCCACACCTGACTGCCTCTGGCGGACGGCTCGACCGTGTAGCTCAGCCCGACCAGCGCTCCCATCGGGCCGGTGCCCGCCAGCTCGATCGAGGTGCCGGTCAGGCCGGTGACGGTCCACCTGACGTCGATCGGCATCCCCATGATCTTGGTCTGCTGCGTGAACGACGCTGAGCGCTCCGGCCGGCCGGGCGCACCGTCGCGCCAGCCGCCGTGCACGGTCAGCCACTCGCCATAGCGGCCGAAGTCGGTGGCCAGCGCGAACACCTCGGACGGTGGCGCGGCGATCTCGACCCCTGCGGTGAGGGTGTGGTCGTACGCGGCGATGGACTCCGGCACGGTGTGGTCCCCGCTGGGTTCCTGCCGCCGGGTGCCGAGCGACGACACGATCGCCCGCGCCACCGTCACCGCCGTGCGCAGCCGCGTCCTGACGTCAGCCATTCATTCTCCCTCGTGAGCCGTAGTCGCCGAACGGGTCGTCGCGCTCCCGCACCGCCTGGCGGAAGCCCGCTTCCGTAGCCCTGTCAACGAAATCCCTGCCCTCCTGGGTGTGCCGTGCGACGCCGTCGAACAGCGTGCCGAGGGTCCGGCTGGACGACAGCCCCATGTTCTCCGCCGTCTGGTTGCACAGCAGCTTCAACATCTGCAGCTGGTTCACCGGCACCCGCGCCATCCGTCTGGCCAGCGCCGTCGCCCGGTCCGGCAGCTCGTCGTCCGGCACGCACTCCAGGATCAGTCCGACGTCGGCGGCCTCGCGCGCCGGAATCTCGTCGCCGGTGAGCAGATACCGCTTCGCGCGCTCGAAGCCGAGCCGGTACACCCACATCGCCGTGGTCGGCGTGCCCCACACCCGCGACGGCGGGTACCCGAACGACGCGCCGTCGCCCGCGATCACCATGTCGGCGCACAGCACCATGTCGGTGCCGCCCGCGATACACTAGCCCTGCACCGCCGCGATGGTCGGCTTCGCCGCGTACCAGAGCTTGAGGTAGGTGTTCACGAACGTCGACATCAGCCGCATGTCCATCGCCGAGTCCCATGCTCGGTCCATGTCGGACTCGTGGCGCTGCATCTCGGTCGACCAGTCGAGCCCGTACCCGGCGCAGAAGACGGGACCGTCCGCGCGCAGCAGGATCACCCGGACGTCCGGGTCGGCGTCGGCGTCGTCGATCGCGGCCGCCAGCTCGTCGCGCAGCCGGGGCGTGATGGTGTTGTACGCCTCCGGCCTGGCGAGCACGATCGAGCGGACTCCGGCCTCGGTCTCGGTGCGCAGCGTGTCAGGCACCGGTCGCGCTCCCGCGCTCGATGAGCGTCGCGGTGTCCACCCCGGTCGGCAGCGTGCCGAACGCGACACCCCAGTCGCCGCCGAGCCGGGATGCGCAGAACGCGTCCGCCGCGGCGGGATGGCCGTGCTTGTGCAGCCACGTGCCCTGCAACACCATCGCCATCGACTCGACGATGTGCCGCGCCCGGTACTGGATGTCGTCGGTGTTGCCCAGCTCCTTGCGCAGCCTGGCGACGGCGTCGTCGAGCCGACTGTCCACACCGGATGCCGTGTCGACCTCCGCGAAGAACGCGTCGACCGAGGACGGCTGCTTCGCCATGGCGCGCAACGCGTCCAGCGCGGCGACGTTGCCGGAACCCTCCCAGATGGACATCAGCGGCGACTCCCGGAACAGTCGCGGCATGCCGGACTCCTCGACGTAACCGTTGCCACCGAGACATTCCAGCGCCTCGGCCGCGTGCGCGGGCGCGCGCTTGCACACCCAGTACTTCATCACCGCGAGCCCGATGCGGCGCAGCAGCGACTCGTGCTCGTCGCCCGCGAGCGACTTGTCGACCGCGCCCGCCAGCCGCATCGCGGACACGGTGGCCGCCTCGGCCTCGACGGCGAGGTCGGCCAGCACGTTGGTCATGAGCGGCTGCTCGATGAGCCGGGCGCCGAACGCGCTGCGGTGCTGGGCGTGGTGCACCGCCTGCAGCACCCCGGCGCGCATGCCCGCCGCGCTGCCGAGGGTGCAGTCGAGCCGGGTCAGGTTGACCATCTGGATGATCGTGTTGACGCCCTTGCCCTCCTCGCCGACCAGCCGGCCGAGCGCGCCGTCGTACTCGATCTCGGACGACGCGTTGGAGCGGTTGCCCAGCTTGTCCTTGAGCCGTTGCAGGTGGATGGCGTTGCGGCTGCCGTCGGGCAGCACCCGGGGCAGCAGGAAGCAGGACAGCCCGCCCGGCGCCTGCGCCAGGGTGAGGAAGACGTCCGACATCGGCGCCGAGGTGAACCACTTGTGCCCGACGATGCGGTAGCTGCCGTCGGGGTTGGGCCGGGCCGTGGTGGTGTTGGCGCGGACGTCGGAGCCGCCCTGCTTCTCGGTCATCGACATGCCCGCGATCAGCCCGCGTTTGCCGGTCGGCTCGCGCAGCCCGTAGTCGTAGACCGTGGCGGCCAGCAGCGGCTCGTACGTCTCGGCGAGGTCGGGCTGCTCCCGCAGCGCGGGCACGGCGGCGTAGGTCATCGAGATCGGGCAGATGTGGCCGGGATCGGTGAGCGTCCAGACGAAGTTCTTCGCCGCGCGGACGGCGTGCGCGCCGGGCCGGACGTCCCGCCACGGCGCGGCGTGCAGGCCGTTCTCCACCGCGACGGTCATCAGGTCGTGCCAGTGCGGGTGGAACTCGACCTCGTCGATGCGGTGACCGAAGCGGTCGTGGGTGCGCAGCACGGGCGGGTGCTGCTCGGCGAGCCTGCCCCACTCCTGCGCCTGCTCGCCGCCCGCGAGCCTGCCGAGCCGATGCAGGTCGTCGGTCGCCCAGTCGGTGTCGGCGGTGCGCAGGCCGTCCCACAGCGCGGGGTAGGCGGCGGCGTCGAAACCGTACAGCGGCGGTGCCTGGTTGGTGACCTCATGCGTTGCTGGCATCGGTTGCTCCTAGTGCCCGGATGGTGAAGGTGACGAACGCGGGGATGACGTCGGGTTCGGCCGCCCCGTCGACGAGCGGCCCGATCAGCGCCTCGCCGCCCGCCCCGACCAGCGCGGCGGCGGTGACCTGCGGGTCCTGCGGCGGCAGCACGCCGGTGGCGACACCCTCGGCGATCCGCTCGGCGAAGATGTCGCGGAAGCGCCTGCGGAACACCAGTCGCTCCGCGTCGACGGCCGGGTCCACCGGCTCGGCGAGCAGCGCGTAGGCCAGCCGGGGCGCCTTGAGCGCGCGGCGGGCGAAGGTCTCCATCACCGCGACGACGCGCTGCGTCAGGTCGCCGTCGCCGTTGGCGGCCTCCTCGACGGCGGCGACCTCGCGGCCGACGACGGTGCGGAACAGCTCGACGGCGAGCGCCGCCTTGCTGGGGAAGTGTCGGTAGATGGTGCCGGTGGCGATGCCCGCCCGCGCGGCGACGGCCGACATCGAGCAGCCCGCATAGCCGTCCTTGCTGAGGATGGCGATCGCGGCGTCCAGCACGGCTTGCCGCTGGGCGTCGAGTCTGGCTTGCACCGCGGGAGTGCGCCGGTAGGCCATGCAAGAAGTGAAGCAGAGATTCACTGCTTCATGCAACACTGGTGGCATGACAGAACAGGTACGGGTGGAGCGCAGCGGGCCGGTGACCACGGTGGTGCTGTCCCGGCCGGAGGCGCGCAACGCCGTCGACGGGCCGACGGCCGCCGCGCTCGCCGAGGCGTTCCGGGAGTTCGACGCCGACGACGAGGCGAGCGCCGCGGTGCTGTGGGGCGAGGGCGGCACGTTCTGCGCCGGGGCCGACCTCAAGGCGATCGGCGGCGAGCGGGGCAACCAGGTCACCGAGGACGGCGACGGACCGATGGGGCCGAGCCGGCTGCGGCTGCGCAAGCCGGTGATCGCGGCGGTGTCGGGGCACGCCGTCGCCGGTGGGCTGGAGCTGGCGATCTGGTGCGACCTGCGGGTGGCCGAGTCGGACGCGGTGTTCGGCGTGTTCTGCCGCCGCTGGGGCGTGCCGCTGATCGACGGCGGCACGGTGCGGCTGCCCCGGCTGATCGGCACCGGCCGGGCGCTGGACATGGTGCTCACCGGACGTCCGGTCGACGCCTCGGAGGCGCTGGCGATCGGGCTGGCCGACCGGGTGGTCGAGCCGGGGACGTCCCGGGAGGCGGCCGAGCGGCTGGCCGCCGAGATCGCGTCGTTCCCGCAGGCCTGCCTGCGCAGCGACCGGGCGTCGCTGTACGAGCAGCAGGGCATGGCCGAACCCGACGCGATCCGCAACGAGCTGAGGCACGGCATGGGCGTGCTCGCGGGTGCCGTCGAGGGCGCCGGGCGGTTCGCCGCGGGCGCCGGTCGTCACGGGTCGTTCGGGGACCTGTGAGCGCTACCCGACGACGCAGCGGAACCCGGTGTCGGCGGCGACGAGGTCCGCCGTCGCCTCGCTGACGCGGAACGGCCGGCCCTTGCGCAGGTAGCCGCCGGGCGCACCGGCGGTCATCGTCCACTCCCAGACGTCGCCGCACAGGTCGGGGACGCTCCGGGCGGCCTTCTCCCACTGCGCGGCTGTCGGCAGCGCCTTGCCCGCCCAGCCGGCGTAGGCCTGCGCGTCGTGCCAGCTCACCGAGACGACCGGGGCGTCCGGGGACTGGCCGTCGTTCCAGTGCGGCGGCCGACGCCCGGTGGCGTCGATGAACCGGGCGTACTGGCCGTTGGTCGTCGGCTGCGCGTCGATGTAGAAGCCGGGTAGCCAAAGCTGCTGGTCGTCGGGCCCCGAGCGGAACGTGCCGCCGGGGACGAGCACCATCCGCTTGCCGTCGGCGGGATGACGGAACACCCGGCCGCCGGGATCCGGCGAGTCGTCGAGGCCGGTCGACGTCGCCACCAGCAGCGAGAACCGGGCGCGGACGTCGGCGCTGGACTGCGCGAGCGAGGTGTCGAGCGCGGCCTGGTTGACCGGGCGGGGATGGATGCTCTCACCGGCTGCCTCCCAGCGGGAGACGATGCGGGCGCTCACGCCGAGGTGCGCCGCGAACTCGCGGACGCTCATCCGCTGGGCCGCGCGCAGCGCCCTGACTTCCTTGCCGGTCCAGTACCGAACCGTGGTCATGTGCCCCCTTGGCCCGCTGATGACGATATATCTCAATCGTGGAGTTAAGCACCAGGTCACGGGCTTCTCCGGCAGCGAGCGAGTCGACGCACCGGCAAGTTCTACGGAAGTTCCACGGAAGGTCGGCAGCGGTGCTCGGCCAGGGGCCAGCATAGGAGGAGGCACCGACAGTTTCGCGCCGCTCGCGGCCACATCGCTGGTCAGCGGGTCACGAGTGGCGCGTACGTAGCCGGAGTCGTAGTTTCCCGGGTGTGCTCCGTGCCCCGGCCTGCGAGGCTGAGGGCATCCGGTGTTCCTGGCTTTCCCCGACGGGTCAGGAACACCGGGTGTGGGGCAGGGGTCAGAGGTTCTCGCGGGCCACCAGGTTGGCCAGCATCTCCCGGCCGCGCTCGGCGTTGCGTGGCTGGCACAGCACGTCATAGCGCTGCGCGACGAGCTGGCTCGACGAGATGAAGTCGCGCTGGCCGCGCTGCGAGCCGTAGCCGACCGCAGCGAACACCATCGCGAAGCCCATGCCGGAGACGAGCCCGATGAGGATGGGCGTCATTCCCGCGCCGGGGGAGAACAGGCTCAGCAGCAGTCCGACGAACAGCCCGAACCAGGCCCCGGAGAGCGCGCCCCTGGTGAGCACCCTGCCCCAGGTGAGCCGGGCGGCGATCCGCTCGACGAGCATCGGCTCGACCCCGACGATGGTGATGTCGGCGACGGGAAAGTCCTCGTCGGCGAGGTGGTCGACGGCGCGCTGGGCTCCCGCATACGTCTGGTACGAGCCGATGGGCCAGCCGCTGGGCAGCGCGGGCAGGTTCCTCGGCTGGTTCTGCGCGAATGCGGTGGTCATGGTTGTCCGCCTCTCAGCGAAAAGGTCTTACACCTGTCCCAACGTCCGAGCGCGGCAGTAAATGCCCGATACGGAAGATTTCACAGCCAGCTTTCAGGAACTCCGAGGTTAGCCCACATCGGAGTGGTGCCGGTGGCGGGTGCGGCGCCGGAACCAGTGCTTGAGTCTGCTCGCGTCGAGGTCGGCGACGACCGGGCCGAAGGCCATGGCGAGCAAGACGGCGATGCCGAGGATGGCGCCTGCCCAGGTCAGGATGGCGCTGAACATCGGCTTCCTCCTGGATCGGGGGTGGTTCGTCCGTACACAGGTCGTCGTGCACGGGCGGTGCAGCCTCAAGAGTCAGGCCACACAGGCTGCCTTCGATATAGGCCAAAGGGCTGTAAATCGGGGTCCTTCCCCCGTTCGACTTACCTCGGCCACACGGGTGGAGCGGCACGCCCCTAGCGCTTACCCGATGTTACGAGATCAGTCAGCGCATTGACCACCTCGCGACCGTCCAGCAGGACCCGGTCGTTGTGGCCGGCGCCCGCGACCGCGACCCGGCGAGCGCCTGCCACCCGCGCCACCTGCTCGCTCTGCGAGGGCGGGACGATCGAGTCGGCCGTGCCGTACACCACGACCATCGGCACGTCGTCCAGCGCGGCGACGTTGGCCGCGACGGGGTAGCGATCCTTGAGCAGCAGCCGCACCGGCAGCCACGGGTAGTGCACGGCGGCGACCGCCGCGAGGTCGGTGAACGGCGAGCGCAGCAGCATCCCGGCGGGCGGGTGCTCGGTCGCGAGCGCGCTGACGACACCGGCGCCGAGGCTCTCGCCGAAGTAGTACAGCCGTCGCTGCGGCACGCCTCGCTGGTCGACCAGGTAGTCGTGGGCGGCACGCACATCGAGAGCGAGGCCCTCTTCGGTCGGGCTGCCGGGGTTGCCGCCGTAGCCCCGGTAGTCGAACAGCAGCATCGAGATGCCGCGATCGGTGACCGCACGGGCCAGCTCGACGCGGCCGCCGCGGTTGCCGCCGTTGCCCTGCGCGAGCAGCACCACCGGCGCGGTCTCGGCGTCGCGAGCGGAGCCGCTCGCCGGGAAGAACCACGCCGACAGCGCGAGTCCGTCGCTGGTGTGCAGCGTGATGTCCTGCCCGCCGGGCAGCACGTCCGATGCGCTTGGCAGCGGGCCGGGCGACGGGTAGTAGATCAGGCTGCGCTGCGCGGCATACATGCCGCCCACGACCGTGCCCACGAGGCCCAGCACCACCGCCGTCACGATGAACATGCGTCGCATTATCGCCGAGCCTTCCATGCAGAACATTAACTCGCCCGCGCGACGGGCAGTGATGTCCTCGACGCCCAGCCGCTGACGAGCTGGCGGGCGGCGCTGGCGGCGGTGGCCGAGTTCGTCGGCGACCAGCGCACGTTGGTCGTGTTCGACGAGTTCCAGCTGCTGGCCAAACAGGCGCCCGAACTCGAGTTGGAGCTGAGCCGATGGTGGCGCACGACCGGTCGCAGGCTCCCGCTGGTGCTGGTGCTCGCCGGCAGCGAGCTGTCGTTCTTCGAGGACGAGGTGCTCGCCGGCCGGTTGTACGGCAGGCGAACCGGACAGTTGAAGGTGATGCCGTTCCCGGCGCGCGACGCCGCGCTGTTCCACCCGGCCTACAGCCCGGAGGATCGGGTGCGCGCCTTCGCGGTGTGTGGCGGAATTCCGTACTATCTTGAGCGATTCACCGATCGGAAGTCGCTCGCCGAGAACCTGCTCGACGAGGTCTTCAGCCGCACCGGGCTGCTGCACGACGAGGCCGAGCTGATGCTGCGCCAGTCCATCAGCGCGCCGTCGAACCACCGCGCCGTGCTGCGGTCGATCGCCCACGGGCACAACCCCAACAGCACGATCAGCAACCGCACCGGCCTGGAACCCGCGCACGTCACCAAGATCCTCGCGACGCTGGAACGGCTGGGGCTCGTCGAGCGGCTCCGCCCGATCACCGCATCACCACGGGCCAAGAAGCTCGCGTACCGGATCTGCGACCAGTTCCTCCGCTTCCACTACCGCTTCGTCGAACCGGCGGGCTCGCAGCTTCGGACCAGCGCGCTCACCGAGGCCTACGTCCGCGTCGTGGTGCTGCCCGAGCTGGACCACCACACTTCGCAGGCGTGGGAGGACATCTGCCGCGAGCATGTGCTGCACAGCGAGCCGAACGTGAGCGCGGTGGGGCGCTGGTGGGGTCAGGTGCCCACCAGCGAGGCCAGGCGGACCGAGGAGCGTGAGGTCGACGTCGTCGGCGTCGACGGCGAGGGCAGGCCGGTAGCGATCGGGATGTGCCAGTGGACGTCGAGCGCGGTCGACTTCGACGGGCTCAACCTGCTGGAACGGCTGGCACCCCACGTCGGTGACAGCGGCGCCGCGCGCCGGTACCTGTTCTCCCGCAGCGGATTCAGCGACAGGCTCACCGACTTCGCGGCTCGGCAGCAGAACCTCGTGCTGGTGACCCCCGGCGACGTCTACCGCGCGTGATGGGCCGCGCTACAGCTTGCGCAGCCGCACCCGGTTGATCGAGTGGTCGGTGTCCTTGCGCAGCACCAGGGTCGCGCGCGGGCGCGTCGGCAGGATGTTGTCGATCAGGTTCGGCTCGTTGATCGTGGTCCACAGGTGCTCGGCCTCGGCGCGGGCCTCCTCGTCGTCCAGTCCGGCGAAGTGGTGGAAGTGCGACTCGGGGTCGGCGAACGCGGTGTCGCGCAGCGTCAGGAACCGGTCGATGTACCACTGCTTGATGTCGTCGGTGTGCGCGTCCACGTAGACCGTGAAGTCGAACAGGTCGGACACCGCGAGCCGGGGGTGCGGCTGCAGCACGTTGAGGCCTTCGACGATGAGGATGTCCGGCCGCCGCACCACGTGCTCCTCGCCGACGACCCGGTCGTAGAGCTTGTGCGAGTACACCGGCGCGCTGACCTCGTCCGCCCCGGACTTGACCTCGGTGACGAACCGCAGCAGCCCCCTGCGGTCGTAGCTCTCCGGGAAGCCCTTGCGGTGCATGATGCCGCGCCGCATCAGCTCGGTGCGCGGATAGAGGAAGCCGTCGGTCGTGACGAGGTCGACGCGCGGGTGGTCGGGCCAGCGGGCCAAGAGCGTGCGCAGGATGCGGGCGGTGGTCGACTTGCCGACCGCGACGCTGCCCGCGATGCCGATCACGAACGGGACCTTCGTGCCGCGGGTGTCCTCGCCGAGGAAGGTCGTCGTCACCTCGTAGAGCTGCTGCCGCGCGGCGACTTGGAGGTTGATCAAGCGGGACAGCGGGAGATAGACGTCGGCGACCTCGTCCAGGTCGACCTGCTCGCCGAGACCCCGCAACCGGACCAGTTCCGCCGCCGTCAGCGGCAGCGGCGTCGACCGGCGAAGCTCGCGCCACTGTTCCCGGTCAAGCTCGACGTACGGGGACAGCTCGCGCACCCTCGCCATCGAAGCCTCCCTTGGCCTCACCGATCAACTGTGACATCGCGATGGAACTTCGATGAAAACAGCAAGCCGTCCCGCCGCATAGGTGCTGTGACCAACTGCACCGAACTCGTGCGCCCGCCATACGCCAGTGTCCGCCGGTTTCGCTGCTTTCCGCAACCTGGTCTACCTCCCTGACCTGGGCGGGAACAAGGTGATGACGTCCGGCGTTAGCACTCTCGAAGGTCGAGTGCTAAACCTCGACCAAGGATGAAGTCCAGGAGGGAAGCCAGATGGCACGTGTGGTCCGGGGATCCGTGTGGGACCCCTTCAGTGAGGTCGTACGCCAGTTCGACAACGACTTCGACACCATCGTCCGACGGGCGTTCGGGCCGACCGGCAGGCGCGCGAGCGAGGGCTTCGTGCCCGCGGCCGACGTCGACCGCGACGGCGCCGACGTCGTGATCACGCTGGAGCTGCCCGGCGTCGACACCGAGAACTTCGACGTGGAGGTCAGCGACGGCAGGCTGCGCATCAGCGGCAACCGCACCGACAGCACGTCCGGCGAGTCGCAGGGCGTGCTCGTCCGGGAGATCAGGACCGGTGCGTTCCGCCGCGAGTTCGCGCTGCCGGAGCACGTCACCGCCGACGACATCGACGCCGACTATGCCAACGGACTGCTCAGCGTCCGGGTGCGTGGCATCGCCAAGCCGAAGGTCGAGCCGCGCAAGATCACGGTGCGCGGCGCCGAGCCGAAGCAGGTCGAGGCGGACGAGGCCGCGGAGGCCTGATCGACGCCTCAGGTGGCGGTGGCGGGACCGAACACCTCGTCCCATGCCGCCGCCACCTGGCGCGCGCAGTTGGCGGGCTCGACCCCGCCGACGCCGGTGCCGAGTCCTGGCATGGCGATCACGTCGATGGCGTCGCGCGCGCTGATCCCGTGCTCGACCTCGCCGTCGCGCCAGAACTCGAACACCGCACGCGCGGCGAGATAGGGATGCACGGTGTCGGCGGGCAGGTTCTCGCCGGGGCTCCGCATCGTCGGCGCGCTGATCAGCCAGGTCGGCTGCGGCTCACCGGTCGGCACGACGACGGCCTGGCCAACTGGCAGTTCTCCGCCGTGATACGTCAGCACGGCGCTGCGCACCTGCTGCTCGACGCCGGGGAACGCGCGGGAGTAGATCGCGTCGATGCCGCCTCGCATCCAGCCCTGCGAGTTGGCCGGACTGACGACCGCGTGCGCCGGGATGTCGAGCACTGAGCCGTGATGCACCCGCACCCGGGCACGCTGTGTCACCGCGACCGTCCGCCACGCCGTGGTCATGGCGTCATCGATGGCGCACAGCACCAATTCCGGGCATACGCGTCGTGCCCGGGCGTCCGTACCACTGTGGGTTGTCCCCGATTCGGTGGTCACGGGTCCAGTGTTGCAAAAATCTGCACAGGGTGTAACCGGTGACATGCCGATTGCTGATCTGATATCCGGGTGAGGTACCGCACGTGGTCCTGTGAGCTTCGTTACTCCACCCGGGGTCTACCTTCCGGCCATCCGGACTTCGCGTGCTCAGGTATCTCTGCGTAACCTTTGCTCGTGACCCGGATTGCCTATTTCGGCCCGCAGGGGACTTTCACCGAGCAGGCCGCGCGCTCTCTCGCCGAGGGCGAACACGTTCCCTACGAGTCGATCGGCCTGACGCTGGCCGCGGTCCGCAAGGGCGAGACCGACGCCGCGTGCGTGCCGGTCGAGAACTCGGTCGAGGGACCGGTGACCGCCACCCTCGACGGGCTCGCCGAGGACGAGCCGCTCGTCGCCGTCGCCGAGGCGCTGCTGCCCATCCACTTCAGCGTGCTCGCGCGGCCGGACGTCGACCCCGCCGAGATCGGCACCGTCGCCAGCCACCCGCACGCGCTGGCCCAGGTGCAGCGCTGGCTCGCGCAGCACCTGCCGGCCGCGCGCCACGTCGCCGCCGCGTCGACGGCGGCGGCCGCGGTGGCCGTCCGCGACGGCGAGTACGACGCGGCCGTCGTCGCACCGGTCGCCGTCGAGCACTACAAGCTGCGCACCATCGCGACCGACGTCGCCGACCTGCCGGACGCCCGCACCCGGTTCCTGCTGCTGCGGCGGCCGGGCGTGCTGCCGGAACCGACGGGCTCCGACCGGACGTCGGTCGTCGCCGCCGCCGCCAACCGCACCGGCGCGCTGTCAGAGCTGCTGACCGAACTCGCGTTCCGGGGCATCAACCTCACCCGGCTCGATGCCCGGCCGTCCAAGGGCGAGTTCGGCGAGTACCGGTTCTTCATCGACTTCGAGGGCCACATCGCCGAGCCGCGCATCGGCGACGCGCTCGCCGCGCTGCGCCGCCGCTGCCACCTGCGGTTCCTGGGCTCGCACCCGCGCGCCGACGGGGTCCGGCCCAGCATTCAGCCCGCCGCGAGCAACGAAGATTTCGTGAGCGCTGCCGACTGGGTCGAGTCGGTCCGCAACGGCGACACCGCCTGACGCTGACCTCGGGGCCCGATTACGGCACAGTGGTAATCGGTTCGGGGATTCCCAGCGAGGGGTATTGGAACGCGAGACGTGAAGCTACAGCTGGTCAGGCATGCGCAAAGCACCGCGAACGTGGCGCGGACCCTCAACACGAAGATGCCCGGCCCACCGTTGACCGAACTCGGCAGACAGCAGGCGGGCGCGCTCGCCGACCAGCTCGCCGGCGTCACCATCGCCGGGGTGTACTGCTCGGTCGCCACCCGTGCCATGCAGACCGCGACGCCGCTCGCGACGCGCCACGGTCTCGACCCGCTCGTCGTCGACGGCCTGCAGGAGGTCTTCGTCGGCGACCTCGAGGACCGTGGCGACACCGACGCCATCACGGCGTTTGCGAACGTCTTCCACCCGTGGACGCTCGGGCAGCTCGACCTGGCGATGCCGGGCGGGGAGAGCGGACGCGCGGTCGCCGACCGGTTCCTCGGCGCCATCGCGCAGATCCGCGCCAAGCACGAGCACGATGCGGCCGATGACACCGTGATCGTCGTCAGCCACGGCGCGGTCATGCGGCTGTGCGCCGAGCTGCTCGCCGACAACGTGCCGCCCAACCTCGCCGACGCCGGACTGATCCCCAACACCGGCGCCATCGTGCTCGAGGCGACCGATGGCGCCGGCTGGCACTGCCACGCCTGGGCAGGCGTCGAGATGTGACACGCAACCTCACCCGAACGTGAGGCGTCTCTAGGGAAGCATTCGACGTAAGCGGTTAGGGGAGGACTTCGGTATGGCTCACCGGCCGGCATGGCGCTCCGGTTTGCGTGGTCTGGGTGTGCTCGCGTTGGTGGCCGTGTTCGCCGCGGGCTGTGGCGAATCGGGCCAGCCGTCCAGCGGGTCGCAACCGACCTCGGTCGCGACGACGTCACCGAGCCCGACCACCAGTTCTTCGCCACCGACGACGAGCACTTCTACTACGACGCCATCGCCGTCGCCGAGCCCGGCGAGCGGGCGGCGGGAAAGCGTTGCGCCGCAAGCAGATTCGAGGCTGTGCACGTCGGGCGACGTCAGCCTCTCGCTCGGCCCGGGTCGTGGGGCGGCGGGCACCATCTGGCGTGCGCTCCGTTTCACCAACGTCAGCGGTGAGTCGTGTGACATCCAGGGCTTTCCCGGGGTGTCCTACGTCGCGGGCGACGACGGCCACCAGGTCGGCGCCGCCGCCTACCGCGACGGCAGCGAGGGCGCGGTGGTGACGCTGGCCGACGACGAGACGGCCTACGCCGCGGTCGGCTTCGCCCAGGTCGGCAACTACGACCCCAGGGAGTGCCGTCCGACGAAGGTGCGCGGGCTGCGGGTGTACCCGCCGCAGGAGACGGAGTCGAAGTTCGTGCCGTACGCCCACACCGGCTGCGCGAACGCGAACCTGACCAGCGAGCAGCTGCGGGTGCAGACCATCCGCCCTGGCACGGGACCGTCCTAACCGGACGGATCACGCCCAGCCGAGCTCGTGCAGCCGGTCGTCGTCGATGCCGAAGTGGTGCGCGATCTCGTGCACCACGGTGATCGCGACCTCCTCGACGACGTCGTCGTCGGACTCGCACATCGCCAGGATCGGCTCGCGGTAGATCGAGATCCGGTCCGGTAGCTGCCCGCTGTAGTCGTGAGTGCGGTCGGTCAGCGCGACGCCGTGGTAGAGCCCGAGCAGGTCCGGCTCCTCCTCGTTGTGGGGCTCGATCAGCACCACCACGTTGTCCATCGCATCGGCGAACTCGGGCGGGATCTCGTCCAGCGCGTCCGCGACCAGCTCCTCGAACCGCTGCTCGGTCATCGTCACCGCCATGTCCGCACCCGGCCGTCAGCTGTTGCCCGGGTTGTCCGGCGCGTTCTCGGACGAGCTGCCGTTGCCGCCACTGTTGCCGGGAGCGTCGTCACCGCCGCTGTCGCCACCCGGTTCGCCGCTGGAGCCGGACTCCTGCGGTTGTGGGGTCTTGGCGATGCTGCCGGTGGCCGGGCCGAGCCCCGACTTGTCCGAACGCAGCTTTGCCACCTTGCAGTTGACGAGGGTCGATCCGGCCTGCCAGCTCTCCTGCGACCTGGTGTCCCAGCTGGCGATCAGGCTCCGCGAGCTGAGCTCCATACCGCCGCTGTAGGCGGCGATGCGGTTCGCGCACACCCGATCGAGCCGCTTGTTCTGCTTCGTCAGCGACGGGTAGCCGTCGCCGAAGTGCTTGCTCAGGTCGATGACCGCGATGATCTCGTAGGAGTGCACCTCCTCGCACGGCACCGGGTCGCTCGCCGCCTTGTCCTCCAGCCCGAGGCACGTCCCCGCGGCCCAGACGTCGGCCTGGTTCAGATCCTTGGCGGAGCCGGTCGTCGCCTGGAGGCCCCCGCCGGGCCCGATCCGCCAGAGCCCGCAGCGCAGCGTCCGGTCGCCGCTCTCCCATTCCTGGTTGTTGGGCAGCAGCGCGGTGATCGAGAACTTGCCGGCCGGGTCGAGCGGGCCGCCGAGATACTCCTCGACGCCGTCCTCGCACCGGCTGGTGGCGATCTTGCGCCAGTCCTCGATGCTGGGGCGTTGTGCGTCGCCCGGAAACTCGTCCTCGACGTTGAGGAGCCCGGTGACCTCGAAGACGTGTGGTTCGTCACAGTCGACGCTGGTCATGTCGCTGCCGTCGGGTTCGGTCCAGTTCAGGCAGGTCCCGGCCGGGACGTCGTACGGCGACTTCGGCGCGCTGCTCGTCGCCGGCATGCCACCACCCATCGGACCGGAGCCGGCGCTGGACACGGTCGGTTTGACCGGCTCCGGGGGCGACAGTGTCATGTTGAGCGAGAGTGCGACGACCGCGCCGAGCACGGCGCCCGCCATGAGGTAGCGGGCGCCGGAGAACTTGCCCAGGGCGAGGACTCGGCCCATCGCGGATGCCATCACCCCTCATGATGCCTGAGGTTGTTGTCACCCTTGGCGTGAAGCCCGGCTGTCGGCTGCGAGAGGTGTCACTCGTGGGCCTGGATCTTGCCGCATCAGGGCTTAGGGTGCGTGCATGCGCATCCTTCGGACACCTGATGAGTGCTTCGCCGGCTTGCCCGGCTTCGACTACGAACCGCGTTACGCCGAGGTGCCCGCGCCGGACGGCAGCGGCATGATCCGCATGGCCTACGTCGAGGACGGCCCGGCCGACGGTCAGCCCGTGCTGTTGCTGCACGGCGAGCCGACCTGGTCGTTCCTGTACCGGAAGATGATGCCGGTGCTCGCCGACGCCGGACTGCGCCCGATCGCGCCCGACCTGGTGGGCTTCGGCCGCTCGGACAAGCCGACCGACGTCGGTGACCACAGCTATGCCCGGCACGTGGAGTGGGTGCGCTCGCTCGTGTTCGACGCCCTCGATCTGCGCGGCGTCACCCTGGTCGGGCAGGACTGGGGCGGGCTGATCGGGCTGCGGCTGGTCGCGGAGCACCCGGACCGGTTCGCGCGGGTCGTCGCGGCCAACACCGGCCTGCCGACGGGTGACCATCCGATGCCCGACGTGTGGTGGGCGTTCCGCAACGCGGTGGAGAAGGCCGAGAAGCTCGACATCGGGCGGTTCGTCACCTCGGGCTGCCAGCGTCCGGTCAGCGATGACGTCGTGACCGGCTACGACGCGCCGTTCCCTGAGGAGTCGTTCAAGGCGGGGCCGCGCGCGATGCCCACGCTGGTGCCGACCAGCCCGGACGATCCGGCGACCGAGGCCAACAGGGCGGCGTGGCAGACGCTGAGCACGCTGGACAAGCCGTTCCTGTGCGCGTTCTCCGACGGCGACCCGATCACCGGGCCGATGGGGCCGATCCTGCAGCGCGCCATGGCGGGCGCGGCGGACCTCGACCACCCGACCATCACCGACGCGGGCCACTTCCTGCAGGAGGACGACGGGGAGCAGCTCGCCGCCGAGGTGGTGACGTTCATCGGCGCCACGTGAGGGTCCTCGCGTAACACACACGATCGGGGTTCTCTAGGCTGAACAGCCATGATTGACCCGAGGACGCTGCGCGAAGACCCGGACGCCGTGCGCGCATCCCAGCGCAACCGCGGCGAGGACGAGGGCATTGTCGACAAGTTGCTCTCGCTGGACCAGCGCAGGCGGTCCGCGATCGCGCGCGCCGACTCGCTGCGGGCCGAGCAGAAGCAGCTCGGCAAGCGGATCGGCAAGGCGCAGGGCGACGAACGCGAGCGGCTGCTCGCCAGGGGCAAGGAGCTCGCAGCCGAGGTCAAGGCGGCCGAGGCCGAGCAGACGCAGTCCTCGGAGGAGTTCACCGAGCTGCACTACGCCGTGCCGAACCTGGTGCACCCCGGCGTTCCCGCCGGAGGCGAGGACGACTACGAGGTGTTCAAGCGTGTCGGCACCCCGGCGGAGCCGGACTTCACCCCGGCCGACCACCTCGAGATCGGGCAGCGCATCGGCGCGCTCGACATGGAGCGCGGCGCGAAGGTGTCCGGCGCGCGGTTCTACTTCCTTACCGGCGTTGGTGCGCAGCTCCAGCTCGCGCTGCTGAACATGGCGGCGGCGCAGGCGACGGCGAACGGCTTCCAGCTGATGATCCCGCCGGTGCTGGTGCGGCCGGAGATCATGCGGGGCACCGGCTTCCTCGGCGCGCACGCGGCTGAGGTGTACCGGCTGGAAGCCGATGATCTGTATCTGGTCGGCACCTCGGAGGTCGCGCTCGCCGGGTACCACTCCGACGAGATCCTCGACCTCTCCGGCGGCCCGGTTCGCTACGCGGGCTGGTCGTCGTGTTTCCGGCGGGAGGCCGGGTCCTACGGCAAGGACACCAGGGGAATCATCCGGGTGCACCAGTTCGACAAGGTCGAGATGTTCATCTACTGCCGTCCCGAGGACGCCGAGGCCGAGCACGACCGGCTGCTCGCCTGGGAAGAGGAGATGCTGGCCAAGATCGAGGTGCCGTACCGGGTGATCGACACCGCGGGCGGCGATCTCGGCACGTCGGCCGCGCGCAAGTTCGACTGCGAGGCGTGGATCCCGACCCAGCAGGCGTACCGCGAGCTGACGTCGACGTCGAACTGCACCACGTTCCAGGCACGCAGGCTCGGCGTGCGCTACCGCGACGAGAACGGCAAGCCGCAGGTCGCGGCGACCCTCAACGGCACGCTGGCCACGACGCGGTGGCTGGTGGCGATCCTGGAGAACCACCAGCAGGCCGACGGCTCGGTCCGGGTGCCGGAGGCGATGCGCCCGTTCCTCGGCAGCCGAGAGGTGATCGAGCCCCTCGCGGGCTGAGGTCGTGAACACGAGGCCAGAGAAGCTGCCGCGACCGGCGCACGAGTTGGCGGAGCTGGCGAGTCATTACGACGACCACGACACGGCGGACGAGATGGTGGGCGGGCAGTGGCAGCCTGCGGAGTCCGCGTCCTGGCGAGTTGACAGCGATCAAAACCAAGGACGATGAACTGCTGCGTCAGGCGCTCGCTGTCACACACAGGAGTGGTCGTCTTACCCTACGGAGTGCTATATGCGCATTCCGGGCAACTGAAAGGCTCGTGCGACTTACGCTTGCGGCACTCGAATAAATCGATTACCGCAGCTCACAAGCCTGGAGGAAGCCATGCGAAACGTCAACCGCACTTCCATCGCATTGCTCGGCGCGCTTGTCCTGGCGTTGGCGGGGCTGGCCCCGTCAGCGACCGCCGCGACCACCGGGCAAACCGCGGATACGAAGCTGTTGTGCCAGTACCAGATCGAGCACAACAAGCTCTCCGGCAACTGCAACGGCGACAGCCAGTACGGCTCGCTCGCCGGACCGTTCTCCGGCAAGGTCAAGGTGCACGGTCACGGCGCGGGCAAGATGAAGCTCAAGCTGGCCGGTCTCGCCAGGTCCACGGACGGGGCGTCGGGCACGCTGCACGGCACGTTCAACGGCCACTCGTTCTGTGGCGGCACCGCCTACGGCAGCTTCGACATCTCGCTCGGCGTCATCAACATCTCCGGCACGCTCGTCGCCACCAGCGGCTGACCGCGTCAGGGCGCGGAACCCGCGTCCAGCGTGGTGGCGATGTGCTGGGCGATCTCGAGGGCGCAGGTCGCTGCCGGGGACGGCGCGTTGAGGACGTGGACCTGATAGGGCGCCTGCACGATCAGGAAGTCCTGCACCAGCGTGCCGTCCGGGCGCAGCGCCTGCGCCCGCACTCCCGACCCGCACCGCACGATGTCGTCGGCGCCGACCGCGGGCACCAGCCGCGCGAGGCTGGCCGCGAACCGTCGCCGCGACAGCGACCGGCGCACCTCCGCCACCGCGGTGCGCCGGAACCGCGCTGCCAGCCGCCAGGTCCCGCCGAACCGCAGCGCCTCGGCCGTGTCCCGGACGCTGATGTCGCGCCAGCGGTACCCCTCGCGGCGCAGCGCCAGCACCGCGTTCGGCCCGGCGTGCACCGAGCCGTCGAGCATCCGGGTCAGGTGCACGCCGAGGAACGGCAGCGCCGGGTCGGGCACCGGGTAGATCAGCCCGCGCACCAGGTGCCTGGCCTCCGGCCGCAGCTCGTAGTACTCACCCCGGAACGGCACGATCCGACTGCCCGGCACCAGCCCGGCGAGCCGCGCGATCCGATCCGCGTGCAGCCCCGCGCAGTTCACCATCGCGTCGGCCGTGACCACCCCGGACGGCGTGTGCACGTCGACGCCGCCCGCCATCCGCCGGGCGTTCGTGCCCGCCGAGCTGATCGACGACGTCGCCGCGGC
>WHUB01000029.1 GCA_009377395.1 Actinophytocola sp. | reverse complement strand
CGAGCGCGTCCCGACCAGCGGCACGAGCTCGTTGACGGCCTGGCCGATCACGTCGTCTCGCCCCCGGTCCCCGGGGCGCTGTCGGTGGCGAGCTGCTCCAACAACGCCGAGAGCTTTCCCTGCACCTCGATCACCGTGCGGGCCTTGCCGAGCTCGGCCTCCAGCTTCTCCTTCTCAGCCCGCAGCTTCGCGAGTTCCCGATCGCGCGGATCAGCCTTCGGCCGCCCGACCGGACGATCCAGAGCGCCCAGGGCACCTTGGTCGCGCTGCTTACGCCAGTGCGAGATCAACTGGTTGTACAAGCCTTCCCGCCGCAGCAGGGCACCTTTGCCCGCCCGGTCGAGCTGTTCGTACTCCTCCAAGATCCGCTTCTTATACGCCGCGGTGTAGCTCCGCGGCGGCCGATACGCCCGAACCTCCGGGTCCGGCGCACCCTCAACACGCTCATCCGTCACGAGCGACTCGGTCTCCTTCGCACACCCTCACACCAACAATTTCGGGAAGACCACCTGCCCAAGATCAGCTTGACAGAGAGGGGGTCGCGCACGTGCTCGGGTTTGGGGCCGGCTCGGTCGGTGCGGATGCGCCACAGCAGGTCGGCGCCGGTCGCGGATGCCTTGCGCCACAGCGCGTAGGAGAAGAATCCGCGGTCGGCGGTGAGTAGCATCCCGGGTTCCAGGGACGGCAGCAGGCCTTCGGCCAGCGTGGCCTCGGACTCGGAGTACGTGCCGATCTTCGCGGCGAAGACCGCGTGCGTGCCACACTCGGCCAACGCGACCATCCGGGCTTGCGGGAACGCCGACTTCTCGCCCTTGTTGACCCCGGGGCGACCGAAGAACTCGTCGTTGGCGGGCGTGTCGGCCACATCCAGACAGGTCCCATCGACCGCGACCAGCCGCCGCCCCGCGGCCCAGACCCCAGGCGTGTCCTGTCCGCCCAGTGGCCGCGCGACCCGGGCGAACAGGTCGGCCAACGGCTCCGAACCGAGCCGCTCCCTGGCCTGGAAGATCGCCGACTTCCCCGGCAGCCGGTACTCCTCGGTCCACCCCGAGGCCCACGCCAGCCCGTCGGTCAACTGGGCAAGCACGTCCTCATAGGCACCCTCGGAGTACAGGCCCATGCCGATCGCGAAGTAAGCCATCACCCGCGCCGGCAACGCCCGATGCCGCTGCTGGGTCCGACCAGCCCCCTCGATCACCTCATCGACCAGACCCGGCGGGAACACCCGCGTCAGCACACCCACCGACACCAGGTCCGACAACCGGCGATCCGTCTCAGGCTTCCGCCAACCAGAACGAGGCACGCACCCAAACTACATCATGACAACCTTAACTGAACGGTATTGCTGCTAGGCCGTGTCTGATGGATCTCGGTCGATGGGATCGGTGATCCAGATCGTTCGAGGCAAGGCGGAGGAGGAAGGCCATAGCGGAGCTATGGCCGACGACGACAACGCAGCCCCGGACGATCTGGGCGCCGAGACCGCGACCACGGATCCATCAGACACGGCCTAGCCGAACGGGTCCTTGGTGCGTCCCAGCAGGTCGGCGATGGAGTCGAGAATGGCGGTGGCGCGGTACGGGTAGCGCTCGGCGCTCTCGCGGGTGGAGATGCCCGACAGCACCAGCACCGTCTGCAGCCCGGCCTCGACCCCGGCGTGCACGTCGGTGTCCATCCGGTCCCCGATCATCAGCGTGCTCTCGGAGTGCGCGCCGAGGTTGTTCAGCGCCGAGCGCATCATCAGCGGGTTCGGCTTGCCGACGAAGTACGGCTTCACGCCGGTGGCCCGCTCGATCAGCGCCGCGACCGACCCGGTCGCCGGCAGCGAGCCCTCCAGGCTCGGGCCGGTCGGGTCCGGGTTGGTCGCGATGAACCGCGCCCCGCCCTCGATCAGCCGCACCGCCTTGGTGATCGCGGTGAAGCTGTAGCTGCGGGTCTCGCCGAGCACGACGTAGTCCGGGTCGGAGTCGGTCAGCACGTACCCGGCCTCGTGCAGCGCCGTGGTCAGCCCGGCCTCCCCGATCACGAACGCCGAGCCGTTCGGCCGCTGCGAGTCGAGGAACTGCGCGGTGGCCAGCGCGGAGGTCCAGATCGAGGCCTCCGGCACGTCCAGGCCGGTGCGCAGCAACCGCGCCCGCAGGTCGCGCGGCGTGTAGATCGAGTTGTTGGTCAGTACCAAGAACTTGATCTCGTTGCTGCGAAGCTCCGCGAGGAACTCGTCGGCGCCGGGCACGAGGTGTTCCTCGCGCACCAGCACGCCGTCCATATCGGTCAGGTAGCACCAGCGAGAGTCGGTCACCTCCCCGAGCCTAAGGGGTAGCCGCCAGCCTGGCCGCGTTGGCGGTGTCGTCGTCGACGGCCTCCTGCGCGGCACGCTCGGCGTGCACCCGCTCGCGGTAGCGGTCCACCTCCCGTCGTTCCTGGGACGCCTCCCAGCCGAGGTGCGCCGCGATGAGCCGGGCGATCTCGGGTGCGGCGGTCAGTCCCCGGTCCTCCGCTTCGATGGAAATGCGGGTCCGGCGGGTGAGGACGTCGTCCAGATGCAGCGCGCCCTCGTGGCTGACGGCATAGACCGCTTCGGCCTTGAGGTAGTCCTCGGCGCCGGGGATCGGCTCCGACAGCTCGGGGTCGCGCTCGATGAGTCCGAACAGGTCGGTGGCCATCGCGCCGTAACGCCCCAGCAGGTGCTCCACAGTGGACACTGGAAGCCCGTGGCGCTGTGCCAGGCTGTCGCGGTCCTCGAACAGTTCGTGGTAGCCGGCCGCGCCCAGCAGCGGCAGCCGATCGGTCACCGACGGCGCGACCGCCCTGCCGAGTCCCCGGACGGCAGCGTTGACGACGTCGGCGGCCATCACCCGGTACGTTGTGTACTTGCCCCCGGCGATGACGAACAGCCCCGGCACCGGTTCGGCCACCGCGTGCTCCCGCGAGAGCTGGGCGGTGTCACTCGACCCGCCGGATACCAGCGGACGCAGGCCCGCGTAGACACCGTCGATGTCCTCGGTTGTCAACGGCTCACGCAGCACCGCGTTCACGCGCTCGAGCAGATAGTCCACATCGGACCTGCTGACAGCGGGATGGTCGCGGTCCAGCGTCCACTCGGTGTCGGTGGTGCCGATGATCCAGTGCGATCCCCACGGGATGACGAACAGCACGCTCTTCTCGGTGGTCGTGATCAGGCCGGTCTCCAGGTGGATGCGCTCGCGCGGCACCAGCAGGTGCACGCCCTTGGACATCCGCACCGAGAACGGGCTGGCCACGCCGGTGAGCCGCTGCATCTCGTCGGTCCACACCCCGGTGGCGCTGACGACCCGCCGGGCCCGCACCGCGTACTCCGCCCCGGACTCGACGTCGACCACCCTGGCACCGACCACGCGAGCGCCGTCGCGCAGCAGCCCGACGACCTTGCTGCGATTCAGCACCGTGGCGCCGTGCTGCGCGGCGGTGCGGGCCAGCGTCATGGTGTGCCGGGCGTCGTCGACCTGGGCGTCGTAGTAGCGGATCGCGCCGGTCAGCGCGTCCGGGTCGAGCCCGGGTGCGAGCTCGAGCGCGCCGCGCCGTGACAGGTGCCGGTGCGCGGGCAGGGCGCGCGCACCGCCGAGAGTGTCGTAGAGCGCGACCCCGGCGCCGACGTAGGCACGCTCCCACGCCCGGCGACGCAGCGGGAACAGGAACGGCACCGGCCGCACCAGGTGCGGCGCGAGGCGGTGCAGCAGCAGACCGCGTTCCTTGAGCGCCTCGCGTACCAGGGCGAAGTCGCGTTGTTCGAGGTAGCGCAGCCCACCGTGGATGAGCTTGCTGGAACGGCTGGACGTGCCCGCCGCCCAGTCGCGCGCCTCGACCAGCGTGACCGACAGCCCGCGCGAGGCGGCGTCGAGGGCGGCACCGGCGCCGACGACACCGCCGCCGATCACCAGGACGTCGATCTCGTCGTCGGTGAGGGTATCCAGGGCCGCGGCACGGTAGGCCGGGTCCAGTCGTATAGACATCAGTCTGTTAGTCCTCCACGTCGATCCAGTCGAGGGTGCGCGAGACGGCCTTCTGCCACCGCGCGTGGCCGCGCTCGCGCTGCTCCTCGCTCCACGTCGGCTGCCAGCGGACATCCTCGTTCCAGTTCTGGACCAGTTCCTCGGGCGTGTTCCAGAACCCGACCGCCAGGCCCGCCGCGTAGGCCGCGCCGAGCGCCGTCGTCTCCGCGACCACTGGCCGGGACACCGGAACGCCGAGGATGTCCGCCTGGATCTGCATGCACAGGCTGTTCGCGGTGACGCCGCCGTCGACGCGCAGCACGTCGAGTGTCACGCCGGAGTCGGCCTGCATCGCGTCGACGACGTCGCGGGTCTGGTAGCAGATGGACTCCAGCGTGGCCCGCGCGACGTGGGCGTTGGTGCTGTAGCGGGACAACCCGACGATGGCGCCGCGCGCGTCGGACCGCCAGTGCGGCGCGAACAGCCCGGAGAACGCGGGCACGAAGTACACGCCGCCGTTGTCCTCCACCTGGCTGGCCAGCGACTCACTCTGCTCAGCGCCGGAGATGATGCCGAGCTGGTCGCGCAGCCACTGCACCGCCGAGCCGGTGACCGCGATGGAGCCTTCCAGCGCGTAGGTCGGCTTGTCGTCGCCGAGCTGGTAGCAGACCGTGGTCAGCAGGCCGTGTTGCGAGCGCACGATCTCGTTGCCGGTGTTGAGCAGTAAGAAGTTGCCGGTGCCGTAGGTGTTCTTCGCCTCACCGGGCCGGAAGCACACCTGCCCGACGGTGGCCGCCTGCTGGTCCCCGAGGATCCCGGCGAGCGGAATCTCCCCGCCGAACGGCCCGTCGGCGCGGGTGGTGCCGAAGAAGTCCGGATTGGACGACGGCAGGATGCGCGGCAGCATCGCCCTCGGCACACCGAAGATCGACAGCAGTTCGTCGTCCCAGTCGCAGGTCTCCAGGTTCATCAGCATGGTGCGGCTGGCGTTGGTGACGTCGGTGACGTGCACGCCGCCGTCGACGCCGCCGGTGAGGTTCCACAGTAGCCAGGAGTCGGTGGTGCCGAACAGCGCCTCGCCGCGCGCGGCGTCCTCGGCGACGCCGGGCACGTTGTCGAAGATCCAGCGCAGCTTGCCGCCGGAGAAATAGGTCGCAGGTGGCAGGCCCGCCTTGCGGCGGATGACGTCACCGTGGCCGTCGCGTTCCAGCTCGGCGGCGATGCGGTCGGTGCGGGTGTCCTGCCACACGATGGCGTTGCAGTACGGCCGCCCGGTGCGCCGGTTCCACACCACGGTGGTCTCGCGCTGGTTGGTGACGCCGACGGCGGCGAGGTCGCCGGCGTCGAGGCTCGCCGAGGTGAGCGCGCTCTGCACCACCGCGCGGGTGCGCTCCCAGATCTCCGTCGGGTTGTGCTCGACCCAGCCCGCCTGCGGCAGGATCTGCTCGTGTTCGAGCTGGTGGCGGGCGATTTCGTTGCCGCCGTGGTCGAACACCATGAACCGGGTGCTCGTCGTGCCCTGGTCGATCGCTCCGATGTAGTCGCTCATCATCGTCCTCTCATCACGGGGTGGTCAGAACAGCAGCTGCGAGGCCAGACCGGCCAGGCCGCCACCGACCATCGGGCCGAGCACCGGAATCCAGGCGTAGCGCCAGTCGTTGTCCTTGCGCGCCGGCTGCTGGGCGGCGCCGGGGCCGACCGACGCGGCGACCGACGCCGGTGCCGCGGCGGCAGCCTCGCCCTTGTACTGCGTGGGCAGCACCGCGTGCGCGAGGCGTGGTCCGAGGTCGCGTGCCGGGTTGATGGCGTAGCCGGTCGGTCCGCCGAGCGAGGCGCCGATGCCGACGACGAGCAACGCGACGGCGGCGGGGCCGAGCGCGTTCGGCGTGCCCGCGAACGACAGCACCACGAGGACGAGCACGAACGTGCCGATCACCTCGGTGACGAAGTTCCACCGGTAGTTCCTGATCGCCGGTCCGGTGGCGAACACGGCGAGCTTCTTCGACTCGTCCTCCTCGGCGTCGAAGTGGGTCTTGTAGGCCAGATAGGCGGCGCACGCCCCCAGGAATGCGCCGATCATCTGGCCGCTGAGGTAGACCATCGTCGAGGCGAAGCTCACGGCGACGCCGTCGGAATACTCACCCGCCCCGCTGAGCAGGATCCCGAAGGTGACGGCCGGGTTGATGTGACCGCCCGACTTGTACGCGACGAACACCCCAGCCAGCACCGCGAGACCCCAGCCGAAGTTGATCAGCAACCAGCCGCCGTCGAACCCTTTGGTCTTGGTCAGCAGCACGTTGGCGACCACCCCGGCGCCGAGCAGGATCAGCATGCCGGTACCGACCACCTCACTGAGGAAGACCGTGCCGAGATCCATTACTCCTCCATCCGTTTACCGCTCTGTAATGGGCTCAGACGGTAGGGCGGCGATCCGGGACGCTCCATACCCTGCGTTCGACAATGCTGAACGTGCGCTCTAGCTGCGTGCGGTGGGCACCACTACCGTCCTGCGATCGTGGAGGTCTCTATGGCGCAGCTCACCGCGGGTGCGGACCGGTTAACGACGTCGTCATCCGCCGTTCGACATTGTCGAATCAGAATTTTCTGGTTACGGTGCCCCGCATGCCGGGTCCGGTCCAGGCCATCGAGCGCGCCGCCGCCATCCTGCGACTGCTCGCGCGCGGGTCGGGACGGCTCGGTGTCGGCGAGATCGCCGCGTCGCTGGACCTCGCCAAGGGCACCGCGCACGGCATCCTGCGCACGCTGCACGGCGTCGGCTTCGTCGAACAGGACACCGCGACCGGCAAGTACCAGCTCGGCGCGGCCCTGCTGCACCTCGGCACCAGCTACCTCGACGTCAACGAGCTGCGCTCCCGGGCCACCAACTGGGCCGACGCGCTGGCTGCGCGCAGCGGCGAGGCGGTGCGGATCGGGACCCCGCTCGAAGGCAATGTGCTGGTCGTCCACCACGTCTTCCGCCCGGACGACACGTTGCAGACTCTCGATGTCGGCTCGCTGCTGCCGCTGCACGCGACCGCGCTCGGCAAGGTGCTGCTGGCCTACGACACCGACCTCGCGGCGTCGGCGCAGCAGGCGGACCTGCCGTCGCTCACCCGGCGCACCATCGTCAACTCGTCGGCGCTCAGCCGTGCGCTGGCGCAGGTCAGAGAGCACGGCTGGGCTGCGGACGCCGAGGAGTACATGCCGGGCGAGGCCGGCATCGCCGCGCCGATCCGCTCCTACGGCGGTCTCGTCGTCGGCGCGATCGGCATCACCGGCGCGGTGGAACGGCTCTGCGACGGGCGGCTGCGACCGCGGCCGGAGCTGGTCACGCACGTCCGCAGCGCCGCCCGCGCGGTCTCTCGCGATCTCGGCGCGGGCCGCTGAGGGGGCGGCGGGATGACGCAACGCTATGTGATGTCGATCGACCAGGGCACCACCTCGACTCGGTGCATGCTGTTCGACCAGGGCGCCCGGCTGGTGTCGGTGGCCCAGCGCGAGCAGCAGCAGTACTTCCCGCAGCCGGGCTGGGTCGAGCAGGACGCCGTCGAGATCTGGCGCAATGTCGACCGGATCGTGCCGCGGGCGCTGGCCGACGCCGGGATCGCCGCCGAGCAGGTCATGGCGCTGGGCATCGCGAACCAGCGCGAGACCACCGTGGTGTGGGACCGGCGCACCGGGACGCCGGTGGGGCGCGCGATCGTGTGGCAGGACGTGCGCACCGAGGAGCTGGTGCGGGAGTTCGAGCGCAAGCCGGACGCGGGCACGGTGCGGGAGCGCTGCGGACTGCCGCTGGCGACGTACTTCGCCGCACCCCGGCTGCGGTGGCTGCTCGACACCGTCCCCGGGCTGCGCGAACGCGCCGAGCGGGGCGACGTGCTGTTCGGCACCATGGAGACCTGGCTGATCTGGAACCTCACCGGTGGCGCCGACGGCGGCGTGCACGTCACCGACGTCACCAACGCCAGCCGCACCCTGCTGATGAACATCGCCACGCTGAGCTGGGACGACGAGCTGTTGTCCTTTTTCGACATTCCGAAACGGATGCTGCCGGAGATCCAGCCGTCCACAGCGGACTTCGGCCGCACCAAACGAGTGGTGCCCGGGCTGCGGATCGCCGCCGCGCTCGGCGACCAGCACGCGGCGTTGTTCGGCCAGACCTGCTTCGCGCGCGGCGAGACCAAGTGCACCTACGGCACCGGCAGCTTCCTGTTGATGAACACCGGCCGGGATCTGGTCCAGTCCACGCACGGCCTGCTGACCACGATCGGCTACCAGCTCGGCGGCGAACCCGCCGTGTACGCGCTGGAAGGCCCGATCGCGGTCACCGGATCGCTGGTGCAGTGGTTCCGCGACAGTCTCGGGCTGATCGGCAGCGCGCCGGAGATCGAAACGCTGGCGAAGACGGTCGACGACAACGGCGGCTGCTATATCGTGCCCGCGTTCTCCGGGCTGTTCGCGCCACACTGGCACAGCGAGGCGCGCGGGCTCATCGTCGGGCTGACCTCCTACATCACCAAGGGTCACCTGGCGCGGGCAGTGCTGGAAGCGACCGGCTGGCAGACCCGCGAGGTGGTCGACGCGATGAACGCCGACTCCGGGCTGGAGGCGTCCACGCTGCGGGTCGACGGCGGCATGACGGCCGACCACCTGCTGATGCAGTTCATCGCGGACGTGCTCGACGTGCCGGTGATGCGGCCGATCGTGGCGGAGACCGTGTCGCTCGGCGCGGCCTACGCGGCGGGCCTGGGTGTCGGGTTTTGGCCCGATCTGGAGGGCCTTCGGCGGAACTGGCACCTGGCGGCGCGGTGGCTGCCGAAGCTGGACGCGACCCGGCGGGCTGAGGAGTACGCGAACTGGCGCCGCGCGGTCGAGCTGACCTTCGGCTGGGCACAGCCGCGCCAGCCGGTCTGACACGATGGTGCGCGTGACGACGCAGCACGACCCCGGGACGGTGCATTTCATCGGCGCCGGTCCCGGCGCGGCCGATTTGATCACGGTGCGCGGCAGGGACCTGCTGGCGCGCTGCCCGGTGTGTCTCTACCCCGGCAGCCTGACGCCGACCGACCTGCTCGCCCACTGCCCCGAGGGCGCCCGCGCCGTCGACACCGCGACGCTGACGTTGGACGAGATCATCGCCGAGCTGGTCGATGCGTCGGAGCGGGGACACGACGTGGCGCGGCTGTGCTCCGGCGACCCGGCGGTCTACAGCGCGGTGGCCGAGCAGATGCGCCGGCTGGATGCCGCCGGCGTGCCCTACGACGTGACGCCGGGGGTGCCCGCGTTCGCGGCGGCGGCCGCCACGCTGCGACGCGAGCTGACGGTGCCGACCGTGGGACAGAGCCTCGTGATCACCCGGACGCAGGCGCGCTCGACCAGCATGCCCGAGGGCGAAAACCTGGCGACGTTCGCCGCCAGCGGCGCCACCCTCGCGCTGCACCTGGCGATCGGGCGGATCGAGCAGGTCGTCGACGAGCTGCTGCCGCATTACGGGGCCGACTGCCCGGTCGCGGTGGTCGCGAACGCCAGCCAGCCCGGCGAGCGGGTGCTGCGCGGCACGCTGGGCGACATCGCAGGCCAGGTGCGCGCGGCCGACGTCACCCGGGCGGCGACGATCTTCGTCGGGAAGGTGCTCGCGGCGGAGACGTTCCCGGACAGTTTTCTCTACTCGGCCGACCGGGAGCGCAGCAGCCAGCCACGATCGCTGTGACATTCGGCCGCGCCAGTGGTACCACTGGCGGGCCAACTGGCACCGTTGGCGGTTTTCCGGCCCCGCGTGGTCGGTGTCGCTTCTAGCGTCGGGCCGTGCCCTCGACCACCCACGAAGCCCTCATCGAGCTGTTCCGCAACCGGCCAGCGCTGGCGGCCGAGCTGCTCGCCACCTCGCTCGGCGTCACCGTGCCCAGCTTCGAGCGCGCGCGGCTTGACTCCGGTGATCTGACCGACCTGGCGCCGACCGAATACCGCGCGGACGCCGTCGTCGTGCTGACCCGACACGACGAGGCGGTGCTCGCGGTGGTCATCGAAGTGCAGCTCGCGCGGGATACGCGCAAGCGCCGGAGCTGGCCGGTGTACCTGACGACGTTGCACGCACGGCTGCGCTGTCCCGCCATGCTGCTGGTGCTGTGCGCCGACGCCGACACGGCGGCGTGGTGCCGCGCGCCGATCGCAACCGGCCACCCCGGCTGGGTGCTGCGCCCGCTGGCGCTCGGGCCGGACACGGTACCGGTGGTGACCGACCTCGAGGAGGCGTCGCGGGCGCCGGAGCTGGTCGTGCTGTCTGCCATGGCGCACGCCGACCATCCCGACCGGGACAAGGTCTTCGACGCGCTGCTCACGGCGCTGCGCACGATCGATGAGGATCACGCCACGCTGTACTATGACGTCGTGCTCGCGGCCCTGCCCGAAGCAGCGCGACACCACCTGGAGGCCCTGATGACCGCACGCACCTACGAGTACCAGAGTGACTTCGCGCGCAAGTACTTCTACAGCGGACGCGCCCAGGGCGAGAGCGAGGCGCTGCTGACCGTGCTGGCCGCACGGGAGATAGACGTGCCCGAGAACGCCAGGACCCGCATCACCGCGTGCACCGACCTGGAGCAGTTGGAGACCTGGATCCGGCGCGCCGTCACCGCGAGCACGATCGAGGACGTGCTGGACTGACGCTCACGGCGTCGGCGCCCGGCCGACGATGCGGCCCGCCCGGTCGATGACGACGATGTCGACCTCGACCGGGGCGTCGCCGAGCACGTCGGCCGCCGTCTGCCGCGCCCGTTCGGCGACGAGCTCACCAAGCGCGAGGCCGTCGGCCTCCGCCAGTTCCAGCGCGTGCAACGCGGAGTTCGCCGTGCCGATCTTCCCAGCCAGCTGCTCGTGCCCTGCCTCCCGGGCCAGCCCGGCCAGCAGCCCGAGGTCGACCTGCGAGCGCTTCGAATGCAGGTCGAGATAACCCGCAGCGAGCTTGGACATCTTGGCGAACCCTCCCGCGATGGACAGCCTCGGCACGGGGTGCCGCCGCACGTACTTGAGCACCGCACCCGCGAAGTCGCCCATGTCCAGCAGCGCGCTCTCGGTGAGCCCGTACAGCTCGGCGACCACCTGCTCCGAGGTACTGCCCACGGCCCCGGCGACGTGGGTACGTCCCATCGCGCGGGCCACGTCCACGCCGCGACGGATACTGTCGATCCACGCCGAGCAGGAGTACGGCACCACCACCCCGGTCGTGCCCAGCACCGAGAGTCCGCCGAGGATGCCCAGCCTCGGGTTCCAGGTGTGGTGCGCCAGCTCCTCGCCATCCGGGATCGAAATCTCCACCGCGACATCGCCGGTCGCGCCGTGCGCGGCGGCGACCCACTCGATCGCCTCCCGCATCAGCCTGCGCGGCACCGGGTTGATCGCGGGCTCACCGACGTCGAGCGGCAGCCCGGGCCGGGTGACGGTGCCCACACCCGCACCGGCGGCGAACGTCACACCGCTGCCGGGCTCGCCACGACGCACTGTGGCCACAATCAGCGCGCCGTGGGTGACGTCGGGATCGTCACCGGCGTCCTTGACCACCCCGGCGCTGGCGGCATCGTTGTCCAGGTGCTCGGTGGCCAGCGCGAACGCGGGACGCCTGTCCTTGGGCAGCAGCACCTCGACCGGATCGGGGAACTCGCCGGTGAGCAGCGCGGTGTAGGCCGCCGTGGTGGCGGCCGTCGCACACGCACCCGTGGTCCAGCCGTAGCGCAGCTGCTCTCCCATAGTGTGTCCAGTGTGAGCTATCCGGTCTTGATCCTCGGCGGCACGTCCGAGGCCCGCGCGCTGGCCGCCGCGTTGCACGCGCGCGGGGTCGCGGTGATCTCCTCGCTGGCGGGCCGGGTCTCAGAGCCTCGGCTGCCGGACGGCGAGGTCCGCGTCGGCGGCTTCGGTGGACCGGACGGACTCGCGGCATGGCTGACCGAGCACGACGTGCACGCGGTGGTGGACGCCACCCACCCGTTCGCCGCCCGCATCAGTGCCTCGGCGGTCGCCGCGACGCGCCAGGCCGGAGTGGCGCTGTTGCGGTTGGAACGTTCCGGCTGGACCCAGCCCGATGACGCGGACTGGCGCTGGGTGGCCGACCTCGACGAGGCGGCCGGACTGCTGCCCGCGCTGGGCGAGCGGGCGTTTCTGACCAGCGGCAGGCAGGGCCTGGCGGCGTTCGCCGATCTTGACGCGGTGTGGTTTCTCATCCGCTGCGTCGACCGGCCCGAGCCGCCGCTGCCGCGCCGTCACGAGCTGCTGCTGGACCGGGGCCCGTACACAGTGGACGGCGAACTCGAGCTGCTGCGCGAACACCGCATCGATGTGCTGGTCAGCAAGGACAGCGGCGGCAGCATGACCGCCGCGAAGCTGCACGCGGCAGCACAACACGGCATCCCCTCGGTCATCGTGCGCAGGCCACCCCGGCCGGACGCGCCGGCGGTGTCCGACGTCGACGACGCCCTGCGCTGGGCACTGGAGGTGACATGAGGACTGCTTGCAGGTCCGAATCATCGGGCACCATGCTGGCCGACGCTGTATCCACTGCGCAGCTGGCCGCGCGCGACAAGGAGGCCGCATGACCCCCGAGTTGGACGCGTTCTACCGGGTGCTGGAACGCCGACGCGACGTGCGCGCCGAGTTCAGCGGGGAGCCGATCGACGAGGACGTGCTGCGGCGGGTGCTCGGCGCGGCACACACCGCACCGAGTGTCGGCATGTCGCAGCCGTGGGACTTCGTGCTCGTCACCGACCGCGACACCCGTGCCGAGTTCCGCGAGCACGTGCACGGTGAGCGGGAGGTGTTCGCCTCCCAGCTCGACGGCGAACGCGACGCGACGTTTCGCCGCATCAAGATCGAGGGCATTCTGGAGTCCAGTCTCGGCGTCGTGGTGACCTACGACCCCGAGCGCGGTTCGCCCGCAGTGCTGGGCAGGCACGCGATCGCCGACGCCGGGCTGTACTCGGTGTGTCTGGCGATCCAGAACCTGTGGCTGGCCGCGACCGCCGAGGGCCTGGGTGTCGGCTGGGTGAGCTTCTACCGCGAGGAATTTCTGGCGCGGCTTGTCGGGCTTCCCGACGGGGTGCGGCCGGTGGCCTGGCTGTGCCTGGGCCCGGTGCGCGAACTGCAACAAGTGCCCGACCTGGAACGGCACGGCTGGCGACGTCGCCGACCGCTGGACGAGGCGCTGCATTGGGAGCAGTACGGGACGTAGCGCCACTCGATCCGGTGAACCCGACGCCGTGGCCGCATCCCGCCCACGGCCCGGGCGTTGAGCCTGGCGTGACCACGGCGCGGCGACGCCTCGCCTTCCGGCGCGCGGGGTGATGGGGTGGCGCCGGGAGGCGAGGCGTCGGGTCACTCGACAGTGCCGGTAGATACCAATCCGACCGAACGCAACCCGACGACAGGCAAACGAGGTTATGCCGTCAGGCTACGTTCGGTCTTCTTGGTATGTACGCGGTGTCCACACCGTCGTCGTGCCGTCCCGCTCGACGGCACGGGTCCGCGACGACCCGACGATCAGCAGACACCGCATGTCCACCGTGGCGGGGTCGAGCTCGCCGAGGGTGGTCACCGTCACCGACTCCTCCGCACCGCCGATGTCGCGGGCGACGACGACCGGCGTGTCCGGTGCGCGGTGGCGCAGCAGCACGTCGCGGGCGGCGGTGAGCTGGGTGGTGCGGCTGCGGGAGGCCGGGTTGTAGAACGCGACGGCGAGATCGGCCGCGCCGACCGCGTCCAGCCTGCGCTCGATGATCTCCCACGGTTTGAGCCGGTCGGACAGCGACAACACGCAGTAGTCGTGGCCGAGTGGCGCACCGACCCGGGACGCGGCGGCCTGCGCGGCGGTCACCCCGGGCAGCACCCGCACGCTGACGTCTGCGAACCGGGGTTGTTCGGCCTGTTCGAGCACGGCGGTGGCCATCGCGAACACCCCCGGGTCGCCGGAGGAGACCACCGCGACCCGGGCGCCGTCGCGGGCCAGCTCGAGCGCCTGGCAGGCGCGGTCGGCCTCGACCCGGTTGCCGGAGCTGTGCCGCTGCTGACCCTGCCGCTGCGGCACGCGCGCCAGGTAAGGCCCGTAGCCGACCAGGTGCTCGGCGTCGGCGAGCGCCGCCCCGGCCTCCGGCGTCAGCCACTCCGGCCCGGCCGGGCCGAGGCCGACGACGACCACCTCGCCACCGGGAGGCGCATCCGAGGGCTCGGCGGGGGCGCTAGCCGCCGTGCGGGCGGCGTAGGCCGGGCTGGGCAGCAGCGCCAGCGAGAAGTACGGCACCGTGTCGGGATCGACGTCGGCCAGCGGCTCGAGCCGCTGCACTCCCCTGCCGGTCGCGCCGGGCCCGGCCTGCTCGTGCCAGGTGGCGCGCTCGATGTAGTAGGCCTCGTCGAGCTTGCCCGCCTCGGCGAGCGCGGTGCGCACCGAGCCGAAGGTGCGGCCCAGCTTCATCACAGCGGCGGCGTCCGCGTCTGCGAGCCGCATGGCCAGCTCGGGGGTCGGCAGGGTGCCGGGCAGCACGGTCAGCACCTCGTCGCGCTGCGCCAACGGCCTGCCGAGTGCGGCGGAGGCGGCGCTGATCGAGGTCACCCCGGGCACCGCGACGGCGCGGTAGCGCTCGCACAGCCGCTCGTGCATGTACATGTAGGAGCCGTAGAAGAACGGGTCGCCCTCGCACAGCAGCACCACGTCGCGGCCGGCGTCGAGGTGTTCGGCGAGCCGTTTGGCGGCGTGCTCGTAGAACTCGGCGATGGCGCCCTCGTAGCCGCCGGGGTGGTCGGTGGTCTCGGTGGTGACCGGGTACATCAGCCGCTCTTCGTGCTGGTCGCCACGGAGGTAGGGCTCGGCGACCGAGCGGGCGATGCTGCGGCCGTGCCGGGCGCAGTGGTAGGCGATCACGTCGGCCTCGCCGATGAGCCGGGCCGCCTTGACGGTGATCAGTTCGGGGTCGCCGGGCCCGAGGCCGACGCCCCACAACGTGCCGGTCGAGGTCACAGCTCCGCCTCCTGCGCGATCGCGTTCAGCGCGGCCACAGCCATGGCGCTGCCGCCCCGGCGGCCGTGCACCACCAGGTACGGCGCCGGTGCCCGGGTGGCGAGCTCGGTCTTGGACTCGGCGGCGCCGATGAAGCCGACCGGCACGCCGATGATCGCCGAGGGCGCGCCGACGCCCTCGTCGATCAGTTCGAGCAGCCGGAACAGCGCGGTGGGTGCGTTGCCGATGGCGACGACGGACCCGGGCAGCCGCTCCCGCCACAGTTCCAGCGCCGCGGCGCTGCGGGTGGTACCCAGCCGTGCGGCGAGGTCGGGCACCCGTGGGTCGGCAAGGGTGCAGACGACGTCGTTGTCGGCAGGCAGCCTGCGGCGGGTGACGCCGGAGGCGATCATCTTGGCGTCGGTGAGGATCGACGCCCCGGCCCGCAGCGCGTCGTGGCCCGCCTTGACGACGTCGGGCGCGAACTCGACGTCGGCCGCGAGGTCGGTCATCCCGCAGGAGTGGATCATGCGGACGACGACGCGTTCGACGTCGCCGGGCAGCCGGTCGAGGTCGGCCTCGGCGCGGATGGTGGCGAACGAGCGGCGGTAGATCTCCGCCCCGTCGGTGAGGTAGTCGGTCACCTGCGTCCTTTCGTTGCGAGCGCCTCGGCCAGCTTCCCGGCGGGCACCGTGTCGCCGTCGACCAGGTAGCCGTCGCCGTCGGCAAGCACATCGACGGCCGGGCCGGGCGGCCTGCCACATCGGCGAGTACAGCCTGCGAAGTGTGCCGCACCGTCCGGCACGTCGCCGCGTGCGGCCAGCTCGGAGATGGCCTGCGTCGCATCGGCGCGGACGTCGGCGAGCGCCTTCGCGCAGGCGGGGCTGCCGATGCAGGCGGTGATCGTCGCGGCCGGGTCGTCGGCGTCGAGGAGCAGTCCGGCGACCGCGAGACGCCGTTGGGCGGCGGCTGCGTCGCCGGGGTCCAGGCCGGGCAGCAGCACCGACCGCCACGGTGTGACGATCGCCTCGTCGGCGGTGCCGGCGAGCAGCCGCGCCTGCGCGGCGGTCGCCGTGCCGAAGCGCAGCCCGGCGTGCACGGCGCAGCGGCCGTCGTCCTGGGCGATGACGCCGAGCGCGACGACGTCCTCGCCGCGTTCGGCCCGCTGACCTGCGCCGTCACCGCGATCACCGCAGGCGGAGGCGAGCACGGCCCCGCGCTGTGCCTCGTCGAGCTCACGGACCTGCCACGCCTCGCCCCGGTGGTGCCCGAACGCCGCTGCGAGGTCGACCAGCACGTCCACCGCCTCGCTGACGCCGACCCGCACCCCGGTGTCGGCCCCGGCCAGCAGCACCGACCCGCGCCGGGCATCCACGGCGCGCCAGCAGACGTCGACCCGGTCGTCGAACGCCCCGCCGACGTCGCCGCGACCGTCGTCCAGCCCGAACCAGAACCGGCCCGGCAGCGCCCCGAGCTCCGGTCGCGCGCAGATCGCGACGTCGAGTTCGGTCACCAACGGCCGGACGTCGACGAGCCCGCCGACCAGCCCGGACGCCGGGGAGACGACGATGTTGCGGACCCGCTCGTGCGTGGCCGAGGGCAGCAGGCCCGCGTCGGCCAGCCGCTCCGCCAGCGCAGCGGTGTCGCGCAGACCGCGCAGCTGCACGTTGGCGCGCGAGGTCAGGTGCAGCGTGCCGTCGCCGAGGGCCTCGGCGCAGTCGGCCAGCACGGCCAGCTGCGACGAGCGCACCCGCCCGCCCGGCAGCCGCACCCTGGCCAGCGCGCCGTCGTCGGCGGCGTGGGTGGTCAGCGCGCCGGGACAGGCGTCGCGGGTACGGGTCCGATCGCTAGGCACAATGCCTCACTGTAGATTGCCCGGTGGACCACCAACCGCGTTGGCACCTGAGGAAGCCGGTGAGAATCCGGCGCTGTCCCGCAACTGTGACCGGCCACACCGGAAGCCAGACACTCCGGCCAGCGCGATCCCGCGATTCGGGGCGAGGACCCCGGAACAGGAGCACCGCATCGTGATCGTCCTGCTGTCGACGTCCGACACCGACCTGTTGTCGGCCCGCGCGAGCGGCGCGGACTACCGGCTGGCCAACCCCTCACGCATCGAGCTCGACGAGCTGCCGGCGCTGCTCGACGGCGCCGAGGTGATCGTGGTGCGCATCCTCGGCAGCGAACGGGCCTGGAAAGAGGGCTTGGACATCGTGCGCGCCAGCGAGGTGCCGGTCGTGGTGCTCGGCGGCGAGCAGGCGCCGGACGCCGAGCTGATGAAGCTCTCGCACGTGCCTGCCGGGATCGCGACCCAGACGCACATGTACCTGGCGCACGGCGGGCCGCAGAACCTGGCCCAGCTGCACCGGTTTCTGTCCGACACACTGCTGCTGACCGGGCACGGCTTCGAGCCGCCCGCCGAGCAGCCGAACTGGGGCCACCTCAGCCGCGACGCCGCGGACGTCGACGGTCCGAGGATCGCGATCCTCTACTACCGGGCGCACCACTTCGCGGGCAACACCGCGTTCGTGGAGACGCTGTGCCGCGCCATCGAGGACGCTGGCGGCCGGCCGATGCCGATCTACTGCGCCACGCTGCGCAACCGCGATCCGAAGATGGTCGATGAACTACGCGCTGCCGACGCGCTGCTGGTCACCGTGCTCGCCGCGGGTGGCACCAAGCCGTCCGCCGCCCAGGCCGGTGGCGACGACGAGGCGTGGGACATCGCCGAGCTGGCCGACCTGGATATTCCCACGCTGCAGGCGCTGTGCCTGACCAGCGACCGCGAGTCCTGGCTGGACAACGACGAGGGCGTCTCGCCGCTGGACGCGGGCACGCAGGTGGCGGTGCCGGAGTTCGACGGCCGGATCATCACGGTGCCATTCTCGTTCAAGGAGACCGACGACGACGGGCTGCCGCGCTACGTGCCCGACCCGGAGCGCGCGGGCCGCGTGGCCGGAATCGCGCTCGGTTACGCGCGGCTGCGCCACACGCCGCCCGCCGAGCGGAAGGTGGCGCTGGTGCTGTCGGCGTACCCGACGAAGCACTCCCGCGTCGGCAACGCGGTCGGCCTCGACACCCCCGCCAGCGCGGTCACGCTGCTGAGCCTGCTGCGCGAGCGCGGCTACGACCTCGGCCCGGACCCGATCCCCGGCGTCGATGACGCGGACGGCGACGCGTTCATTCACGCGTTGATCGCCGCCGGTGGGCAGGATCCGGAGTGGCTGTCCGAGGAGAAACTGGCAGGCAACCCGATCCGGGTGCCGGCCGCGCAGTACCGCGAGTGGTTCGCCGCGCTACCGGCCGACCTGCGCGAGCAGGTCGAAGCGCACTGGGGCCCGCCGCCCGGTGGGCTGTTCGTGGACCGCTCGGCCAACGACGACGGCGACATCGTGCTGGCCTCGCTGCAAGCGGGCAACGTGCTGATCATGATCCAGCCGCCGCGCGGGTTCGGCGAGAACCCGGTGGCGATCTACCACAACCCGGACCTGCCGCCCAGCCACCACTACCTGGCCGCCTACCGCTGGCTTGAACACTCGTTCGGCGCACACGCGGTGGTCCATCTGGGTAAGCACGGCTCGCTGGAATGGCTGCCCGGCAAGACGGCGGCGCTGTCGGCGTCGTGCGCGCCGGACGCGGTGCTGGGCAACCTGCCGGTGATCTACCCGTTCCTGATCAACGATCCGGGCGAGGGCGCGCAGGCCAAGCGGCGGATGCACGCCACCATCATCGACCACTTGATCCCGCCGATGGCGCGCGCCGAGTCCTACGGCGACCTGGCACGGCTGGAACAGCTGCTGGACGAGTACGCCAACATCTCGGCGATGGACCCGGCGAAGCTGCCCGCGATCCGGCAGCAGATCTGGACGCTGATCCAGGCGGCCAAGCTCGACCACGATCTCGGCATCGCCGAGCGGCCGCACGACGCCGAGTTCGACGATTTCCTGCTGCACGTCGACGGCTGGCTGTGCGAGGTCAAGGACGCCCAGATCCGCGACGGCCTGCACATCCTTGGTGACGCCCCGACCGGCGAGGCGCGGGTGAACCTGGTGCTGGCGATGCTGCGCGCGCAGCAGATGTGGGGCGGCAAGTCCGACGCGCTGCCCGGGCTGCGCACCGCGCTCGGGCTCACCGAAGGCGGCGACGCGCCCGCGTCCGAAGTGGACGAGATCGAACAGCAGGCGCACGCGCTGGTGGCGGCGATGGAGGAGCACGGCTGGGACCCGGCCGCCGCGACCGAGGTCGCCGCCGGACATCCCGCCGACGTGGAGCGGGTGCTGACCTTCGCCGCCACCGAGGTGGTGCCCCGGCTGGCCGAGACCACGAACGAAACCGCAGGGGTGTTCCACGCCCTGGACGGTGGCTACATCCCGGCCGGGCCGAGCGGGTCGCCGCTGCGTGGTTTGATCAACGTGCTGCCGACCGGGCGGAACTTCTACACCGTCGATCCGAAGGCCATCCCGTCGAAGCTGGCGTGGGAGACGGGCCAGGCGCTGGCCGATGGGCTGCTGAAGCGCTACCGCGACGACACCGGCGACTGGCCGCGCTCGGTCGGGCTGTCGGTGTGGGGCACGTCGGCGATGCGTACCTCGGGGGACGACGCCGCCGAGGTGCTGGCGCTGCTAGGCGTGCAACCAGTCTGGGACGAGGCGTCCCGGCGGGTCAGCGGTCTCGAGCCGATTCCGCTGGTCGAGCTGGGCAGGCCACGCATCGACGTCACGGTGCGAATCTCCGGGTTCTTCCGCGACGCCTTCCCGCACGTGGTGGCGATGCTCGACGACGCGGTCACTATGGTCGCCGAGTTGGACGAGCCCGAGGAGCAGAACTTCGTGCGCGCCCACGCGCAAGCCGACCTGGCCACCCACGGGGACCAGCGCCGTGCCACCACAAGGGTGTTCGGCTCCAAGCCCGGCTCGTACGGAGCGGGGCTGCTGCCGCTGATGGACTCCGGCAACTGGCGCGACGATGCCGATCTGGCCGAGGTGTACGCGGTGTGGGGCGGGTACGCCTATGGGCGCGGGCTCGACGGCACGCCGGCGCGGGAGGACATGGAGAACTCCTACCGGCGGATTCAGGTCGCGGCGAAGAACACCGACACCCGCGAGCACGACATCGCCGACTCCGACGACTACTTCCAGTACCACGGCGGCATGGTCGCCACGGTGCGGGCGCTGACCGGGCAGGCGCCGGCGTCCTACATCGGTGACTCGACCATCCCGGACGCGGTGCGCACCCGCACGCTGTCGGAGGAGACCGCCCGGGTGTTCCGCTCGCGAGTGGTGAATCCGCGCTGGCTGGCGGCGATGCGCAAGCACGGCTACAAGGGCGCGTTCGAGCTGGCGGCCACAGTGGACTATCTGTTCGGATTCGACGCCACGGCAGGGGTGGTCGATGACTGGATGTACGAGAAGCTCGGCCAGACCTACGTGATGGACCAGGAGAACCAGGAGTTCCTGAAGCAGTCGAACCCGTGGGCGCTGCGCGGCATCGTGGAGCGGCTCTCCGAGGCGGCCGAGCGGGGCATGTGGGCCAAGCCCGACCAGGAGCTGCTGGACCAAATGCGGGACGTCTACCTGCAAGTGGAGGGCGATCTCGAAGCGGAGTGAGCGGTGCGCCGATTCATCGGCGCGTCAGCATCGCGTCCAGATCGGACAGCGTCACCTTGACCTCGGTGGCGACCTCTTCCAGCTGGATGACGTCCAATCGCACGGCGCCATGCTCGTACTTACTCACCCACGACTGCGGTCGTCCCAAGGCTCGGCCGATGTCCACTTGCCGCCGCTTGGGGTTGAGGCGTTCCCGGAGCGCCTCCAGCAGCAACCCGAGCTGAACGGCGGCATCCTCGCTGGGCGGCACAACGGACAGCAACGCATCTCGTTCCGCCTCGGACAGCGGCCTCGGCAGGGCGACGCCCTCCGACCGCACATGCTGCTCGTAGTCCCACAGCACTGAACGGCGGGTCGTACCGATCGTTCACCGCGATCCATTGCAGTTGAAAGAAGTCGAGCCGTTTGCGGGCCGCCTCGTAGTCACACACATAGGACTGAGCCACGCCCAGCGCCCGTGCGACCGCTTCTTGACCCAAACCGACGAACTTCCGGCGCTGCTCAAGCAGGTGGCAAAGATGGTTCGAATTCGGTGATTCAAGCCATGCGCCCACGCAGGTAGCGGACCGCAGCCAAGGTCAATATCTTAAAATCGAATATTTCCGCGTTTTGTGAGCGAGACCACACAGCATCGTTTCGTGGAGCGCTCTTGCGCACTGCCCTCACCTGGGATAACAATGAGGGTTCTCCAAATGAAACATGTGTTTCATTGAATGTACATTGCCGACCCCTCAGGTGATGAAGAATGCCAGCAGAGAGCTCACCGAGCCTTGAGGATCCGAATCAGGAATGGCTGGACCTGATCCATGACTATATACTCGGGAGCACCCGGATGTCAGCGCCGACGATGTCACGCAAGACGTCCTCGAAAAAGCTGTTCGCTGCGATCGAATTCTGGATGGGTCGCCCGCAACGACAGAATGGCTGGAGCGCACGGCAGACGACCTCGCGAACGCCGAGCGACAGGCCCGTCGGGCAGAGCGGGACAGTCTCCAACGGGCATACGTCCCGGACGACAGCGCGGGCGCGGACGATTCCTTCTTGGCGAAAGCGGACCGGCAACAGCTTCACCACGCGTGGAACAAGCTCGAAGCGTCTGATCGCGACCTGCTGGCAGCGCTCACCTTCTTCGGGCTCACGATGCGGCAGATGGCCGACAAGCTGGGTATCAGCTACGACGCGGTACGCAAGCGAAAGCAGCGCGCTCTCGCCGCCCTCAGGCGGTACCTCAAGGACCTGGGCCTGGCGATCCTGGCATGGTTCGCGGTCAAGGCCATCGTCCGACGCGTGTCCGCGTCCCAAGCGGTCGCGAACACAGCGAGTATGGTCACGCTGGTGACCGCCGGGGTCATCGGGGGCGTCATCTCGACGCCGTCACCTACCGATCCTGGTGGTGACCACGAATCCCCGTTACGAGAAGCGCAGCCGGTCGTCACGTCCATCAGCGAGCCCGCCGACGATGTCCGGCATCCTCGCCCGCAGGCACGACCGACGCCCCAGTCCGTAGTCGGATCTCCCACCGCATTCACAACGTCCCCGCGGCACCGGAACCCCGTGTCAGTTCCCAACGGCTCGCCGGCGCATCCTGAGCTTTACGCCAACCTGGACACGGACGAGGGACCCAAAGAGCGGCATGACATTTCCGTCGACACGCCGATGGGGCCCGTCGTGATCAAGGGGCACCGCTATGCGACCACCCCTGCGAAGGCGGCTGCCGTCAGGGACCGCGGTGAGCAGTCCCTGACGGGATCGCCTCAGCCGGTCACCACGGATGGCACGAAGTGAGCGTGACCGCGAGCAGGGTGCCAACACTGACCTGGTCCCAGTGGCACAAGGTGCCTCCTGAGTACGGCACGCACCGGCTCACGCCGTGAGACCCAGCCGCCCCCGACACCTTCGCGCCGGCACAGATCGGGTATGCCTCCGCCGAACCGGCCGCCACGCTGAGGCCCGCCGCGACCAATCCCGCCACCAGAAATCCGCGAAAAGATACGACAACACGCATGACTCCGCCCTTCGTTGCGACTTCACTGTCACTCCGAATGACGGCGGCGAGACGCGCGCGTGACCGCCTGCCTCACGCTCCCGGTGCGCCGACCACCTTCTCCAGATACGGGCCGAACAGCTCCGCCATGCCCTCGGCGACCTCCGACGCGGGGGCGGTCGACGACGCGGCGTGGCTGATCGCCAGGCGCACCATGTTCTCCGCGATGAGGTGCACCGAGTGCTCGGACGTCTTCGGCCAGATCTCGCCGAGGATCTCGCCGAGCCGGTCGGTCGCGAAGCCGAGCACCGGCCCGGCCTGGTTCGTCACGAACGGCAGCAGCCCGTCACCGGCATCGCCGCGCACGATCGCCATGATCAACGGCTCCTCGGCGGCCGTCGTCAGGAACACCTCCACGGCCGCCGCCAGCGCCGCCCGCGGATCGTCGGCGTGCCGGGACACCGCCTCCTGCACGCCGGCGAGGAACCGCTCGGCCTCCCGCAGGATGTACGCCTGCGCGAACCCCTGCCGGGAGCCGAACTCCTTGTACAGCGTCTGCCTGCTCACCCCGGCGACCTTGGCGATGTCGGCCATCCGGGTCTCGGACCAGCTGCGCTGCTCCAGCAGCTCGCTCGCGGCGTCGAACAGGGTGTCCCGCAGCAGCTCGCGGGCGGCGTCGGCGAAACGTCGGGCGCGCGGTTTCGGCATGGCGCCGACACTCGCAGCGGCGGGTCGGCGTGTCAACATCATTGACGCCATGCCGGTCAGCCCGGCATCGCGGGTGGTCATGTCAGCGCCGTAGACACGGTCGCCGAGGCCAGCGTGCCCAGGTCCGTCGCCGGATCGGCGAGCACGTCCGGGTCGGCGCCCGGCGCGGTCGAGATCAGCTTGCGCAACGCCCTGATCTCCTTGGCCCGGTTGACGCCGACCGCTCCCACCAGCCGACCGTCGCGACGGAACAGCGCCGTGAAGTTCAACGCGTCCACGTCGCCCCGGATACTCAGCTCGTCCGTCGCCGACGGCCAGCCCGCCACCTGAAGGTTCACGCCGTACTGATCGGACCAGCACCACGGCACCTGCGAGAACGGCGTCCGCTCCCCCACCATGCTGCGCGCCGCGGCGGCGCCCTGCTCCTGCGCGCTCTGCCAATGCTCGATCCGCTGCCGCCCGCCGAGCAGCACGTTCGGCTGGTTGGCGACATCTCCCGCCGCGTACACGCCGGACGCCGACGTCTCGAAGTACTCGTCGACCAGAATGCCGTTGCCGACCGCGATTCCGGCGCGTTCGGCCAGCTCGGTGCTTGGCACCATCCCGATCGCGACGACGACGGTGTCGGCGGTCCAGGACCGCCCGTCGGCGTCGCTGATCACCAGGCCATCCGAAGCGCGCTCAACCCCGGTGACGTCGACGCGGGTGTGCAGGTCGACGTCATTCGACCGGTGCAGCTCGGCGTAGACCCGCGCGATCCGGGGCGGCAACAGTCGGGACAACGGCGTCGGCTCGGCCTCCAGCATCGTCACCGCACATCCCCGGCTCCGCGCGGTCGCGGCGACCTCGGCCCCGATCAGCCCGGCGCCGATCACCAGCACCCGGCTGCCGTCGTCCAGCCGGTCACGCAGCGCTGGCACGTCGGACGCGCTGCGCAGCATGTGCACCCCGTCGAGCCCGTCGGCGGCGGGCAGCGGCCTGGGCCTGCCGCCGGTGGCCAGCAGCAGCAGGTCGTAGTCGAGCCGGGCGCCGTCGTCGAGGGCCAGCGTCCGCCCGAGGGTGTCGACGTCGACCACCTGCTCGCCGGTGCGCAGCTCGATCTCCTGCTGCTGCCACGTCTGCGGCGCCCGCAGCCGGGTGCGCTCGAACGGCATGGTGCCGCGCAGCACGTCCTTCGACAGCGGCGGCTTGCGGTACGGCTCGTCGGGCTCCTCCCCGATCAGCGTGATCGGACCGTCGAAGCCGCTGCTGCGCAGCGTCAGCGCGGCGGTCGCGCCCGCGACGCCGGTGCCCACCACGACCGCGCCGCTCATGCCGATCCCACCGGCTCGAAGTCGACCTTCTCCCGCACTCCGCAGTCGGGGCAGCACCAGTCGTCGGGGACGTCGTCCCAGCGGGTGCCCGCCGGGAAACCCTCGTGCAGGTCACCGGCGGCCTCGTCGAAAACGTAGTCACACACCGGGCAGCGGAACTTGCTCATGGCAACTCCTTAAACGCCGTAGCGGGCGAGGATCTTGTCGCGCTTCCTCGGCTGGATGTTGGCCCGGCTGATGTCGCCCTCGTAGTGGGCGAGGACCCGCTTGTCCATGACCTTGCGCCACAGCGGCGTGACCCAGGCCAGCACGATCATCGACGCGTACCCGGCGGGCAGCTGCGGCGCCTCGTCGAAGTCGCGCAGCGCCTGGTAGCGCCGAGTCGGGTTGGCGTGGTGGTCGCTGTGCCGCTGCAGGTGGTACAGGAACACGTTGGTGACGACGTTGTTGCTGTTCCAGCTGTGCCGCGCGGCGGGCACCTCGTACCGGCCGCTGGCGGCGCGCTGGCGCAGCAGGCCGTAGTGCTCCAGATAGTTGACGACCTCGAGCAGCGAGAACCCGAACACCGCCTGGATGACCAGCAGCGGCAGCACACCCGGCCCGAAGGCGAGCACCAGCGCGCCGAACAGCGCCAGCGACATCGCCCACGCGTTGAGGACGTCGTTGCGCAGCGTCCACGGGCTCTTGTTCATCCGCGCCAGCCGCTTGCGCTCGAGTCCCCACGCCGAGGTCAGGCTGCCCGCGACCGAGCGCGGCAGGAAGGTCCAGAACGACTCGCCGAAACGCGAGCTGGCCGGGTCGTCCGGGGTGGCGACGCGGACGTGGTGGCCGCGGTTGTGCTCGATGAAGAAGTGGCCGTAGAACGTCTGCGCCAGCGCGATCTTGGACAGCCAGCGCTCGTAGGTCACCTTCTTGTGGCCCAGCTCGTGCGCGGTGTTGATGCCGATGCCGGCGACGACGCCGACCGAGATCGCCAGCCCGATACGGTCCACTATGGACACCTCGAAGGTCGTCCACATCCAGCAGGCGAGCACCAGGCCCGCGTACTGCACCGGCAGGAACAGGTACAGGATCCACTGGTAGTAGCGGTCCTGCTCCAGCCACTTGACCAGTTCCTCGGGCGGGTTCTCGGCGTCGTTGCCGATCAGCATGTCCAGCGTCGGGATCAGCACGAACACGATGATCGGCGCCAGCCACCACGCGATGTGGGCGGTCGCGCCGCCGTCCGCGGCGGCGTAGATGCCCCAGATGAGGAACGGGATGGACGGCACGACGAGCCCGAGCAGCCAGGCGTAGCGCTTCGGGTCGCGCCAGCTCACTTCCGCTTCCGCACCGTGTCCCGCGGCCATCGATGTCATGACGACGCCTCCTTGCGCTTACACTTACACGAGCTATGCCATCAAGGTAGACATCATGGGTATCCGTGTCAACAGAATGACACGACAGTGCTATGTGTAAACTTGGGATGCTCAGTCGAACACGACGAGCGAGCGCGCCCCCTCCCCCGCGCGCATGCGCTCGAACGCCGCCGGCACGCCGTCGAGGCCGATGCGGTGCGAGACGAACGTGTCGAGGTCGAGCGCGCCGTCGAGCACCGACTTCGCGATCGCCGGGACGTCGACGTCCGGGTCGGCCGAGCCGTACACGGACGCGCTCAGCGACCGGGCGAAGTGGTAGATCTCCAGCCCGCTGAAGCTGACCGGGTCGTCCTTGGCGCCGACGCCGAGCGTGACCACGCGCCCGCCCCGGCGGGTGCTGCTCCAGGCGGTGCGGATCGCCGCCGACCGGCCGACGCACTCCAGCGCGACGTCGGCGCCCCGGCCCTCGGTCAGCGACCGGATCAGCTTGGGCGCGGCCTTGTCCGCGAGCGCGAAGTCCGTCGCGCCCGCCGCCAGCGCGAGGTCCCGCTTCGACTCGCTGACGTCGAGCGCGACGATCCGCGAGGCCCCGGCAAGCCGGGCGCCCGCGATCGCGGACAACCCCACCCCGCCGAGGCCGACCACGACGACCGACTCGCCCGGCCGCACCTTCGCGTTGTTGCGCACCGCGCCGACCCCGGTGATCACCGCGCAGCCCAGCAGCGCGGACTCGGCCAGCGGCAGCTCCTTCGCCACCGGGATGACGGCGTTCTCCCCGACCACGACCTCCTCGGCGAGCGCGCCGACGCCGAGGGTGACGTGGCTCGGCGTGCCGTCGGCCAGGCTGCCGCGCGGCACTGAGGCGACTCCCTCGGTGGCGGTGCACAGCCACGGCTCGCCCTGCCGGCAGAACCAGCAGTCGCGGCACGGCGGCGTCCAGTTGAGCACCACGTGGTCGCCGACCTCGGCCCGGGTCACGCCCTGCCCGGCCTCGACGACCACGCCCGCCGCCTCGTGCCCGAGGATCAGCGGGAACGACGGCGCGAGCACGCCGTTGATCATGGAGAGATCGGAGTGGCACACCCCGGCGCCGCGCACCGCGACGCGCACCTCGTGCTCGCCGGTGTCCGGCAGCTGGACGTCACAGATTTCGAGCTCGGAGTCGACCCCACGAGCAACCACAGCCTGAACCATGCCCGAACCCTACCGCCGGGTAGCGCGGTCTCAGATGCGGCCGGAGGAGCTGCTGGCGCGCGGCCGGGCGGAAGTCCGTGGCTACGGCGGCCGCGTGCTGCCTGGCGAGGTCGTCACCGCGGGCCGCGAGGGCGCGGGGTTCGCGGTGACACTGGCCGACGGCCGGACGGTCCGGGCGCGCCGGTTGCTGGTGACCACCGGTCTGGTCGACGAGCTACCGGACATCCCAGGCTTGCGCGATCGATGGGGCCGCGACGTGCTGCATTGCCCGTACTGCCACGGCTGGGAGGTGCGAGACCAGGCCATCGGCGTGCTGGCCAACGGGCCGATGTCGGTGCACCAGGCACTGCTGTTCCGGCAGCTCAGCGACGATGTCACCTTCTTCTGCCACACCAGGCCGCCCTCCGGCGACGAGCTGGAGCAGCTCACCGCGCGAGGCATCAGCGTGGTCGACGACGAGGTGGCGTCGGTGGAGAGCGCTGAGGACCGCCTCGCCGGGGTGCGGCTGCGCGACGGCACGATGGTGCGCCGCGACGCGCTGGTCGTCGCGCCTCGGATGACCGCGCGCGCCGGGTTCCTGGCCGCACTCGGACTCCGACCGGCCGAACACCCGGCTGGGGTCGGCGAGCACATCCCCGTTGACGCGGCCGGGCGCACCGGGCTGCCCGGGGTGTGGGCGGCGGGTAACGTCACCGACCCGTCCGCCCAGGTCGGCGCCGCCGCTGCGGCAGGCGCGATGGCAGCGGCCCAGATCAACGCCGACCTCGTCGCCGAGGAAACCCGCCTGGCGGTCGCCGCGCAGCTACACTCGACCGCGTGACTTCATAATCTTGACTTACTCAAGAAAATGAGCCAGACTTCGGGGTGTGTCAGCGACGTCGGAGTTCCAGCGCATGTTGCGCGGGGTCGCGCTACGAGTGACGCGCCCTCGGGTAGCCGTGCTGTCCGCGGTGCACGACCATCCGCATGCCGACACGGACTCGATCATCGGCCTGGTGCGTGAGGACCTCGGTGAGGTGTCGCACCAGGCCGTCTACGACGTGCTGCGGGCGCTGACCGCGGCAGGTCTGCTGCGGCGCATCCAGCCGAAGGGCTCCGTGGCTCGCTACGAGACCCGTGTCGGGGACAACCACCACCACGTCGTGTGCCGGTCGTGCGGCGCCATCGCCGATGTCGACTGCGCGACCGGCGCAACCCCCTGCTTGACCGCGTCCGACGATCACGGCTTCGCGATCGACGAGGCCGAGGTCATCTACTGGGGCAGGTGCCCCGCCTGCTCCACCGCAGTCAGTTCCTGAACACCCTGAAAATCTCGAAAGGATTCTGATGTCTGACAGTCCCGACACCCCTATCGGTGCGCCGAATGAGGCGACCGGCGGATGCCCGGTCATGCACGGACGCGCCTCGCACCCGACCCAGGGTGGGGGGAACCGCCATTGGTGGCCGAGCAAGCTCAACCTGAAGCTGCTGGCCAAGAACCCGGCCGTGGCCGACCCGATGGGCGAGCGGTTCGACTACGCCGAGGCGTTCAAGTCGCTGGACCTGCCCGCGGTCAAGCGCGACATCGAGGAGGTGTTGATCTCCTCGCAGGACTGGTGGCCCGCCGACTTCGGCCACTACGGGCCGTTCATGATCCGGATGGCCTGGCACAGCGCGGGCACCTACCGCGTCAGTGACGGCCGGGGCGGCGCCGGTGCCGGTCAGCAGCGGTTCGCGCCGCTGAACAGCTGGCCGGACAACGGCAACCTGGACAAGGCCCGCAGGCTGCTGTGGCCGGTCAAGAAGAAGTACGGCCAGAAGCTGTCCTGGGCCGACCTCATGGTCCTCGCGGGCAACGTCTCGCTGGAGTCGATGGGCTTCGAGACGTTCGGTTTCGCCGGTGGGCGTGAAGACGTCTGGGAGGCCGACGAGGAGGTCTACTGGGGCCCGGAGACCGGCTGGCTCGACGACGAGCGCTACAGCGGCGACCGTGACCTGGAGAAGCCGCTCGCCGCGGTCCAGATGGGTCTGATCTATGTCAACCCGGAGGGCCCGAACGGCAACCCGGACCCGATCGCCGCGGCCCGCGACATTCGCGAGACGTTCGGCCGGATGGCGATGAACGACGAGGAGACGGTCGCGCTCATCGCGGGCGGCCACACCTTCGGCAAGACCCACGGTGCGGCGCCGGACAGCAACCTCGGCGCCGAGCCGGAGGCGGCTCCGCTCGAGGCGCAGGGCCTCGGCTGGCACAGCGGCTACGGCAGCGGCAAGGGCCGGGACGCGATCACCAGTGGTCTCGAGGTCACCTGGACGTCCACGCCGACGCGGTGGAGCAACGGGTACTTCGAGAACCTGTTCGGCTACGAGTGGGAGCTGACCCAGGGCCCGGGCGGCGCGAACCAGTGGCAGCCGAAGGACGGCGCCGGAGCCAACACCGTGCCGGACCCGGAGGACGGGTCGCTGACGCGTCCTCCGACGATGCTCACGACCGACCTGTCGCTGCGCTACGACCCGATCTACGAGCCGATCGCGCGGCGGTTCAAGGACAACCCGGATGAGCTCGCGGACGCCTTCGCCCGCGCCTGGTACAAGCTGACCCACCGCGACATGGGCCCGATCCAGCGTTACCTCGGCCCTGAGGTGCCGTCGGAGGAGCTGATCTGGCAGGACCCGGTCCCGAAGCCGGACCACGAGATCATCGGCAAGGACGAGATCGCCGGCCTCAAGGGCCAGATCCGCGAGTCCGGGCTGAGCGTGTCGCAGCTGGTCAGCACCGCGTGGGCGGCCGCGTCGTCGTTCCGCATCAGCGACATGCGCGGTGGCGCGAACGGCGGGCGGATCCGGCTGGAGCCGCAAAGCACCTGGGAGGTCAACGAGCCGGACAAGCTCGCGACCGTGGTGCGCACCCTGGAGGGCATCCAGGAGTCGTTCAACGCCGCGCAGACCGGCGGCAAGCGGGTCTCCTTCGCCGACCTGGTCGTGCTCGGCGGGTGCGTGGGTGTCGAGCAGGCCGCCAAGGCAGCCGGTTACGACGTCGAGGTGCCGTTCACCCCGGGTCGTGGCGATGCCACCCAGGAGCAGACCGACGTGGAGTCGTTCGCGCACCTGGAGCCGCTCGCGGACGGGTTCCGCAACTACCTCGGCAAGAACCACAACCTGCCGGCCGAGTACCACCTCATCGACAAGGCGAGCCTGCTCGACCTGGGTGCGCCCGAGATGACGGTGCTGGTCGGTGGTCTGCGCGTCATCGGCGCCAACTACCAGGGCTCCGAGGCCGGTGTCTTCACGAAGACGCCGGGGTCGCTGACCAATGACTTCTTCGTGAACCTGCTCGACCTGGGCCACACGTGGAAGCCGGTCGACGACACGTCGCAGACCTTCGAGTGCCACGACGACGCCACGGGTGAGCGGCTGTGGACCGGCAGCCGTGTCGACCTCCTCTTCGGGTCGAACTCCGAGCTGCGCGCACTCGCCGAGGTCTACGCGGCCGACGACGCCAAGGACAAGTTCGTCCACGACTTCGTCGCCGCGTGGGACAAGGTCATGAACCTGGACCGGTACGACCTCAGCTGATTCGCACCTGCTGAGCACGGAACCGGCCTGGCGCTACAGCCAGGCCGGTTTTGTCGTGTCTGAGGTGAGCAAATTGGTGACGGCGGCTGCGCAGGCGTCCGGGTCGAGAATGAGCCCATGGCCACGCCCGGGAAGAACATCCAGCCGATTCCGAACCCCGGCCGTGTCAAGGACGCGATGAAATTCCCGGGCTGAATCCGGTGGCGTCAGCGTGTCTTCGGCGCCAACCTGTGTCAGTACCGGCGGACAATGGCTCGTGACATGAGTGATGGGGCTCGCCTCGACAGCGCGTTCGGTGTCGCCGAGAAATTGCCTAACGGCCTCATGGCCCTGGCTGCCCAGCCCCATTTTCAGGTCGACCGCGGGACAGTAGAGGACTGCCAGCTGCACCTCGCTTGACTCGCTGCCCCAGCCGCCGCCTCCTTCCCACAGACCTGGAGTCGTGGCGACCATCGCGGCGAGATGTCCGCCCGCTGACTCCCCGGCGATGGCGATCCGTGCCGGGTCTACGCCGATCTCGTCAGCGTGGGCTCGCATCCACCGCACCGCGCACTTCGCGTCCTCCACGGCTGCGGGCCAGCGCGCTTCGCCTGACAGCCGATAGCTGATGGTGGCGGTCACGCAGCCGTCGCCGGCCACCGTGCTCGCCACGGCGCTCATCGAGTTCGGCTGGCCGTTGGCCCAGCCGCCACCGTGCACGAAAATCACGCCAGGGCGGGCGCCGCCGCTGTCACGGGTGTACAGGTGCAGCGTGAGTTCGCGTCCGCTGACTCCTGCCGTGCCATACACCAAGTCCGGCGTGAGCTGGCAGCCTGCCGGGGCCGGTGCGGGGGCGAGTTCCAATCGCAGGTGTCGGAGTAAGGCGGATACCGTCACCCCCGGCAGCAATTCCTGATTCTGTGGCATTTCTTCCAGGATTTGGATTCTGCGTTCGGTGGACTCGATTTTCGCCAATGCCGCGATCACATCGTCGGAACTCGTCGTTGCCGCCTCGCCAGCCATGACAGACCTCTCAGGGAGCGGCCGGGAAAAGCCGCCCCGGAAATACAACGGGAGGTAATCGATAGTGAGCGCAGCGTAGGAAGCGGGAGGACTAGCGTCAACGCGCGATTTTCACTGCACCTGTTAGCCCCCGTAGCCGTGGAGAAAGGCATGGACACCGGCGTCGACCATGGTGTCGAGGTCGTGGTCGGCGAGCGCGACGCCTGGTTGTGACGGGTCGTTCGCCGACACCAGCAGGGCGAAGTGCAGGGCGGCCAGGTCGGGGTCGTCGATCTTGAGCAGGCCCCGGTCGCTGAGTTCTTTCATGCGTGCGGCCAGCGCGCTGCGGACCCGGCGGGGGCCGGTCTGCTGCCAGCGTTCGATCGCGGCGTCGGGGATGTGGCCGCGCTCGGCGTTGATCTGCCGCACGAGTGCGAAGTGATCGGCGTACTCGGGTATGGCGGTGGCCCAGGCGCGGCCGAAGTCGCGCAGGTCGGTCTCGATGTCGGTGACCTTCCACAGGTGGCGGTCGATGACGGCGAGCTGGGCCTCGGCCACCCGGTCGGCGCTGTGCTCGATCACGGCCTCGAAGAGGCCGGCCTTGTCCCCGAAGTGGTTGTAGATGGTCCGCGTGGAGACGTCGGCCTCGGCCGCGATCGCGTCGATGCTGGCCCGCGTGTAGCCGTCACGGGCCAAGATCACCAGCGCTCCCTCGAGCATCGCGGTCCGCTTGTCCGTAGTCCGTCTCGCCATGGCCACCTCCTCGTCGTGATACAACGCACACTGTACTTGATGCAGTGTGCGTTGTAATTTCTACAACGAACGTTGTACATCGGTTCAGAGGGAGGAACCATGACTCACATCGGCATCATCATCGGCAGCACCCGTCCCGGCCGGCGGGGCGGGATGGTCGCCAACTGGGTGCGCGACGTCGCGGAACAGCACGCGCACACACACGGCGATGACACGACCTACCAGGTGATCGACCTGGCCGACCACGACCTACCTCTGCTGGACGAGGCGTCGCCGGCGATCTTCGGCGAGTACGCCGGCGCGCACACGCGACGCTGGGCCGAGACCATCGGCGCGTGCGACGGGTTCGTGTTCGTCACCCCGGAGTACAACCACTCGACCACGGCGCCGCTCAAGAACGCGGTCGACTACCTGTTCGCGGAGTGGAACGACAAGGCCGCCGGCTTGGTGAGTTACGGAGTCCAAGGCGGCACCCGCGCCGTGGAACACCTGCGGTTGATCCTCGGCGAGCTGAGCGTGGCGGACGTCCGAACCCAGGTCGCCCTCTCCATGTTCACCGACTTCGAGATCAGCGATCCCCGTGAGCCGGGCACCCTCCGGCCCGGCCCGCACCAGGAGCCGACGCTGACCCGGATGCTGGACGAACTCACCGCCTGGTCCCGGGCGCTGGCACCGCTGCGCGGGCAGACGGTGGCAGCATGAGCCAACAGCTTGAAGCACCGCGCGCGGCGCCGGATCGGCGGGCCTCCCGGACCGCCACGGTCCTGGTCCTCGGCGCCGTGCTGGTGGTCCTCGACACCACCGTCATGAACGTCGCCATCGGCCCGTTGTCGCGGTCCATGGACGCCGCGCTGCCGGTCATCCAGTGGGTGGCCACCGGCTACACCCTCGCCATGGCCGCCGTGATGCCGGTGCAGGCCTGGGCGGTGGAACGGCTGGGCGGGCCACGGCTGTACTACGCGGCGGTGGGCCTGTTCGTCACGGGTTCGCTGCTCGCCGGGCTGGCCTGGAACGTCGAGACCCTGATCGGGGCCCGGGTGGTCCAAGGGTTCGGTGGCGGGCTGGTGATGCCCACCGTGATGACCATCGCGCTGCGGGCCGCGCGCCCGGACACCCGGGGACGGATCATGGCGATCCTCGGCATCCCCGTCCTCATCGGACCGGTGCTCGGCCCGGTCCTCGGCGGCTGGGCCATCGACGCGCTGTCGTGGCGCTGGATCTTCTTCGTCAACCTGCCGCTGGGCCTGCTGGCCGTCCTCGTCGCGCGGCGGGTGCTGCCTCGCGAGGCGCCGAACCCCACCCGGCGACTCGACGTCGTGGGCCTGCTGTTGCTCTCTCCGGGCCTCGCGCTCCTGGCGTACGGCCTGGCCTCCATCGGGGAGAGCGGGAACCCGTTGACCCCGACGGTGCTGGGCGCGGTCGGCCTCGGAGCCGCCCTGATCACCGGGTTCGTGCTCCGGTCGCGGAACTCACCCACCGCCCTGGTCGACCTCGACGTGCTCCGGGTGCGGGCGATGGCCGCCGGAGCCGGCGTCATCGCGCTGTTCGCCGCCGCCTACTTCGGGTCGATGTTCCTGGCGCCGCTGTACTACCAGGTGGTGCGCGGCGAGAGCGCGACCATCGCCGGGCTGCTGCTCATTCCGCAAGCGCTCGCCACCGGCCTCACCATGCAGGTCGCGGGCCGGCTCATCGACCGAGTGCCCGCCCGCCGGGTGATCGCGGCCGGGCTCGCACTCGCCGCAGCCGGATTCATCGCCTTCACCACCCAGGTGTCGGCCGAGACGCCGTACTGGGTGCTCGTCGTCGCACTCACCGTGGCCGGCGTCGGCGTCGGCGCCACGCTCATGCCCACGATGACCACCGCCACCAGGGGGCTGGCCGACGCCGACGTGCCGTCGAGCACCACCGTGCTCAACGTGATCAACCAGGTCGCGGTGTCCTTCGGATTCGCCATGACCTCCGTGCTGCTCGCGACTCAGCTCACCCACAAGGTTCCGCAACTCACCGGCGGGCACGTCGGCGACGCCTATGCCCTCCCCGCCGAACGGCTGGCAGCACTCGCCCCCGTCATCGCCGCCAGCATCGAGACGACGTTTGTGCTGCCGGTGGTGCTCACCCTCGGCGCGCTCGCCGTCGCGCTGCTCCTGCTGCCACGCCGGACATGATGACCGCGGGAGCTTATCGCGCGGCGGCGGGCAGGTCCGTTTCGCGGGCTGTCGGCCATGCGCCCGGTTCGAGCCCGAGCTCCGCGAGTTGGCCGAGCTGCTCGCGGCACCACGGTGAGACCTCCGCCGTTCCCGCCGCGACGTCGCTGATGAACGTCGACCAGCCGACCCAGCGCGTGCTGTCGACCTCGCTCGGATCCGGCTGTGGAATCGCGCCGGTTCTGGCGCGGAACACGGGACACATCTCGTTCTCCGCGACTCCGTTGGCCATGACGGCGCGGTAGCGAAAGGCCGGCAGGATGAGGTCGATGTCGCCGACGGTGAGTCCGAGCTCGTCGTGCAGCCGGCGCCGGACGGCCGACGCCAGCGACTCACCTGGCGCGGGATGCCCGCAGCAGGAGTTGGTCCACACGCCGGGCCAGGTCTTCTTGGTCAATGCCCGGCGGGTCAGCAGCACCTCGTCGTGGTCGTTGAAGACGTAGCAGGAGAACGCGAGGTGCAGCGGGGTGCTGGCGTGGTGCACGGTGGCCTTGTTCGCGGTGCCACACGAATGCCCGGAATCGTCGAGTAGTACGACCTGTTCCACGATGGTCCTCATCCTTCTAGGCGGCGAGCTGGTCCCACCACCAGGCGATGGCGGGGAGCGCCGGGGCCTCGGTCCTGGTGTCGGAGGGCCGGGTGGCCCAGCCCGGTGTCCAGTGGCCGGCCGGGCCGGGTGCCTCGTCAGGATCACTGAGACTGGTGTAGCGGGGGACCCGCAGCGCCCAGTCGATATTGCCCCGGATGCCGCGGCCGAGACAGGTCAGGTAGGTGCGCAGCTCGGGGCTGGCGCCGGGAACGATCTTATCTCGCAGCCGAAGGTAGAGGTGCATGATGCGGTCGCGCAGCCCGACCGCCTGGGTCAAGGCCTGCTCCAACGTGAGCTCGTGGTTGACCATGAGCACGTTGATGATGTTCTGATCGGCGTGCTGCTGGTGGATCTCCTTGCGGTAGGAGTGGAGATCGTTGTCCAGTCCGGCGGTGAGGATGGCGGCCTCGGTGGCGGCGCGAACGGCATGGGTGTCCATTTCGGACGGCGGAACCTCGGCTGCGTTGGCGATCTCCAGCAGCGCCATCGTGGGCAGGCCGCCGCAGCTCCCCAGCCGCATGGCCAGGTAGTCGTTGAGATCGGGCATGTGCCCGTTCGCCTGGTTGCCGATCTGCCAGCACACGCCGAAAAGCCACGCGCGGTGGGCGTCGATGAAGCGCCGCAGTTGGACGGGTGTCGCGCACTCCCGCAACGTCAAGCCGATGTCGTGCAGCGCGGTGAGGTAAGGGTCGTCGGTGTCGAGGCTGTGCGGGGCTTCGAGGGCCCGCTGCACCTGGCCGGCGAGCGCGGCGAAGTCGCCGGGACTGCTGCTCAACGGGCCGTTGTCGCAGCGGACGTCGTCGAAGGCGAAACCCCAGTACACCCACTGGGCGGCGGCGAGCACGTTGTCCGCCGCGCCGTCCGGGGCGAAACGGGCGTAGAACTCGGCGCTGTTGGTCGCGATGACCCACGCCCGCCGGGCGTCGCTGTCGTAGATCCCGACCCGGTCGATCCAGTCGGTGGCCTTTTTCTCGATGTCGCCGACGTCCGGGTGGATCGCGGAATCGATGGGGCAGTAGAACGGTGGCAACTCGAAACGGGTGTCGGCGACCACAAAACTCCTTCACGCTGTGCCGCGAAAACGCTTGCTGCGGATTTCCGGAAAATGTCCGAAATAGACCTTCGACGCGACCCCCTTCGCGGCCCTCGGTGAATGAAACCTCCCTCGTCGTAGGAGTACCAGCTCCCGGCGTTGGCGGCAACCCTCATACAGGGCAAGGAAAAAGTGACCATCCGCAATGCCGTTACTCCATCCGAATTAAGACTGCGGAATATGTGGCGTGCGCCATCCCACCCCTATTTCGGTTCCCTGTTTCGCTGTTAATCTCGGTGGCGGCTTTTCCGCGAAAGGGTGCTGGAGGGGTGTTGCGGGTTTCGGAGGAAGTACCGTGCGGACCCGGGGTGTCCGGCTCCCTGCCGCTGGAACGGATCAAGGCGGACGTCGACGAGTCGCTGGACGTGTTCATGCGAGCGCAGACGGCGAAGGCGACCGATGCCTGTCTGCTTCCGGTCATCGAGGTCATCGACGGCTTCCTGGCGGGTGGCAAGCGGGTGCGGCCGTTGTTCTGCGTCTGCGGCTGGGTGGCCGCGGGCGGCGACGCGGACGCGCAGCCGGTGCGCGAGGTCGGGGCCGCGCTGGAGTTGTTCCACACCTTCGCGCTGATCCACGACGACGTCATGGACGAGTCCGCCTCGCGTCGCGGCCGTCCCACCGTGCACCGCACCTTCGCCGAGCGGACGGGTCGCGGCGCCGCCGAACCGCCCGAGGCGGAGCGGTTCGGCGCCGCCGCGGCGATCCTCGTCGGGGACCTGTGCATGGTGTGGTCGGACGAACTGCTGCACGCCTCCGGCCTCTCGCCGGAACAGCTGCATGCCGCGCGACCCCTGATCGACGCGATGCGCACCGAGATCATGGCGGGCCAGTACCTCGACGTGGACGGCGACGACGAGAACGCGGCCGATGCGTTGGACCGAGCGTGGCGGGTGATTCGCCAGAAGACCGCTGGGTACACCGTCACCCGCCCGCTGCAGATCGGCGCCGCGCTGGCCGGCGCGGACGCGGCGCTGCTGGACGCGTGTGCCGCCTACGGCGATCCGCTCGGCGAGGCGTTCCAGCTGCGCGACGACCTCCTCGGTGTTTTCGGCGACCCGGCCGTGACGGGCAAGTCCACCAAGGACGACCTGCGTGCGGGCAAGCGCACCGTGCTGACCGCCCTGACCTGGCAGCGGGCAGGCGCGAGCGAGCGCGCCGCCCTGCGAGGACTGCTCGGCAACGACGAGCTGGACGAGGACGACGCCGACCAGGTCCGCGCCATCATCCGAGCCACCGGGGCGGACCGGTCGGTGGAAGACATGATCACGACGCGCCTCGCCCGGGTCTTCACCGCCCTCGACAACGCGCCGATGGCCGAGTCGGCACGCCGCACTCTCGCCGAGCTCGCGCAGACCGCCGCATACCGACAGAGCTGAAACCAGAAGGGAGAACCACCATGGGCACGAAGGACACCCTCAAGGACCTGATCGGCAACGTCGCCGACGACGCGAAGCAGGCCTTCGACGAACTGCTCGACCGGCCGGCCGGGAAAACCACCGAGGCCGGGCAGGAGGTGGCAGGCACGGCGGAGACGGCCGTCGACACCGCGCAAGGAGCGGCAGGTAACGCGGCCGAGCTGGCCACGCTCCCGGGGAAGGTGGAGCAGCTCACCGACGCGGTCACGACGCTGTTGCAGGCCCTCGAGAACGTTCCCGGCGTGGGAGACGCGGCCAAGAGCACCACCCGTGCCAAGAAGTGACGATCTGAGCACGTCGCGTGCGGCGTGGTGAGGACGATCGGCCGTGAGTGTCCGTCGGCTCCGCCACGTCACCCACGTGCTCGCCGAGCTCTTCTCCGACGAGGTCACCCGCGCGGCACGCTCGAGGGGCGAGTCCGCCGACCTCGAGCTACGCGAACGCAGGCGCGCCCAGAACGTCCGGGTGGCGCTGGAACGGCTCGGACCGTTCTACATCAAGCTCGGCCAGATGCTGTCCACCCGGCCGGACATCGTGCCGCCGTCGATGATCGGTGAGCTGGAGAAGCTGCACGACCACGTCTCGCCCGCCCCGTTCTCCACCTTCGAGCCGGTGCTGGAGGCCGAGCTGGGGCCGGGCTGGAAGGAACAGTTCCAGCACGTCGACATCTTCGAGCCGCTGGGCACCGCGTCGCTGGCGCAGGTGTACGCGGTGACCATGCGCGACGGCCGGCAGGGTGTGGTGAAGGTCCAGCGGCCCGGAATCCGGAGCCAGGTGCTGGACGACATGCGCATGATGCGCCGGGCGGCGCGGCTGGTCGGCCGGTGCGCGCCACGCCTCAACGCGGTGGTCGACCTCGACGCCATGCTCGGCGTGCTGTTCGACGCGATGCGTCCCGAGCTGGACTTCACCATCGAGGCCGGGAACATGGACGCCGCGCGAGCGGCGATCGCGGACTTCCGCACTCTCAGCGTCCCGGAGGTGTTGCTGGCCACGCCCCGTGTCCTGATCCAAGCCCTCGCGCCGGGACAGTCGATCCGGCAGGCCCGCCGGGACGAGTTCACGGAGCGGGAGCGGATGGCGATCGGCGAGGACCTGCTCGCGTTCACCTATCGCGGCTTCTTCATCAACCGGATGTTCCACGCCGACCCGCATCCCGGCAACATCTTCGTGCAACCCGGCGGGCAGGCGTCGCTGATCGACTGGGGCATGGTCGGCAGGCTCGACCGCCGCACCAGCATGCGGATCATGCTGGTGCTGCTGAACCTGGCCGAGAACGACGGCCACGGCCTCGCGAAAGCGTGGGTGGACCTGGGGTATGCGACTCCGTGGGCCAATGTGGACGCCTTCGCCGCCGACATGGCGGCACTCACGCCGAAGATCGCCGCCGCGTCACTGGAGGAGCTCAACTTCGGCGTCACCCTGACGGCCGTGCTGCAGCAGTCCACCAAACGCGGCATCAAGACCAATCCCATGATCTCGGTGCTGGGGAAGGCCTTCGGCAACATCGAAGGGTCGGTGCGCTGCCTCGCCCCCGAGCTGTCGATCACCAGCGTCTTCGAGAAGCAGATGGCGGGCATCATGATCGATCTCGCTGGGGAGTTCTTCTCCACCACCCATGTCGCCAAGACGACGATGGAGATGATGCTCGGCGCCGACACCGCGCTTGAGCAAGCCCGCGCGATCACGCGCGACCTGTCCAACCGCGAGTTCCGGGTCAACGTCACCGAGGGCGGCCACCGGTCACGCGAGCGCTCGCCCCTGCTGTCCAGGGCCATGCTCGCGGCAGGCGCGGCCGCGTTGTGGCGCTACCACCAGAACCGCAGGGAGTGACGTGTCACCTGCGCTTCTTGGGGTGCAGCAGGTCTTCTACCTGGTCGGATTGAGCGCGATCTCGCTCGTGCGACTTCGCCTGTTTCGCGGCGCGCTTTTCCTTGAGCGTCTTGCCCGCCTTCTTGGACATGTGCTGGCGGGGGGACTTGTCGGCCATGGTGGCGCTCCTTGCCGAGAGCCAGAATGGCTCTGCCCTGTCGACGGTACGCGATAACGGTAGGGCGGGCACCCGGTTGACCGACGTCGCGTACACTTGGTGGTGCGGTCCGCTCAGTTCTGCCTCGGGCCGTTTCTCATGTCGACCCCCACGCGCCGCGGCACACGAGCCGCGCCGGGCAGGACGACCCCCTTGACGTTCGGAGATTTCATGGCGGCCAGCCGCCCCCTCAGCATTCCCTCAACCCCTTCCGACCAGCCCAGCTTCACCGATCTCGGTGTGCCGGCCGAACTGTCGGCCGCGCTGGCGGCGAACGGCATCACGATGCCGTTCCCCATCCAGGCGGCGACACTGCCGCATTCACTCACCGGCCGTGACGTGCTCGGCCGTGGCCGCACCGGGTCCGGCAAGACCTACGCGTTCGTCCTCCCGGTGCTGGCACGGCTCGCCGCGAGTAGGAAGCCTCGGCGACCAGGCCGGCCGCGCGCGCTGATCCTCGCACCCACCCGCGAGCTGGCCACCCAGATCGAGTCGTCGATGGCGCCACTGGCGGCCGCGTTGTCGCTGCGCACCATGACGGTGTTCGGCGGGGTCGGCCCCCAGCCGCAGATCAACGGTCTACGCGCCGGTGTCGACGTCCTGGTGGCATGCCCGGGACGACTCGCCGACCACATCGGCAGCGGCCACGCCCACCTGGACGCCGTCGAGATCACCGTGCTCGACGAGGCCGACCACATGGCCGACCTCGGGTTCTTGCCCGCCGTGCGCAGGCTGCTCGACCTGACGCCGTCGAACGGGCAGCGCATGCTGTTCTCGGCCACCCTCGACGGCGGGGTGAACGTGCTGGTCAAGCGGTTCATGACCAATCCGGTCAGCCACAGCGTCGACTCGGCGCGCTCGCCGGTCACCGAGATGGCACATCACGTGCTGCACGTGCGCGCCGACAACCGGCTCGCCGTGCTGGCCGAACTCACCGCGGCACCCGGCCGCACGCTGGTCTTCACCCGGACAAAGCGCCGGGCGAAGACGCTGACCCGCCAGCTCATCTCCTCGGGCGTGCCCGCCGTCGAGCTGCACGGCAACCTGGGGCAACCGGCACGGACCCGCAACCTGGCCGCGTTCTCCGACGGCACCGCCACCACGATGGTCGCCACCGACATCGCCGCCCGGGGCATCCACGTCGACGACATCGCCAGGGTCATCCACGCGGACCCGCCGAACGAGCACAAGGCATACCTGCACCGGTCGGGGCGAACCGCCCGTGCCGGTGCGAGCGGCACCGTGGTCACGCTGATGACCGACGACCAGGTCGCCGAGGTGCAGGCGCTGTCGCGCAAGGCGGGCATCACCCCGACGACGACCCGGCTGCGGCCCGGTCACCCGCTGCTCACCGAGCTGGCACCCGGCGAGCGGACGTTCGTCGCACCGGCCGCTGACCCACCACAACGGGAGAAACCCGCCCGGTCAGCGCAGGGCAGGAAGACTGGTGCCCGTGACGCCACCCCGGCACCGAAGTCCAGCGCGGCCGACTTCTCGTCTCGCTCCCGCGCCGGTGGACGGCGCGGCCGCCGCTGAGCCGGCGTCACCGGGAACAGATCAGCGCCGAGGCGCGTTGTGCAAGTAGGTCGTAAGTTTTGAAGTGTTCGTGTTCCATGCACGCTCGCGCAGAAACTTGGTGCGGGCGTCGCTCCTCTCCTTGCAGGACAAGCCGAGAAGTCGCCGTCTGATCAACCCGGCCAGGCCGGACCGTAGAGTGCGCCCGGCAGAGATCCCTAACAAGGAGAACAAGGAATGACTCAAGGAACCGTGAAGTGGTTCAACGCCGAAAAGGGCTTCGGCTTCATCGAGCAGGCAGACGGCCCTGACGTCTTCGTGCACTACTCCGAGATCGACGGCCACGGTTTCCGTAGCCTCGAGGAGAACCAGCGTGTCGAGTTCGAGGTCACGCAGGGCAACAAGGGCCCCCAGGCCAGCGGCGTCCGGGCACTCTGATCCGGCCGTAGCACGGTTTACCGTCGTGCCCGCGTGGATACACGTGGGCACGGCGGCTCCGTCGCCGATGCGACAACTCGGCAGTTCACCTACCCCAGGTGGCGATCGCAACCAGCTACCGGGAGGTAGCATCATGTCTTCAACAATCCAACGGCCTCGTACCGGATCGGCGCGTGACGATCACGCGGAACCGATGCTCGATGGCCGCAAGCCCACCTTCGAAACATCGCTGGTCAAGATCTTCGTCGTCGTCCCGCTGCTCGCGCTGATCGCGGCCGTGCCCATCGCGTGGGGCTGGGGGCTCAGCTGGACCGACATCGCTCTCGCGGCGACGTTCTACGTCGTCACGGGCCTCGGCGTGACCGTCGGCTTCCACCGCTACTTCACCCACCGGGCGTTCAAGGCCAAGCGCGGGCTTCGAGTCGCCCTCGCCGTGATCGGCAGCATGGCCATGCAGGGGCCGGTCATCGGTTGGGTGGCCGATCACCGTCGCCACCATGCCTACGCCGACCGCGAGGGCGATCCCCACTCGCCGTGGCGGTTCGGTACCTCGCCGGCCGCGCTCGCCAAGGGCTTCTGGCACGCGCACATGGGCTGGCTGTTCCAGCACGACCGCACCAACGCCAAGCGGTTCGCGCCCGATCTGCTCAAGGACCGGGCGATCCGTGTCGTCGACCGGCTGTTCCCGCTGCTGACCGTCGCCACCCTGCTGCTGCCCGCCGTGCTCGGCGGCGTGATCACGCTGTCCTGGTGGGGCGCGCTGACCGCGTTCTTCTGGGCCAGCCTGGTGCGGGTCGCCGCACTGCACCACGTGACCTGGTCGGTGAACTCGATCTGTCACATGATCGGTGACCGCCCGTTCACCTCCCGCGACAAGTCGGCGAACTTCTGGCCGCTGGCCGTGCTGTCATTCGGCGAGTCGTGGCACAACTCCCACCACGCCGATCCCACCGGCGCCCGCCACGGCGTTCAACGCGGCCAAATCGACATCTCCGCCAGGGTGATCTGGCTGTTCGAAAAGCTGCGGTGGGTCTCCCACGTGCGGTGGCCAAACCCGGAACGCCTCGCACGCAAACTCGCCACCCCCAACAGCTGATTCAATATTCCCTATCGGGTAGTAATTGAACGAATGCCGTGATGTTTGACTACGAATAGTCAATTCCGGCCCGGTTGTGCAGCGTTCTTTCCCGATCGAGTGTTCTCTGTGAGAATGGTGTGTCACTGAATGAAACGCAGGGTTGAGGAGAGGCGCGCCCCAGGGCCGAGTGACCATCGTGAGCAAGCATCGTCGTCAAGGTCGTGTTCGCCGGACTGCGCCTTTCCTTGCTGCGGTTTGTGCGGGCCGGCTGCGGTGGCCGGTGATGCAGCTCGCGGCGGCCGGCGTGTTCGTGCTGCCGATGGTGCTGGTTCCGGAGGCGCTTCCCGAAACCGGCGAGGTGTCGTCGGCGGCGCCGGTCGTGGACTTCGGAGATGTTCGCCGCGAGCACGTCGGCATCAGCCGCGGTGTGCCGCTCCCGCAACGCCGTGACGAGGGACGTGCTGAGCCGAGCGGCGATGTGGGGCATCGTGCTCCCAGAACCGCATCGGCGGCTCTGAGACGTTACAACGAGCTGAAGCGCGCCGCGGAGTGGCTCAACGAGCGACATCTTCAGGCGCAGGACGCGCTCGCCGCGGTCAAGCAGAAGCTACACCGGGCCAACGGCGATCTCACGCATGCCAACGCCTCGCTGTCGCGGGCCCGCGCGGACGAGCGGAAGTACGGCACGGTGGTCGACGAGTTCGCCGTCGCCACCTACGCCGGCGGGCATCTCGCCCCGATGACGCTCGTGCTCAGCAGTGGGTCGAAGCGCGAGGTACTGGAACGCGCTGAGACGATCCGGGTGCTCGCCGAGGAGCAGCATGACGCGCTCTCGCGGCTTGCGGCAGCCGTTGAGCAGGCGAAGCAGGCCACACAGCTCGCGCTCGACGCGCGTGAGCGTGCCCGCGAGGCGCGTGACGCCGCCGCGCGGCACCAGGCCGACATCGCGGCGCGCAAGCTTGCGCTCGATGCGCAGGTCGCGAAGTCGAGGCGGGTCTACGCGCGGCTGAGCGCCAAGGAGCGGGCGGCGCAGCAGGCCGATTATGGTGAGCACGTCGCGCCGCCGGACAGCATCGTCGCGCCGAGCTCCGCAGCGCAGCGGGCGGTCGACGCGGCGATGAGCCAGCGCGGCAAGCCGTACTCCTACGGTTCGGAAGGACCGTACTCCTACGACTGTTCCGGTCTCATGTTGTGGGCGTATGCGCAGGCTGGTATCGCGATTCCTCGGTCGAGCTCGATGCAGGCATCCTCGGGCACCCCGGTTTCGCGCTCGCAGCTGCAGCCGGGCGATCTGGTGTTCTTCTACCAGCCGGTCTCCCACGTCGGCATCTACATCGGTGACGGCAAGATGGTGCACTCACCGACCGAGGGCGATGTCGTCAAGATCTCCGAGGTGATGTGGGACGACTACACCGCCGCCCGCCGCTACTCCTAGTGCTGCGTGACTACTGCAGCTCGTTGGCGAGTCGTTTGGTGAGCTGCTGGGCGGCGTTGGCGACGAAGCGCCCTGCGGCGTCGAGCCGGTCGCCGAGCCGGGTCTTCGGGGCGGTGATGTTCACGGCGGCCACGATGCGGCTGGGGCTCGGCCGCCAACGACACCGAATACGGGCTCGCCGGGTATCTGTTCACCGGTGACCTCGCCCGCGCCACCCGTGTCGGCGAGGCACTGGAGACCGGCATGGTCGGCATCAACCAGGGCCTGGTCAGCAACCCAGCCGGACCGTTCGGCGGCGTCAAGCACTCCGGCCTCGGCCGCGAAGGCGGCGACGAGGGCATCGACGAGTACCTCGACACCAAGTACCTGGCGGTGGCGGCGTGACCGCTGCCGTCGGCTGACGCCTCAAGATCGCGGCGATGGGGGTCGGCTGCGGGCCCCGTGGTCGGCAGGCACGTCGATGCCGTGCCGGACGCTGGAGAACGCGTCGATTCCCCAGGCGAGCTGGCGGGCGCGGCGCCACAGACTGCGGAGCAAGCCCCGGTCGGGCGGCTGGGCGCCTGCGAGTCGCGAGGACGGCGAGTCGTCGGTCTGCAGGATCTGGTGTGCGATGAAGTCGTCGAAGTACATGACTCAAGAGTCGCAACAGCCGTCGTCCTGCGGAAGTGGCAAGATTGACGTAAACTGCTAGAATTTTGCCACCATGGGTACACTGCGTCCGACGATCACGATCCCGCTCATCGACGGCATGACGCTGTTCGAGATCGGCATGCCGCTGGAGGCGCTGGGCTACGGCTGGGATCCCGGCCACGGCCCGCTCTACGACGTGACGCTGTGCGGCGACCTGCGCGGCGTGCGTACCCACACCGGCGTCCGGCTGGCCCCACAGCGGCCGCTGAGTGCGGTGGCCGAGGGCGACACGGTGCTCGTGCCGGCGGTGCCACCGGGGCGCTCGGTCGGCTCCCGGCTGGTGCGGGAGCTGCGACGGGCCGCCGATCGGGGTGCTCGCATGGTGGCGCTGTGCACCGGTACGTTCGCGTTCGCCGAGGCCGGTCTGCTCGACGGCCGCCGGGCCACCACGCACTGGCGGCACGCCGCATTGCTGCAGCGGATGTATCCCGACGTCAATCTCGACGCGCGCGCTCTCTACGTGGAGGACGACGGCATCTTCACCAGTGCTGGCTCGGCGGCGGGCTTCGACCTGTGCCTGCATCTGATCCGGCGCGACCACGGCGAGCGCGCCGCGAACAACACGGCCCGCTACCTCGTCATCGCCGCCCACCGTGACGGTGATCAGGCGCAGTACGTCCACGCGGAGCCGCTGGAGGACCGAGCCGCCTGGTTGGACCACCTCCGGGTCTGGCTGCGCGAGAACCTCCGCCGGCCGTTGACGCTCACCGAGCTGGGACGAGCGGCGAACCTCTCGCCCCGCACCCTCGCCCGGCGGTTCGAGCAGGACGTCGGCACCACGCCCATGCGCTGGGTCGCCGCGGAACGGATCGCGGCGGCCAAGGAACTGCTCGAGACCACCGAGCACACCGTGGACCGGATCTCGTCCGAGGTGGGCTACGGTTCGCCGGTGACATT
>WHUB01000299.1 GCA_009377395.1 Actinophytocola sp. | reverse complement strand
TGCGCAGCGCGAGAGCCGTCCTGCCGCCGAACGGCACGATCCGGATCTTGCTGCCCTTGCCGGTGACGGTGATCTGTTGGTGGCGCAGGTCGAGGTCGTCGGTGTCGATGCCGACCAGCTCGGCGCGGCGTAGACCGCAGTCGAGCAGCACCCGGATGATGGCGGTGTCGCGCCGGTCCACGAAGCCATTGCCGGACATCGACCTGATCAGCTTTGTCAGGTCGGCGTCGGAGATCACCGGCACCGGCTCGGCCTGCGGGACCGGCAACTCGAAGCCTTCGGCCGGGTTGCTGTCGAGCCCGCTGTCCGGCTCGCTGACGACGTAGGCGAGGAACTTCCGGAGCGCGATGCCGCGCACCCGGCGGGTGGCGTCGGCCTTGCCCTGCTCGGCGAGGTGGGCATGCCAGTCTCGGACATGGGCGCGGGTGAGCTGGGCCGGTGTGGTGACCTTCGGGTGATGGGCGGCCAGCCACGTCAGGAACTGGCCGACGCTACGGCGATACACCGTGATCGTCTCAGCGCCGGGACGGCCTGCGCCCAGCTCAAGTGCCCACTCCTCGACCCACTCGGATAGGTTGTCCACGCGAGCAGACTAGCGACAGTTCTCACGGCAAGCAACGATGTACAGAACTAGTCCAACCGGATGGATTCAAGCATGAGTGACGAATATGCAGGTGAGGCCACTTGCCTCGCGGAAACCGGGGAGCGTACAGTCCCAGGTGTTCGCCACGAGAACTACTGGTTCCGCAGGCACGAGGCGGCGTACCGCGCGCTGACGCCGTACT
>WHUB01000298.1 GCA_009377395.1 Actinophytocola sp. | reverse complement strand
GCCCGCAGACACTGGGCCGGGCTGGCGTTCGTGTCCCAGGACCCCGCCGACGTGCTCGCCACCGACCTCGGGCAAGCCATCGCGGCCAACGCCGCCACCCAAGTGCTGCTGCGGCAAGCGCCCCAAGCCATCGACGCCGTCGCCGAGGCGTTCGGCCTCTCCGACGGCGAACGCGGCTACCTGCTGGCCGCCCATCCCGGGGACGCGCTGCTGCTCTCCGGCACCACCCGCGTGGCCTTCCACACCCTCGCCTCGCCCAGCGAGGACGCCGCGATCACCACCGACCCCGCCCAACTGGCCGCCCTCGACACCGACAGCGACCCCGAACCATGAACACACCAGCACCGCCCCCGCCGCCGGACCTGCCGGTTCCATCCGTACCGGTCTACGAACCCCCCGGCCTACCCCGGCTTCCGGAGCTTGGTGAGCTGGCCGACACCGGCCACGGCTGGGTCGAGATCGTACTGGCGCACGCGCCCGCAGCGGTCGCGATCACCGCGAGCGTGGTCGCCGTGCTGCTGGTGCGCCCGCTGCTGGCGCGTCGAGCCCGGCGTGCCCGCCACGCCGGGGCCCGGATGGTCACGGTGCTCGCCCCGGCCGGACTCGACCCCGCCGACGCCCTGACCGGCGGGCTGCGGTTGTGGCGCGACCTCACCGGAACCGCCCCGCCCGCGTGGCGGCGCGCCCTGTTCGGCCCACCACCGCACGTGGGCGTGGAGTACCGGCTGACGGCAGGCGCGGAACCGGCGGTGCGGGTGTGGGTCCCTGGCGGGATCGACACGCACC
>WHUB01000297.1 GCA_009377395.1 Actinophytocola sp. | reverse complement strand
CTCGCTACGCCACGAACGCCGCCAGGCTCGAGCACGCCGACGAGGTCGACGAGCAGATCGCCGACTGGATGCAGCGCCACACGCTGCGGGAGGTCATGGAGTCTTTCGAAGCCGGGGAGGGCGCGCTGGCACCTGTCATGACCGTCGAGGACCTCGTCACGGACCCGCACATGCTGGCGCGTGAGGCGGTCATCGAGGTCGAGGATCGCGACCTGGGCGCGGTCAAGATGCAGGGCATCATCCCGCGCCTCGAGCGCGGGCAAGGCAAGGTCCGTTGGGCTGGGCCGTCGCTCGGCGAGCACACCGACGAGGTGCTGTCGGGGCTCGACGTCGCGGAGCTGGCGGATCTGCGCGACGTCGGCGCGATCTGATGCCGCGCATTCCCTTGTTCGTCCCCGGCGGCGACGAGGTTCGCACACCGAAGGCGTATCGCATGGCGGCGGACGCGGTCATCCTCGACCTCGAGGACGCGGTCGCCGACGCCGAAAAGCCGGCCGCCCGGCGGCACGTGCGCGAGACCCTCACGGCGACCGCGGACCAGCGGGTCGAGAGCTGGGTTCGGGTCAACGCGCTCACCTCCGGGATGCTCGCTGACGACCTCGCCGCGGTCGTCGTCCGCGGCCTGGCAGGCGTGGTGCTGCCGATGGCCGAGCGTCCGGAGGACGTGCGGCACGTCGCGAGTCAGCTCGAGGAAGCCGAGCGGGACGCCGGGCTGCGTCCCGGTTCCACGGGAATCATCCCGCTCGTGGAGACGGCGGCGGGTCTCGTGGAGGCGAGCCGGATCGTGGCC
>WHUB01000296.1 GCA_009377395.1 Actinophytocola sp. | reverse complement strand
CGCTGCTCTTCCGCCTCGACCCCGAGAACGCCCACGAGTTGGCCATGCGCGCGCTGGAGCGGGCCGGCCCGGCCCTGGCCCGGGTCCGGCGCCCGCCCGACGGCGGCGGCCGGCTGGCCCAGCGGATCTGGGGGCTGCGCTTCCCCAACCCGATCGGGCTGGCGGCCGGGTTCGACAAGCTGGCCCGGGCGGTGCCGGCGTGGCCGGCGCTCGGCTTCGGCTTCGCCGAGCTGGGCACGGTGACCGGCCTGGCCCAGGAGGGGAACCCGCGCCCGCGCCTCTTCCGCCTGCCGGCCGACCGGGCCCTGGTGAACCGGATGGGCTTCAACAACGCCGGCGCGGCCGGGACGGCCGAGCGCCTGGCCGGCTGGGAGCGGCGGGGCCTGCTGCGGCGGGCGCCGGTGGGGATCAACCTGGGCAAGTCGAAGGTCGTCGAGTCGGCCGACGCCCCGGCCGACTACGCCGCCTCGCTGGAGCGGCTCTGGCCCTACGCCGACTACGTGGCGGTCAACGTCAGCTCGCCCAACACCCCCGGCCTGCGCGAGCTCCAGGCGGCCGGCCCTCTGGGGGAGATCCTGGCCGCCCTCCAGGAGGTCAACGGGCGGCTGGCGGCCGCGGCCGGGGGGGCGGCGCGCCCGCTGCTGGTCAAGGTGGCCCCCGACCTGGGCGAGGGACAGCTGGAGGCGATCGTGGACCTGGCCGCCGAGCGCGGGCTGGCGGGGGTGATCGTCGCCAACACGACCCTCTCCCGCGAGGGGCTGCGCTCGCCGGCGAACCTGGCCGGGCAGGCGGGGG
>WHUB01000295.1 GCA_009377395.1 Actinophytocola sp. | reverse complement strand
TGTCAACTGGCAGGACGGGACTAGAGGAGGCGGGAGAACCGGGGATCCGACGCCTGGATCGGGGGGGCGCGTCTCGCCGACCAACCCGTTGAATGAACCACGAGGTGATATTTCGTGGAGGCGCAACACCTACGGCGATCACCACTGCTGCTCGCGGGTCGAGGGTCCGGAACGGCCCGCGATCAGCCCGGCCCTGCCGGCCTCGAGGAACTCAGCCTTCCACCGACCGATGGACTGCTCCGAAACTCCTCCTTACGTGCCGCCTCGGCGATGGAGACCTCGCCGGCCAACACGCTCAACACGATCCGCAACTTATTCTCCGCCGGGATCACAGGTGGTCTCGCCATGGTTATCAGACTCGCTCTCAGATGAGGGGATCAGCAACTAACTCCCCTGCCACGAAGTCTGACGCGCAACAAAGCAGTCCACCCTGCCGGTCGGTGGATCCGGGTTGACGTAGGCGTCGCGAAGGTCACTCCTGCCGCGTCGGGGTCTCTTCGGGGCACAGCGGCAGGATGATGGTGACCACCAGGCCGCCGTCATCTCGCGGCCGGGCGGTGGCGTCACCGCCATGGGCGCTCGCGACTGAGCGGACGATGGACAGCCCGAGGCCGGCGCCCTTGGCAGTCACCAGGCGGTCGGCGCCGAGGCGACGGAAGGGTTCGAACAGTGCCGGGACCTCGTACGGCGGTACCACCGGGCCGGTATTGCTTACTTCCACTTCGACGTGACCTGCCTCGGTGTTCGTCCGGCTGGCGACGCGGACCCAGCCGCCATCGCCGGTGTTGTGCCGGATGCCGTTC
>WHUB01000294.1 GCA_009377395.1 Actinophytocola sp. | reverse complement strand
ACTGCGGACGGCCCGCCGGATGAGCGTGCGTGACTTTGCAGCTCACCTGGGCGTGAGCGTGCGGCTCGTGTCCCGATGGGAGACGCGCAGCAACCCCAGCCGTCCGCGACCGGTCAACCAGGCCGCGCTCGACACCTCGCTCCGTCGCGCCACCCCGGACGCACAGGCGCGCTTCGTGGAGAACCTGATCCGCTTTCGCGATGCCGACATAACGGGAGGCTGACAATGCAAGACCACGACGATGAGCAGTGGCGTGGCGGCTGGGACATCTACGGCGTCCGCGTCGACGACAGCCGCGCGGTCTCCATTCGCATCGGCGTCATCGAGCACCATGGCGATGAGTGGGTAGCCATTGGTGTGGCTGGCGAGCCACCCATCGTCCTCAGCACGCACACCGCATCGGATGCAGCCGAGCTATTCCAATGGGCGCTCGACGAACGCGACCTGGTGCACGATCAACGCCTCCGCCGCGAGACCGACGCACTCAAGCACAGCCTTGACCGCGCCATACTCACCCGCCGCCAATGGCAGACGATCCGCCGCGCACTCGACAGCGACACCGAGCATCCCGATGCCGCGCTGACCATTCTTCGCGAAGCCGCTCCGTCTGGCTGGACGGAGAACCGCCCGGCCAGCGACGGCCAGGCCGACTAAGTCTTCTCACCGCGCCCTCCTCCATCCCCGTGCGGTCCAGCCCGCTCGACGCCGCCACCAGCTCTCCCGTGCTCGCAGCCACGCACCGGACAAGGACGCGGCACTTGTGTTCAGACTTTCTTCTCTTCTTCAAGGCGGCCCCTGCGGGGCC
>WHUB01000293.1 GCA_009377395.1 Actinophytocola sp. | reverse complement strand
TCATTGACTCCACGGGGTTGGAGGTCCTCAGCGTCTTGGCGAGGCGGCCGTCGATGCCGAGGCGGGCGACGGTGAACATCTCGTCCAGGCCTTCGAGCAGGCTGGCGGCGGCGCCGGGGTAGCTCTTGGCGAGCAGCCCGGCGAGATCCTTGGCGTTACGTAGCCCCTGGTCGTGATCGGGGTGGCAGAAGGCCTTGACCAGCTTGGCGTCGACCCACGCCTTCTCCTTGTCCGGCAGGTGATCAGCCACGTTCCGGCGCTTGTGCAGCGTACAGCGCTGCACCAAGGCCTTGTCGCCGAACACCTCCCGGACCGCGGCCGACAGGGCCTTGGCGCCGTCGAGCACGACCAGCAGCCCGTCGTCGAAGCGCAGGCCGCGGGCGACGAGGTCGGCCAGCAAGCAGCGGACCACGGTCTTGTTCTCCGTGGAGCCGTCCCACAGCCCGACCGGCTTCTTGGTGCCGTCGGCGGTGATGGCCAGCGCGACCACGACGCACCGCTCGGCCATGTGCTCGCCGTCGATCATCAGCACCTGGATGTCCTCGCCGGCCAAGTCGCGGGCCATCAGCTCGGCCAGCGCGGTCTCGGTCTGCTTGACGAACCGGCGTGACACCGCCGAGCGCGACACCGACTTCTGCCTACCCTGCACCTGGTCACCGACCGGCTCGGCGGTGCGGGCGTGTCGGCGGGTGGCCACCCCGGCCAGCATCCGCTCCATCACCACCCGGGTGAGCAGGTCGTCGGAGGCGAAGTGCGTGTAGGCGTTCAGCGGCACCTCGTGGCCGTCGGTGGTGCGCGCCCGCGG
>WHUB01000292.1:502-806 GCA_009377395.1 Actinophytocola sp. | reverse complement strand
CCCAACGTCTCGCCAAGCAACGTGTACCCAACACGTGGCGGGGAGCTGATCCTGATCGCGGCGAACCAGGACAGCGTCTTCACCCGGCTTGCGGTGCTCATGGACCGCGAGGACCTGGTGGGTGATGCGCGGTACGCGACACATTCGGCGCGGGGCGCGAACATGGCCGAGCTGGACGAGCTGATCACGGACTGGACCGTTCGGTTCGATGCCGACGAGGTACTGGAGCGCCTGCACGAGGCAGGAGTCCCTGGCGGGCGGATCTACACCGCGCGGGACATGTTCGCCGACCCGCACTTCAAGG
>WHUB01000292.1:0-492 GCA_009377395.1 Actinophytocola sp. | reverse complement strand
GATCGTGCGGCTCGCGCATCCTGAGCTCGGTGAGGTGCCGATGCAGAACGTGTTTCCGAGGCTCAGCGAGACGCCAGGCCAAGTGCGTAGTGCCGGACCAGGACTGGGAGAGCACAACGACGAGATATACCGCGCCGTGCTGGGCCTCGACAACCTCCGGGTCGCCGAGCTGGCCGAGCGCGGCGTCATCTGACCACACGGCCATTGCGGCCACAACCACGAGGAGGCAACGATGCCTTACCGCCTCGGAGTCGACGTCGGTGGCACGTTCACCGACGTCTGTCTGTTCGATGAAGACACTGCGATGGTTCGCGTGGCAAAGGTGTCGAGCACGAACAAAGACCCGGCGCAGGCCGTGGTGGCTGGTGTCCGACAGATTCTGCGTGAGGGCGCCTCATGTCCACGGCCGGAGCTCGTTGGCTACTTCGCGCATGGCTCGACCGTGGCAACTAATACGTTGCTACAGGGCCGCGGAGCCACCACCGGGCTTGT
>WHUB01000291.1 GCA_009377395.1 Actinophytocola sp. | reverse complement strand
CGTACTCCGAGCCCGCCCTGGCGCACAGCTCACCCAGCTCGGCGGACACGGCGGCGGCGTCCTCGTCGTCCACCCGGCGCACCAGATAGTCGAGCGGGTCGCGCCGCTCCGCCCGCCAGTCGGCACCGAGGGTGCCGAGCAGCCACCGCACCAGAGGGTAAGCAGTAATCATCGCACTACTCATCGTAACTGCTCGGGTTGTCGCCACCCACCCGTGAACGCCGTAGAACGAGCGTCGCGACGCGGTCAGCCGGCGGTGCCGCCCGGCGGCAGTGCCCATGATTCTGCGTGGTGCTCGATCGGCTGGAAGTACCCGCGCAGCCGGCCGGTGAGCGTCGCCGCGGCGTTCCATCCGTCCGCCACCAGCCGGTTCACGGTGGCCGCGTCGGCACCGCGGAATCCGGGCAGGGTGCCGTCGAGGACCCGTTCGCAGCCGGCGAGGATCCGCCGCAGCGCGTCGGCCGGCGCCTTGGTCGACCGGTCCTGCTCCGGGCGGTCCAGCTCCGCGCGCAGCTCGACCACCAGCGCCTGCAGCGTCGGCGGGTCGTCGGCCTCCGACGGCCCCGCCGGGTAGCGCCACCACTTGTGCCGCCTGTGCAGCCGGGAGGGAACCGAGGTGAGCGGTATCGGGCCGAACGGGTGCCCGAACGTGCGCATCGCGTCGTCCAGCGTGGCCACCCGGTCCTGCCGGATGAGCGCGGCCAGCTGGTCACCGGCGAGCTCCTCGGCGACGAACTGCAGGCCGGACCTGGCCGCGCAGAGCAGGTACCAGTCGTCGGCGGCCAGCTCCCTGGTCCAGTGCACCA
>WHUB01000290.1 GCA_009377395.1 Actinophytocola sp. | reverse complement strand
CCGGCGGGGACGCCGCCGAAGTGGGCGAACGCGCGGCGGTGGCAGTCCCAGAAGGTGGCCAAGTCCATGCTGGTGGTGAAGCAGCAGAACGGGTCACGGGAGTACGACAACGTCATGTGGAACGAGTAGACGGCCCCGATCCCGACGTGGGCGAGCAGGTCACCCTCCTCACCCCAGTCCACCTGTGCCTGCGCGCCCGGGACCACCTCGAACCGGCGGTGCAGCCCCCGCAGCCGGTTCTCGTCACCAACCTCAAGCTCGGCGGCGATCCGCGGCCGAGCCTCGACCAGATACATCTTCACCCGCTGGTAGTGGCCGCTGAACCCGTGCTCGGCGACCAGCCGCTCATGGACCACACTGCCCTTCAGCGTGACGTCGGCGCGCAGCCAGGCGTCGACCAGCTCGGTGAACGGGCCGATCACCCGCGGCTGGGTGCCGGCCCGCGACGGCGCCCGCGGCGGCAGCGCGACCCCGTCCTGGGACAGGTACTTCTTCACGGTGCGCGGGTCACAGCCACACTCCCGCGCGATCTCGGCATAACTGGCGCCCGCCTCGTGCAGGGCGCGGAAACGACGAATGTTCATCCAGGACTCCGTATCCAGGATCATGTGAGGTGGTCACCCTTCGGTCTCGTCGACTTGGTCGTGGACGAACCGAAGGGTGTTCCACCTCAGGGCGAGAACGGACTCAACTCGCCGAGAACCTGCACGTCAGGTCGTACGGAGCCCTACACGTGAGGTCGTACGCGGACACCCCGCAGCGTGGCCGTGCTGATCGGCACCAACCCCCGCGTGATCGCCGACGACA
>WHUB01000028.1:45724-46008 GCA_009377395.1 Actinophytocola sp. | reverse complement strand
CCTTCTGTGCCATTGGTTCCCTCCGGGTTTACGCCTGTTCGAATGATCGCGAGTTCGGCCAGGCAGTTAGTTCAAGTCAGTGTCATGTCATTAATACTCGGAATAGACCAAGAACGCAAACTTTCGATTGCAGGTTGGCCTACTCTTTCCCTATCTTGGCCTAACCCCGGAGAAGGTCACTGAGAAGCAGGCGGGAAGGTGAGGATGGACCGTTCCCGCTATTCCGGACGGACCAGCGGGAACAAGATGGTTTCGCGGATTCCGAGACCGGTCAGCGCCATCAG
>WHUB01000028.1:35064-45714 GCA_009377395.1 Actinophytocola sp. | reverse complement strand
CAGCAGCCGGTCGATGCCCATCCCGACACCACCCGACGGCGGCATGCCGTATTCCAGCGCACGCAGGAAGTCCTCGTCGAGCTGCATGGCTTCGGCGTCGCCCTCGGCGGCGAGTTGCGCCTGTGCGGTCAGCCGTTCCCGCTCTACCACAGGATCGACCAACTCGGAATACCCCGTGGCCAGTTCGAAACCGCGCACGTAAAGATCCCATTTTTCCGCGACATCCGGGTTGCTGCGGTGCTGCCGGGTCAATGGTGACGTCTCGACCGGGAAGTCCCTGACGAATGTCGGGGCATACAGGTGGTCGCCCACCAGATGCTCCCAGAGTTCCTCGATCAGTTTGCCGTGAGTCAGCTTCGGGTCGAGTTCGAGGTCATGCTCCTTGGCGCAACCGCGCAGCCTGTCGTCGGACGTTTCCGGCGTTACCTCTTCACCAACCGCTTCCGAGAGCGAGCCATACATTGTCAGACTTGTCCACTCGCCTGACAGATCGTATTCGGATCCATCAGAAAGAGTGACGATGTGGGAACCGAAGACGGCTTTTGCGGCCTCCTGCACCAGTTCCCGAGTCAACGTCGCCATGGAGTCATACGTTGCGTAGGCTTCGTAAAACTCCAACATCGCGAACTCAGGCGAATGGGATGAGTCGCTGCCCTCGTTACGGAAGTTTCGATTGATCTCGAAGACCTTCTCCAAGCCACCGACGACACAGCGTTTGAGGTAAAGCTCCGGCGCGATGCGCAAGAAAAGCTCCATGTCAAACGCGTTCGACTCGGTGACGAACGGACGCGCCGCGGCACCGCCGTGCAAAGCCTGCAACATCGGCGTCTCGACCTCGATGTAGCCGCGCTGATGGAACGAGTCGCGCAATGCCCGCGTTACCTGCGCCCGGGTGCGCACCACCGCGCGCGCGGTGGGGCGCACGATCAGGTCCACGTAGCGCTGCCGGATGCGGGTCTCCTCGGCGAGGTCCTTGTGCACCACCGGCAGCGGCCGCAGCGACTTCGACGTGATCCGCCACGAGCCGGCCATCACGGACAGCTCACCGCGCTTCGAGGTGATCACCTCGCCGTGCACGTAGACGTGGTCGCCGAGGTCGACGTGGGCCTTCCAGCTGGCGAGCGACTCCTCCCCGACACCGTTCAGGCTCACCATCGCCTGCAGCTCGGTGCCGTCGCCCTCGCGCAGCGTGGCGAAGCACAGCTTGCCGGTGTTGCGCAGGAACATGACCCTGCCGGTCACGCCGACGATCTCGCCCGTCGCGGTGTCGGCGGGCAGGTCGGGATGCTCGGCCCGCACCTCGGCGAGCGTGTGGGTGCGCGGCACCTCGACGGGATACGGGTCGATCCCGTTGGCGAGCAGCCGGTCCCGCTTCTCCCTGCGCACCCGCATCTGCTCGGGGACGTCCTGGGAGCGCTGCGAGTCGTCGGTCATGGGCACCTAGCGTACGGAAGCCGTTCCGCCGCCCGCGAACCGGTTTCGCCCCGGGTCACACCGTCACTGCTCGGTGACGTTGCGTTCGTAGGCGTAGCGAAGGCCGAGCAGGGTGAGGTCGGGCCGGTGGTGGCCGAGGGTGCGGGACTCCTTGAGGATCAACGGCGCCAGCGAGCCGGTCGCGATGACCTCGGCCTCACCGTCGGCGATCTCGGCGGCCACCCGCGACACCAGACCGTCCACCTGGCCGGCGAAGCCGTACAGCACGCCGGATTGCAGGCACTCGACGGTGGTCTTGCCGATGACCGAGCGGGGCCGCACCAGCTCGACGGTGCGCAGCGACGCCGTCCGCGCCGCGAGCGCCTCCAGCGAGATCTCGATGCCGGGCGCGAACGCGCCGCCGAGGAACTCGCCCTTGGCGGAGACCGCGTCCACGACGGTCGCGGTGCCGAAGTCGACCACGACGCAGGCCCGGCCGGGGTGGATGCGGTGCGCGGCGAGCGCGTTGACCAGCCGGTCGCCGCCGACGTCCTTGGGGTTGTCGACCAGCAGCGGCACCCCGGTGCGCACGCCCGGCTCGATGACGACCTTCGGGATGTCCGGGTAGTAGCCGCGCAGCATGGTGCGCAGCTCGCGCCGCAGCTGCGGCACGGTCGAGAGCACGCTGGCGCCGCTGACCTCGTCGGCGTGCTTGCCGAGCATGCCGCGCATGGTCAGCGCCAGCTCGTCGGCCGTGAGGTGGGGATCGGTGCGCATCCGCCAGTCGCGCATCAGCCGGGCGGACTCGCCCCTGCCCTCGTAGAGGCCGAACCCGATGCTCGTGTCGCGCGCGGCGACGGTGAGCAGCACCGTCAGTGCTCCGCGTGCAGCAGCGCGTCGAGCTTGGCGGCGTCGACCGTCTCCTGCATCGGCGGGGTGATCTCGCCCGCCTGCCGGGAGATCGGCACCGGGCCGCCGACGAGGCCGGAGTCGGCGGGCGCCTGGCTGGGGTCGTCGCCACGGTCGACGATCTTGTTCTCGGCGTCCACGAAGATCACCCTCGGCTGGTAGTCGCGGGCCTCCGCGTCGTCCATCTGCCCGTAGGAGATGAGGATGACCAGGTCACCGGGGTGCACGAGGTGCGCGGCGGCGCCGTTGATGCCCAGCACCCCGCTGCCCGCCTCGCCGGGGATGACGTAGGTCTCCAGCCGCGCGCCGTTGGTGATGTCGACGATGGCGACCTGCTCGCCCGGCAGCAGGTCGGCCGCCGCCATCAGGTCCTCGTCGACGGTGACCGACCCGACGTAGTGCAGGTCGGCCTGGGTCACGGTGGCCCGGTGGATCTTGGACTTGAGCATCGTGCGCAACATCGGTTTCTCCTCACGTCTCCGTGGCGCCGAGTACGAGCCCTGCGTTGTCGATCAGGCGGGTGCCGCCCACCCGCGCCGCGACGAGCAGCCTCGCCGCGCCGTCGGCCGGTGGCGGCCCGAGTTCCGTGTCCCGCAGTTCGAGGTAGTCGACCTCGATCTCGGGGGTCGCGGCCAGCGTGGCCGAGACCGCGGCGAGCACCGCGTCAGCCCCGTTCGGCCCGGCGTGCGCGCCCGCGGTCAGCGCGGCCGACAGCGCGACGGCCTGCTCGCGGTGTTCCGGCGAGAGGTAGGCGTTACGGGAGGACAGCGCGAGGCCGTCGCGTTCCCGCACCGTCGGCGCGCCGATCACGTGGACGTCCAGGTTCAGCTCGCGCACCATCTTCTTGATGAGCACGAGCTGCTGGTAGTCCTTCTCGCCGAATATCGCGTAGGCGGGCCGCAGGAGGTTGAACAGCTTGGTCACCACGGTCAGCACGCCCGCGAAGTGGCCCGGCCGATGGGCGCCCTCCAGCACGTCGCCGAGCGGGCCGGGATGCACCGTCACCGAGGCGTCCTCGGCGTAGAGGTCGTCCGTCTGCGGCGTGAAGGCCAGCTCGACACCCGCCTGCTCCAGCGTCTTGAGGTCGGACTCCAGCGTGCGCGGGTAGGCGTCGAGGTCCTCGTTCGGGCCGAACTGCAACGGGTTGACGAAGATCGACACTGCCACGGCGACGTTGCCGGGCACCCGCTTGGCGCGGCGGATCAGGTCGAGGTGGCCCTCGTGCAGCGCGCCCATGGTCGGCACCAGCACCACGGTCCTGCCGACGGCGCGCAGCGCGGACGCCGTCCGGCGGACGTCGTCGGGGCGGGAGTAGACGTTGAGCTGTCCCCGGGTGAACTTGGGTGTCATCGCCAGCCATCCAATGCGGCGTCGATGTCGGCAACGGCGTCGGCGCGCAGCAGGCCGGAGCGGGCTGCCCTGGTCGCGGTGCGGCGCGCGAGGGTGGCGTAGACCGGCAGCACCTCGGGCGCGTGCTCGCCGAGCACCCGCAGGTGGGTGTCGACGGTGCCCGCGTCGCCGCGGGCGACCGGCCCGGTCAGCGCCTTGTCGCCCCGGCGGAGCGCGTTGTCCAGCGCGGCGGACAGCAGCGGCGCGATCAGCCGGTCGGCGTTGTCGATGCCCGCGCCGCGCAGGATTTCGAGGCAGTCGGCGACCAGCGTCATCAGGTGGTTGGCGCCGTGGGTGAGCGCGGCGTGGTACAGCGGGCGGGCCGCCTCGGGAATCACCACCGGTTCGGCCCCCATCTCGACCGCGAGCGCGGAGCCGACGCTGGCGGCCTGCTGCTCGTCGTCGGGCGCGGTGACGCCGATGCACGCCGTGGCGAGCCGTTCCAGGTCTTCCTCGCGACCGGTGAAGGTCATCGCGGGATGCAGCGCGAGGCACAGCACGCCGCGTTCGGCCGCCGGTCGCAGCACGTCGACGCCGTGGGCCCCCGAGGTGTGCACGACGATCTTGCCGTTCGACAGGGACTCGGTGGCGATGAGGCCCTTGACCGTGCCCGCCAGCGCGTCGTCCGGCAGCGCCAGCAGGACGAGATCCGCCTTGCGCGCCACCTCATCCGGCGGCAGCAGCGGCACGCCGGGCAGCAGTTCCTCGGCGCGGCGGACGGAGTCGGCGGAGATGCCCGATGCCGCGATGACGATATGGCCCGCGCGGGCGAGGGCGGCGCCGAGAACACTGCCGACACGCCCCGCCGACACCACGCCGACGGCAAGCCGGGGCCGACGCATCGTCATCGCATGCTCCTTCACTCGTTCCAGTCCCGCTCCGTGTACGCGGGTACCGGACGACGTCGCGAGCGTAGCTCACCGAACCGGGGTCGCGCCGGGCCGAGGTGACGAGGACCACGCGACGGTGAGGTGATTCTCGCTGCGCAGCGGGCAGGTCAGTCGCGGTAGCGGTGGCGGCGGCCCGCCGTGTCCCTGCCGTGCGCGGCGAGCAGGTCGTGCACCGACCGGCCGCTGGCGTGCGAGCCGTCCTCCTCCGGCTGCGGCGGCGCGGGTGGTGGTGGTGGTGGCTGAGGCGGCCGCAGGTCGTCCTCGTCGTCCGGCTTGCGCCTGCGACCACCGGGCCGCTGCTGCTGGATCTCCCTGGCGCCGGGCGGCAGCGACTGGTTGGCTTCCGGATCCGGCTTCCGATGCGAACCGCCCGCCTGCTCGTCCGGCTCCGGCGTCACCGGCGCGCTCGGCGTGAACCAGGAGTGCTCGTCCTGCGGCTGCTGGTGCCGATGGCCGTTGCTCCCGTCGGGCGCACCCAGCAGGGACGACAGGTCGCCGTTGTCCGAGCCGTGCCTGCCGTTGGCGCCGTGGCCGTTCGCCCCGTTGCCGTTGACCGCGCTCGGCGGCTCGGGCTCGTACAGCGAGTAGGTGGGCAGCACGTACCTGCTCCCGGCGCCGTTGGCACCGGCATGGCCGTTGCCGTTGCCGGCGACGTGGTCGCCGAACGAGAAGTCGTCGCCGTACTGCGGCTGCTCGCTGACCGGCGCCGGCCGTGGCGACTCGAGTTGCCTCGGCGGCGGCTCCAGCTCATGCCGTGGCTCGTCGATGTAGGCCGGCTGCTCCCGGGGTGGCGCCTGCCTGTTCGAGGTGATCACCCGCGAGATGACGTGGGTCCGCTCGGCGGCGACCTCCTCGTACTGCGGCGAACCGCCGATCTGGGTCGGCGGACCGCCGTCGACCTGTGCCGAGCGCCTGCGGGTGGACTGCTCGGTGAGCACGGCCCGCTCGTACATCACCTCGCCGCTCATGAGCTGCTGCAGGGTGTCCCGCAGCTCCATGACCTCCGCGCGCAGTTGCTGAATCTCCCATTGGGTATCGTGCTCGACCCGGCGACGGCTGGCCGCTTCGAGTTCGAGTTCGTACTCCCTGCGTGCCGTGATCTCGCGCTCCAATTCCAGCTCGTAGATGTGCTGCGCATCGGCAAGCGAGTCCCACGCGCTCTCCGCCTCTCTGCGGTACTTTGTCGCGAGGAACCCGCCCAGCAACGCTGCCCACAACGCGGCGACGATGCCCAGGCGTAGCCAGCGAGGGTCGTCGGTGAGCATCAGCGCAGCCGTCGCGACGAGTGCGCAAGCGGCGCCGGCGATCAGCCACGGCCTGCCCCCGTCACGGCCGTTTGCCGTCGCTCCCGCGCCAGTCATGGCCTAGAGCGTACCTCGCAAGTTATCGAGTCGAGACCTTGCTCGTGACGATTGTCTACTTCCGACGTATTTCACTGTCGTCGCGATCCCGATCTCGGGGAGTACGGCAGCAGTACTCGAGCCACACCGCCGCCGCGAGGAGCGCCGCGGCACAGATCGCGCCGATCACCGTGCTCGGGATGTCCTCCTTGGCCGCGACCAGTGTGGTGCTGTGGGCGCCGAGGTAGAGCAGCGCGCCGAGCCAGCCACCGAGCATGATCACGCCGAGCTGCGACGACGCCTTCGCGATGATCACCACCCGGGAGACGACGATGGCCTCGGTCATCCGTCCGGTCTGGATCCGGTCCCTGACGACGAAGCCGCCGATCAGTTCGAGCAGTCCGAGGATCAGCAGCATCCCACCTGCGAAGCGCGGGATGCTTTCCATCGACCCGTACGCGAGGTCGAAGATCGCGAGGCCGACGGCGAGCGCGACGACACCCGACAGCAGCAGATCCCGCGTCCGCGTGAAGTGCATTCCGCCAGGGTAGGTCAAGACAGGGTGAGGTCGGGACGGGGCCGGACCGTGGCCGTCTCGGCCTCGGGGAGGGCGGCGAGCAGGGCCACGACCCGGCCGTGGCCGGGGAGCACGGCGTCCGGCTCGATGTCGCACCACGGCACCAGCACGCTCGCCCGGCTCGGCGTGCCGGGGTGTGGCAGCAGCAGCCGGGGGTCGTCGGAGCGGACGCCGTCGACGGTGACGACGTCGACGTCGAGGGTGCGCGGCCCCCAGCGCTGCTCCCGGACCCGTTCCGCCCGCTGTTCCAGCTCCTGTGCGGCGGCCAGCCAGTCCCATTCGCCGCGAGCCGGGTCGTCGACGACGCACACCGCGTTGAGGAAGTCCGGCTGGTCGGTCACGCCCCACGGCTCGGTCTCGTACACCGGCGACACCGCGACCAGCGGGTCGGCCAGCCCGTTGACGGCGAGCCGCAGGTAACCGAGGCGGTCTCCCAAGTTGGAGCCGAGCGAGAGGACGGCGCGGGACATCAGCGGCTGCGGGTGACGGTCACCGCGACGTCGGCGAACCGGTGCGGGATCGGCGCGCCCGGCTTGTGCACGGTCACCTCGGCCGACTCGATCCGGCCCGCCATGCGCTCGTCGGCGAGCACCTCCTCGGCGATCCGGCCCGCGACCGACTCGATCAGGTCATACGGATCGCCGCCGACGACCTTGACCGCGATCTCGGCGAGCGCGCCGTAGTCGACGGTGTCGGCGAGCGCGTCCGACCTGCTCGCGGCGGTGAGGTCGAGGCGCAGCACGATGTCGACCAGGAACTCCTGGCCGTCCCGGCGCTCCTGCGCGAATACGCCGTGCCTGCCGAACGCCCGGAGTCCGGTCAGCGCGATCCGGTCGGTCACGAACGCCCGCCCCGCTGCCACGCCGCGGCGACGCTCACCGCGTCCAGCGAGGGGCCGACATCGTGCACCCGCACGCCCCACGCCCCGTGCGCCGCCGACAGCGCGGACACCGCGGCGGTGGCGTCCTCGCGGCCGGCCGGTTCGCGCCGGGTGCCGTCGGCGTCTGCCAGCAGCGCGCCGAGGAACCGCTTGCGCGACGCCCCTACGAGTACCGGGAAGCCGAGCGAGACCAGCGCGTCGAGCCGGTTCAGCAGCGCCCAGTTGTGCTCGGCGTGCTTGGCGAAACCGATCCCGGGGTCGAGCACGATGGCGTTCTCGGCGACCCCGGCGGCGACGGCCTCGTCCACCCGCTCGAACAGTTCGTCGCGCACATCGGCGACGACGTCGTCGTAGCTGGCCAGCGCGTCCATCCGCTTGCTGTGGCCGCGCCAGTGCATCAGCACGAACGGCACGCCCGCCTGCGCGGCGACGCCGGCCATGCCGGGATCGGCAAGCCCGCCGGAGACGTCGTTGATCACCGTCGCGCCCGCGTCGAGCGCGGCCTCGGCGACGGCGGCCCGGGTGGTGTCGACCGAGAGCGCGATGCCCTCCGCGGCGAGCGCCTTGATGACCGGCACGACGCGCTTCGCCTCGACGTCGGCGTCGACGCGCTCCGCGCCGGGCCGGGTCGACTCGCCGCCGACGTCGATCAGATCGGCGCCGCGCTCGCTCATCTGCCGCGCGTGCGCGAGCGCGTCGTCGACGTCGAGGTACCGGCCGCCGTCGGAGAACGAGTCCGGCGTGACGTTCAGGACGCCCATCACCGCGCATCGGCCGGGCCGGGGCAGGTCCGGGTGTGGCGAGGTCACCGGCGTCACCGCCTTGCCTTGATCAGGTCCAGCGCCTCGGCGCGGGTCACGGACGACGTCTTGAGCAACCCCCTGACCGCGGACGTCGTGGTGCGCGCACCCGGTTTGCGGATGCCGCGCATCGCCATGCACAGGTGCTCGGCCTCGATGACGACGATGACGCCGCGCGGACCGAGCTTGCGGTCGAGCGCGTCGGCGATCTGCGAAGTGAGCCGCTCCTGCACCTGCGGCCGCTTGGCGTAGAGGTCGACCAGCCGCGCCAGCTTGGACAGCCCGGTGACCCTGCCCCGCTCGTCGGGAATGTAGCCGACGTGAGCGACCCCGTGGAACGGCACCAGGTGGTGCTCACAGGTGCTGTACAGCGGGATGTCGCTGACCAGCACGAGCTCTTCGTGGCTCTCGTCGAAAGTCCGGTCGAGCACGGCCTCGGGGTCGGTGTGCAGCCCGGCGAACATCTCCTGGTACGCGCGGGCCACCCGGGCCGGTGTCTCGATCAGACCGTCGCGGTCCGGGTCCTCGCCGCAGGCGACGAGCAGCTCCCGCACCGCCTTCTCGGCGCGCGCGGCATCGAAGACCGGACCGCCCGGCGGCTCGATCACGGTCTCGAACTCGTCGTCCTCCACCCGCAGGTGGGGGTGCTCACCGTCGATGTTGGCCATCCTGCTCGTCAAGGTCACCGCTGTGCCGCTCGCGGCCGCTGCCTTCCGGCCAGGTCGCGGGCCGCCAGCCGGGGGGCGCACCGTAGTTCGGCGGGCCGTTGCGGCCCTCCGGACCGCTGTCGCCGCCGTACTGCCGCTCGCCGCGCTGGCCGCCGTTCGACTCGCCGTTCGGGCGGTAGGCGAACGGGTTGTCCGGGCCACGGCCGCGCTCCCGCTCGTCGCCCCACGACACCGGGGCGGGAGCGGGCTGCTCCGCCGTGGGCCGATCGGGCTGGTACTGCGGCTCCTGCTCGTACTGCGGCTGCCCGGGCTGCTCGGCGACGGGCTCCTGCGGCTGCGGCGGAGGCGGTGGCCATGGCTCGCCCCGCTCCATCGCGAGCTCCCCCGGCGTCTTGATCGGCGGCTTCTCCGACGGCTTGCGCTCGCCGAACTCGTTGAACACCGTGATCCTGGGCCGCTTCGCCACCCGGGTGAAGATCCGCTCGAGGTCCTTGCGGGTCAGCGTCTCCTTCTCGAGCACCTCGTACACCAGGTCGTCGAGCACGTCGCGGTAGGTGGACAGCACCTCCCACGCCTCGGTGTGCGCGGTCTCGATCAGCTTGCGCACCTCTTCGTCGATCTCGTGCGCGACCTCGAGCGAGTAGTCGGCCTCCTTGCCCGCCGAGCGGCCGAGGAACGGGTCGCCCTGCTCGTGGCCGTACCGCACGGCGCCGAGCCGGGCGCTCATGCCGTACTCCTTGACCATCGCCTTGGCGATCTTGGTGGCCTGCTCGATGTCCGACGACGCACCGGTCGTCGGCTCGTGGAAGACGAGCTCCTCGGCGGTGCGTCCGCCCATCGCGAACACCAGCCGCCCGATCATCTCCGAGCGGGTCATCAGCTCCTTGTCGTCCTCCGGGACGAGCAGCGCGTGCCCGCCGGTGCGCCCGCGCGGCAGGATGGTGAGCTTGTAGACCGGTTCGATGTCCGGCATCGCCCACGCGGCGAGCGCGTGCCCGCCCTCGTGGTAGGCGGTGATCTTCTTCTCCTTCTCGGAGATGATCCGGCTCTTGCGGGCGGGCCCGCCGATGACTCGGTCGACCGACTCCTCGAGCGCGTGGTCGTCGATCATGGTGCCGTTCGTCCGCGCGGTGAGCAGCGCGGCCTCGTTCAGCACGTTGGCGAGGTCGGCGCCCGACATGCCGACGGTGCGCTTGGCCAGCCCGTCGATGTTGACGTCCGGCGCGAGCGGCTTGCTCTTGGAGTGCACCTTCAGAATCGCCTTGCGACCGCGCAGGTCCGGCGCGGCGACCGGGATCTGCCGGTCGAACCGGCCCGGCCGCAGCAGCGCCGGGTCGAGGATGTCCGGCCGGTTGGTGGCCGCGATCAGGATGATGCCGCCGCGCGAGTCGAAGCCGTCCATCTCGACCAGCAGCTGGTTCAGCGTCTGCTCGCGCTCGTCGTGGCCACCGCCGAGCCCGGCGCCACGCTGCCGGCCGACCGCGTCGATCTCGTCCACGAAGATGATGCACGGCGCATTCTGCTTGGCCTGCTCGAACAGGTCGCGGACCCGGGAGGCGCCGACACCGACGAACATCTCGACGAAGTCTGAGCCGGAGATGGTGTAGAACGGCACGCCCGCCTCACCGGCGACGGCGCGGGCGAGCAGCGTCTTACCGGTGCCCGGCGGACCGTAGAGCAGCACGCCCTTCGGGATCTTCGCGCCGAGCGCCTGGTAGCGGGCGGGATACTGCAGGAAGTCCTTGATCTCGTGCAGCTCCTCGACGGCCTCGTCGGCGCCCGCG